>NZ_JAVIIV010000014.1:0-180298 GCF_033977215.1 Mesorhizobium humile
AGGCGGAGGTAAGGCCAAGCGCGTCTAAATTGCCGAGAGGCTGGCTCACGTTGCTGGCGATTGATACGAGAAGGAAGATACGTGCTGAGAATGACGCGGGCCGAGCTCACGATCTGGTCTGGTCGAAACCGATGACCGAAATCCCAAGGCAGTATGGCATCAGAGACCGCATGTGGCGCAGACATGCGATGCGTATGAGATCGCTCAGCCGCGTGCCGGCCATTGGCAAGAGAGCACGGCAAGTCGGTGGAAACCGCTGCGCTCGATAACAAGAACCATAGCCTTGTCGAGGCGACTCTGCGAGCAGGGCACGATGCTTTCTCGTTCAACGCCTATAGCTCGGGGAGCCTGAGACAGGGACAAGATCCCAAGGTGGCATAGCGCTTGCTTGCAGCATCAGGGGCATTGAGCTCCAGACTGGAGCGCAGCGCTGTAATGTTTAGAGTCGCCAGGTCAGCCAACCTCGTCATCCTGTGTTCACCGGGGGGTCCCCGGCGAACAGCAAGAACAGACATGATTTCCACACCGAACCGTGCTCGCGGGCGCAGGCATGTGAGGCCGTGGCGAACGGCTAGTGTCGAAAAAAAGCCGCCGGAGTTCTCGCCAAGATTTCCTCAACTTGCGCGGAGGCAATCGGCATCGGCAGCTGATCATGTTTTCGTTTCCTCCACAGTTGCCCATGAGAGAGAAACGTCAGGTCGCCCGAGCCAGAATAGTCCTGTTGACGACCGTCGCTCAGACGCCGCCCGCCTCAACAGCCCGGCCTGTGTTCGAAAAAGGGCCGCCCTCCTTCTTCTGATTCCAGTGTTGCTATGGTGGAGCTCGTGCATCGCGGCCGTCCAGACAATCTCGGTCTTGGACCGTTTTAGCAGGGACGTCCCATGCCGCTGCCAATCCTAGCGCTTGCCATAGCATCCTTCTGCATCGGCACCACCGAATTCGTCATTATGGGCCTGCTGCCGGAGGTCGCGGCCGACCTTGGCGTCTCGATCCCTTCGGCTGGCCTTCTGGTCACCGGCTATGCGCTGGGCGTCGTCTTCGGCGCGCCGATCGTGGCCATGGCGACCGCCCGCCTGCCGCGCAAACCAGTGCTCATCGGCCTCGCCACCCTCTTCGTTATCGGCAACTTCTTCTGCGCCATCGCTCCGAATTATTGGCTGTTGATGGCGGCGCGGGTCTTCACCGCCTTCGGCCACGGCGCCTTCTTCGGCATCGGCTCCGTCGTTGCAGCGAGCCTGGTGCCGCGCAACAAACGGGCGAGCGCGATTGCGCTGATGTTCGCCGGCCTGACGCTGTCCAACATCCTGGGCGTTCCCGCCGGCACGGCGCTGGGCGAAGCCTTCGGCTGGCGCGACACCTTCCTCGCCGTCGTCGGCATCGGCCTCGTCTCGGTCGCGGCCATCGCCTGGCTGGTGCCGTCGGATGTCGCCGAGCCTAGCGGTGGCGGTCTGCTCGGCGAATTGCGCGTGCTCGGCAAGCTGCAGGTCTGGCTGGCGATGCTGATCGCCTCGCTCGCCTCCGCCAGCTTGTTCGCGGTCTTCACTTACATCAAGCCCTATCTCACCGACGTGTCCGGCCTGTCGACGGCGACCGTGACCTGGGTGTTGCTCTTGTTCGGCGCCGGCATGACCATCGGCAACATCATCGGCGGCAGGCTGGCGGACTGGAAGCTGATGCCGACTGTGATCACCACGCTGCTCGCCATGGCCCTGCTGTTCGCCGTCTTCACCGAGTTCGGCGCCATCGCGAGCGTGGCCGTGGCGATCGTCTTCCTGTGGGGCATGCTGATCTTCATCGTCGTGCCGCCGCTGCAGATCCGCGTCGTCGAGGCGGCCGCCGAAGGGCCAAACCTTGCCGCCACGCTCAACCAGGGCGCCTTCAATGTCGGCAATGCCGGCGGCGCCTGGATCGGCGGGCTCGCCATCTCCTGGGGCGTATCCTACGCGAACCTGCCGCTGGTGGGCGCCGCGCTCGCGCTTCTGGCCGTCATGGTGGCCGTGCTGTCGCAGTCGCTCGACCGCCGCGCGGTGGTACAGACTTAGTCATCCGCTGATGGGATCTACGCACGATCGTCACGAATATTCAGCATGTAACGTGTGTGTCGGAGTTCACCGGTTCTTGTCAGCGCACCCTTGGCAACCAGATCGTGCAGGTCCCTTGTCGCCGTGGCGCGCGACGCCTGGGTGATGGCGATATAATTCTCCGCGCTGAGGCCGCCCTTGAAACTGGCGATACCTTCCCGGAACATCCGGGCGACGGCTTTTTCCTGGCGTTCGTTGAACTGCCCCCGATGGTGCTCGTAGAACTTGGCCTTGGCAACGGAGAATTCGACGCGGGCGAGCGTTACGCGCTGCGCTTCTAGGATTGTGCTGGCGAAGTAGATCAGCCAATCGGTGATCGCGTTGTTTTTGTTGCTGGCCTCCAAATGATCGTAATAGGCCTTGCGGCGACGCTCGAGCGTGTAGGCCAGCGCGATGAGGCTCGGCTCGCCCAGATTTTGCGCCAGCGCTTTTTCGCAAAGGGCACGTCCTATGCGGCCGTTGCCGTCTTCGAACGGATGGATGCTCTCGAAATAAAGGTGCGCGATACCGGCGCGCGTCAGCGCGGGAAGCGGAGTCTTGCCCTTGAGCGCGGTATCGTTGAACCAGATGGTGAACGCGTCCATCTCGGCTTTCACGCGCGATGAGGGCGGCGCCTCGAAATGCACTTTGGGTTTGTCCAGCCGGTTAGAGACGATCTGCATGGCATCGGCATGCTGGCGATAGTTGCCGATCGTCTCGATGCGCCGCTCGCCTGACATCACCATCTTGTGCCAGGCATAGAGCGTGCGATGCGAGAGCGGGTTGGCAAAATGCAGATACACGTCGGCCATCATTTCGGCGATGCCCCGCTCGGCGGGCGGGACGCGCCTATTCTCGCCTCCGAGCCCCAGCTGCTGCCGCAAGGATGATTGCAGGCTTTCCCGGTTGAGATACTCACCCTCGATCTCGGATGTCTTCAAGGCCTCTTCACTGATTAGATCGATGCGGATCTGGTCGCGGTCATCGGGGCCAACATGGCGAAACACGCCCAGGAACTCGCCCGATCGCAATAGGAACTCGCTTTCCAGCGGGTCCAATGCCATCTTGTCGTAGGTAAAATGCGGCCAGTCGGCCTGCTCCCAATTCCATACCATGAGCTATAGAGCGCCCTTCTATAACTCATGATAGCGGAAAAAGTGAGCTATAGCAACCTTATCTATGCCTCAGCCGGCGCCCACTAGATGGTCTCCGGCGGCCCCCAGAATTTCGGCACATCGACCGTGAAGAAACCATAATCCTTCGAGGTTCTCATTGGTTCGGAACCATTCATCCAGCTTGCCTGGAACATCAGTTGGGGACTCCGGCTCAAAGGCATGACAGCGGACGCTCGTGGTGAACTATCGCCACTGCCGCGTGAAACGACTCCGATTCAGCCGTTAGACGGAGGGGGTGAAAAAATATGGGGGTTCAAGCACATTCAGAACTTGCGTCCTACCGGGCTGAAACCGGCATAAAAAAGGCAATGCTCGCGTTTCCGCTTACAAAGCCTCCGAGGCGATAAATAGGCGCAACCGGCGGCAACGTCAATAATTCGAGTGGCCGAGGGGGAACGCCTATGAAGACATTCACGCAATCACAGCTGCAAGCAATCGCTGACGCATTTGGCGAGGCCGCCGACGGCCTGACCGGCTTGGAAATCGGACATCTGCTGGCCACGGTCAAGATCGCCGATACCGTTTCCCCAATGACCAAGCGACACAGATCGTACAATGCCTTTGCCAACGACCAGAACAAGCGTGGTGCCCGCACCCATATCATAGCGTTCATCCGCAAGGCCATGAAACCGGAGCGTTCGCGCGAGAGGCCGAACGAATCGAGCCGCACGGGACTTCGTTCAAGCCGAAACAGACAGCCGGATGCGAAACCGCCTCCCGGAGTAAGGAGGTCCCCGCATGAAGGTCGCGTTCTACGCCTGCTACTCATCGGACAATCAGCGAGACGCCTCGATCGAGGATCAATTGGGGTTCTGCCGCCTCCATGCCGAGACGTAAGGCTGGACGGTCGTCGACAGCTATACCGACGGCGCGATCTCCAGCGCGTTGCCGCTCAAGCTGGGCCTGGCGGCTGAATTCTATGCTGCTTGGCTTTCGACAAGCTGACGGATGAGCCTCTGCACATGGCAGGCTTCCGGTCATGTGCCTGCCAGGCAGTCAGGACGAGATCGACTGGTCGGCCTTTGGCATCGACGAGCGCGTGACCTTGGTCGTGAGCCCGCCGGCAGGAACATGAAACATCGTCGTCATCCCTTTTTGCCCTGGCCGCATGTTGGCGAACGCTGACACAGGGAGTCGATCATGATGATCTGGCCGTCGAAAGCCTTGGAAAAAGCGGCGAGCACCCTCCAATGAAGTGAAATTGAGGCCCGGCAGGGCTGGCGGTTCCCACAGCGTTTTGTTCTCTGTGCGTTCCGGTGGCCACGCAATGATTAGCGCAATCTAATATTATGAAAGCGGTCCCTTGGCCATGCGTCGCAGAGCACCTGATAGGTGTTTTACATCTCATGGCTTGAGGTTTTCCAGACCGGAGGCCTCCTTGTGCGTATTTCGCAAAAGCCGGACTGGGATTCCGCTAAGTCGCGGACAGTGTTTCACTAAGTCCCGGACAGTTTGGCGGTGGTGGTCCTCGGGTGCCTGGTTGTCGTCATGGGTGATTGATTTCGCCGTTTTCGGCGCTGGTCAAGAGGGGCGCCGCCTTTTGCTTTCGCATGCTGTCGCCCAGGAGCACGATGCGGTGGGCGTTATGAACAATCCTGTCGAGAATGGCGTCGGCGACTGCACCTTAAGGTGCGTGCCTGGCTCAACCACCATCAGCGCTTCACCTTCCACTTCACCCCCACGTCTTGCTCCTGGCTCAACGCTGTCGAGGGCTTCTTCGCCAAGCTGTCGAAGCGACGCCTCAAGCGAGGCGTCTTTCATTCTGTCATCGACCTGCAGGCGCCCATCAACCGCTTCCTCGCAGAGCACAATCGACAACCCAAACCCTTCACCTGGACCGCCGACCCCGACAAAATCATCGCCGCCGTCAAACGTGGGCACCAAGTGTTAGATTCAATCCACTAGCCTCAATCTGCCAGCAGATCCTACATCAGCCCCGTAGTCGGTTTTGCAGTGCCTGCCGATCGACGACAAGATTGTCGAGGTGCAGCATGGCTGGCCGCCGCCTTTGCGCCAATCGCCTGACCAGCGCCCGCGTGCCGTCGAGCACGAAGACCCCGCAATCATAGCCATTGCGCTGCTGGGTCATGCGGACTGTCTCCACGCGGGCTCCCAGCCGTTGTGCGAGCAGTGCTGCGGGCTGGTCGTTGTGCCGCCGGGCGGAGTCGTAATGATACGCAACCGGCCTTGCCCGCTCGCGTCGGTCAACCAGCAGTAGTGACCAGTGGGTGCCGCGGCGGTCAGGATCCGTAGCGCTGGCATCGTTGACAGGCAGGAACAGGAAGTCGGCTGTATCGTTGCCATTGTGATCATAGACGATGCGCTGGAAAGCCCTGAGCACGACGCTGTCGGAGCCCAGGCGCAGATGGTAATGAGCTACCAGGGGATCGACGAGCCGCGTTCGGACGGCGAGATCTGGATTGTCCCTCTGCAGCTCCTGCGCCAGCAGTTCGTAATCTCCCTGGATATGCACATCGCCGAGCCATTCCCTGGCGCCGAGCGCCCGTCCGCTGCGGTGAGACGAGGCTTGCGGATTGAGCGCCCCAACCTGAGCATCGGAGGCTGTACCCAGAAACGGCTCATAGTGAGCATCATCACGCAACTCGGCCGGTGTGGACGGCAAATCGACCAAGGACTCAAGACCGCGGTAGATATCTGATGACCGAGCTGACGCGGACGGCTGAGTTGGCCCCATATCCTGATCCGACTGCGACGACGGCCCTGACCAGGGGCGGTCCCAACCGGCAGGTCTCTGCCATCCGGCTTGGTCCACCTCCTGCCAAAGCTGCGACTGATCATAGCTTTCATGGGAGGCGGCGCTTTCCCCCCGCCCAGCGTGGTCCACCTCCTGCGATGACCAGGAAGAGGTCCAACCGGCAGGTCTCTGCCATCCGGCTTGGTCCACCTCCTGCCAAAGCTGCGACTGATCATAGCTTTCCTGGGAGGCGGCGCTTTCCCCCCGCCCAGCGTGGTCCACCTCCTGCGATGACCAGGAAGAGGTCCATCCTGCTGGTCCCTGGCCCGCGGCTTGGTCCACGTCGAGCCAAAGCCGCGACTGATCGTAACTTTCCACTTGCGATGCGGCGCGTTCGTTCGAATGCGACGACAGCCCCGACGACGGACGGTCCCACCCGGCAGGCCCGTGGCCTCCTGCCTCGTCCGCGTCACGCCAAAGCTGCGACTGATCGTAACTGTCGGTTTGCGAACCGGCAGGTTCCCGCCCGCTTGCCTGCTCAAGGGACAACCCCAGCGCAGCGTTCGCCTCGACGACTTGTAAGTATTGCCCGAGCCTTGTGAGACTCACGGTGCTTTGTCCTTTAGCGTTGGTGTAAGTCTTGAAATCGGCTTTCAACGATCGCTTCTGCTGATCGCTGCCGTTGATACGGTTCACTATGCTCCCCCTACCCTCCTTTTGGAGCCAATCACTAAACCCGCGTTGCGCGCTAGCAATATTTCCGATCACGTTTTTTTGTCGGGCGGTGGCGTCCGACCCGAGCCTCATCAGCTCCTCGTTGGCAAACCCTTCGATGATGCGGGCGTCGTCGGGATATGGATGATACCTGCTGATCGATTGGATCCCGGTCGTGGTCCCATCGCTTGCGTACTGCCGAAACCGTTCGAGACTTACGGCGGTTTGTGCCTTGGTCTTGTCGAACTCCTTGTGATCTGCTTTCAACGAACGTTGCTGCTGATCGCTGCCGTTGATCCGGCTCGCTATGCTCCCCCTACCCTCCTTTTGGAGCCAATCACTAAACCTGCGTAGCTCCCAAGCAATTTTCGCGACTGCTTGTCTCTGCTGGCGAGTCGAGTCGTTTCCGAGCTTGCTCACTTGCTCCTTGGCCAGGCCATCGATGACGCTGGCGTCATCTGGATACGGATGAAGCTTGGTCGATTGACTCTCAGCCCCTAGGTACTGCCGAATCTGATCCAGTCGAGCGCCTTGCTGTCCTGTGGCTTTGCTGAAGTCCTTTAAATCTGCCTTCAACGACTTTTGCTGCTGATCGGTGCCGTTGATTCGGCTCACGATGCTCTCCCTGGCCTCCCTTTGGAGCCAATCGCTAAACCTCCGTTGCTTGGAAGCCATGGCTGAGGCGGGGTTGCTCTCTTTGCGAGTTGGACGGGGCCCCAGCTTGCTTAGCTCTTGTTTGAGTAGGCCATCGATGATGAGAGCGTCGTCGGGATGAGGATTCGCTGACTGGCGCCCCATCAGGCGGGGCCCAGTGCCAGCTGATTGGATTACTTGGCCGTCAGGCGAAAGCCTCCGGAGATGAGACATTGCCGACCTGAGGCGGTCACGATGGTCCATTCCGAGTGCGATGTACTCATCGACGTCGTTGGCCAGCGACCTTGGCTCGTTAAGAAGCCGAGGAGCCATCGGCTTCTTGTTCTCTTCTCGCAGCCAACGAGCAAAGCTCGCAAGAGCCGCCTTATTATCCTTGATGGTCGGAGCGGGAACCTTTCCGGCCCCTCGGCCGATGGTGCCGTCGGGAACAACTTCGTACGCTTGCACTGTTTCCTTAAACAGTTCGATGAGGCGCTCGTCTTGGGGATACATGTCCCCGCTGGCGGAAGAGCGACTGCGTTTGGCGAAATCCATGCGAAGCTCTGTAGGGACAAATTTCGACCCCGAACCGCCCGACGACTTTTTGCTTCCGAAGGTTTTTCCGATCTCTGATTTGAAACGCGACCACAAACCGCGGCTTTTGTCATCCCTGGTGGGCGCAGCCAGCGGTTCAAACGAGGCAGTGTAGCGCGTGCTACTGAACAACCTGTCATGTAACCCAGACTGCGACACCTCTGCAGGGGAGCTGTCAAAGTGAGCGCGAGGCTGGTCTAGGCTGTGGCGCGCGTTGCCGAACCGATCATCCCGCAGGTTCCGTGTCATAGCGCGATTGTCAGTGTGGAGACTCCTTCTATGGACCTCTGCGGCTGGGCTGTCTGGCGAACTGGCCTCAGCGGAGCTCGTACCAGAGGAACCGAGTTGCAATTGGCTTAGGTGCTGCTCGAAACCACTGTGATCCTCAGACGTGCCGTGTGGCTGTTCCGTCCGCTGCCGCTCTTGCAGGGCAGCGTATTCGCGCATCCAACCCTCGGTATTGAACCATCCGCTATTGTGGGATTCCATGTATGCTCCTGTTTCCGAGTTCGCAGATTATTCGAACATTTCCAGAATTTCTGACCGGCTTGTTAAGTCTGTCGCGAGGCCGTCTGAGAATAGCGTTGAAGTAGCGTTTCTTCTGTTCATCGATACCAGCCAGGTATTCATTGCAAGCGTTCGATCGACTCAAGCGCCGCTTCGACGACTTGCCCGTTCAACAAATCTTGCCCGTTCAACAAATCAGTTTGTTAACAGGGTTAGCTGTCGAGAGACTTACGGGTCCTGCCGCAAAAAATTCAGGGCGAGCCAGAGCGGAGGGCCGCATTTGTTTCCCAGCCGCTTCGCGACTGAAGCAGCCGTCGCAGACTTTGATAACGTTCGTTATTGGTGCGCGAGATCGCCCCTTCTGGCCAGCGGGCGCGCCTCACGTGGAAGCCGGCCCGACTAGTCTCGGCCACACGCTTTGGGATGCTGAGTCACTGCAGACAGCTGCCGATTTGGCAGAACTGGGCACCCGTCTCATACCGACCAGACCCAGCCGCGCGACAACTTCCGCAAGGGGCTCGACCGGTTCAAGGCCCTCCCCGGTGTGCCGGCCGGATCCAACCCACGGCACGCGGCAAGCGAAATCCACGGCGTGTTTCATGAAGTTCCAGCGGGAAACCGGGCTGTCCGGATGCCCTACCCGCCAAAGTCCTGCCTACAGCAAACGGCGGGAATGGTCACTTGCTGACATCGGGCTGGCATGGAATGCATACTACCGCCAACGGTAGCAGGCGATCCGCCTAGGCATTCATGTCGGCCCACTTACGGTGTGAGGAACTGGCATGGGGGGCTGTTAAAGTTCCTGTTCGTTGGCGGTGTGCCAAGCGTACTCGCGCGGCTCACGCCCTCGCCGCCGGTCCAACACGCCTAGAAGATCAGTTACCACGCAATAGGCTTCGTGCAGCACGTGTTCAAAATAGACCTCCTCGGGTTCTTCCTTTCCGGTCGTGGGGGCATTGAGCCGGATCATCATCTGTGGGACACCGCCAAAACGCCCCTTTCCGTACCTGCCCAGTCCATAACCCATCGGCTTTGAAATCGCCTGATCCGACGATGACACCAGCGGCTTGTGCTTGACAAGTTCGGCATGCTTGTTCGCCTTCGCTAGGTCTCGGATGAGCCGAAATGCGTCGCAACCATCTGCAATCCGCTGGCGGAAGTAGCTGTCATTTCGCTGATCGGATGACATTGCTGTCGTGAAGACGACGCCTTGACCGTTTGTTTCATCGAAGTCTGTGATGTCGATATCTTTTTCGACGACTTTGCCATTCGAGTTCTGGCTTCGTCTAACGTAGCGCCCCCCGAGGAAGTCGAACGGGTCGATGTTGTTCTGCGTGGCTTCCGCATAGATATGCGCTACCAGAGAATCAACGACAGCAACGGCAAGAAAGGCGCACCGCCTGTTACCGAAATCGGCGTCAAATTCCTTTAGGGTCGGCTCGACGATTTCGTCATGAAAGTCTCTTGCATTCATCCTGCGGCCTGCATCTTCGTGCGGGCCACTGCTGCCCGGGGACCAGGTCCACCTCGTGGAATCTGATAGCTGGTGAACAGACCCGGCTCTGGTCATCCTGCGAACGAGCTTGTTGTATACCAGCCGATCTCTTCTTTTTGCCGGTTACTAAACCGTTATCATGGCTGTCGATTGTCGAACGTTAGCCCCGCACGAAACGACCTTTATCGATATCTCCCGGAGGGGGAGCGCCGCACTGGGCCAAGGTGGATACGACGGAGCGAGGATCTCGACGCAACAGGGAGCAACCGGGACCAGTACGTCGTGAACATTCACGTCGAAGACCACCAGGACTTCATCGCGGAAATGTACCAAGAGGCTGAAGATCTTGGAGACGATTGACGAACTGACCACTTTCCTGGCGGCCGCGACCGTCGATGGCGTGCTCGGGCGTCTGCTCTATCGCGGTGCGGCTTGGTCCCTCATGCGCGAGGAGGGCGTGCTGCCGCCGAATGCGCCACCACTCGGGGCGACAATCGAAACCGATCTTGCCGAACACGGATTCGCACTGCTTCGAGGCGCAATGGCTCTCCGTGCTCAAGCTGGCGCGTCGGATCTTACCAACAGAGCCTTCGAGCGCGCAGCCAACGTGTTCGAGGATCTGGTGCGCAACGGCGACGCCGAGTCACCCGACCGCGGTTTCCGCCGCACCATCGCCGCCGCAGCTTACCACCTAGCCGGTTTCTCAGCCGTCGCTTATTCGCTCTTCAACGAAACGACGGACGACCTCAACGCGTCGCCGGGCGAAATGGCGATCCGACATCTGATTCTGCGCGATCTTAGCCAGTTGCGCAGCTTCGTACGCAAGTGGTTGGATGACGAAGCGCACGGCGACGAGCAGCTTGCCGAGGCGCTAGCGGACGAAGAGCCTGACATTGACGAAGTTGTGTCAACAATCCTCAACACAACGATCTGCCGCGCTCTGGCGTACTTTGACTTCGCGCTTGAGACGGGCGAGTCCGAGCCGATCGAGATCGCGCGGGAAATGCTTGGCACCGCGGTAAGCCTGGCGGACAACGCGGAGAATGTTCCGCTGTGGTGGATCACGAACCTGTGCCGTCATCTCATCGACGACCTTTGGCAGCACTCATTGCACCAGAACCTGCCGACTGAGCCACCCGAGGGGGCAGAGGAGAAATACCCGGACTTGCGTCGGCTGTTTATCGCGTCGCTCTACGCTGGCAAGACGTCCGAGGTGGAGCTATGGCCATCACAGCGCGAAGCGGCCCGGCGTTCCACGGACCTCACCGACGACCTTGTTGTTGCCCTGCCGACCAGCGCTGGCAAGACGCGGGTGGCTGAGATCGCGGCCTTGATGACCTTATCGTCCGCGCGCCGAGTACTGATCGTTACGCCATTGCGGGCCTTGTCCGCACAGACGGAGCGCTCCTTCAGAAAGACCTTTGCGCCGCTCGGGTTCAGCGTCTCCTCGCTTTATGGCGCTAGTGGGCTTTCGGCTGACGATGAAGACGCCTTGCGTTCCCGGGAGATCATCATCGCCACGCCAGAGAAGCTCGACTTCGCGCTGCGAAGCGACCCCTCCCTGATTGATGATGTCGGCCTGATCGTCCTCGACGAAGGTCACATGATCGGCCCTAGCGAGCGCGAAATCCGCTACGAGACACTGGTGCAACGCCTGCTCCGGCGCGTGGACGCAGGCGAACGCCGGATCGTCTGTTCTCCGCTATCCTGCCGAGCGGCGATGAACTTAACGATCTTACCGCATGGATACGCTCCGATGAACCCGGCGAGCCGGTGCGTTCCGACTGGCGCCCCACGCGGCAGCGGTTCGGCGCGCTCACTTGGCGAGGTAAGGATGCGTTGCTCCGGCTCGATCTCGACGACGGTGGTCCGTTTCTCGACAAATTCGTCGAGCAGAAACCAGCGCGAGGGAGAGAGAAGAACCCCTACCCTCGCAAGAACTCGCATCTTGCCTTGTTCGCGGCATTGGAGTTTGCAAGCCAGGGCAAGCGGACTCTGATCTTCTCCACCCAGGCGAATTGGGTAGAGAGCTACGGCAAGCAAGTTGTGGACCTCTGCAGGCGCGGCTATCTGGACTCGCTGCTGGAGAATGAGGCGTCGATCGCTCGGGCCTTGGAGATCGGCAAGGAGTGGCTGGGCCAAGACCATCCCGCCGTCGCTTGTTTGAAGCAGGGCGTCGCGATCCATCATGGCCGGTTGCCGAGCCCGTTCTTGCGCGAGCTAGAAGTCCTCTTGTCCGAGGGGATTCTGAAGGTCATTGTCGCTTCTCCCACGCTCTCGCAGGGTCTCAATCTCAACGCAGCTGTGCTCTTGGTGCCTGCGTTGTATCGGGCGGCGGAGAAGATCAAAGGCGAGGAGTTCGCGAACGTTGCCGGGCGCGCTGGGCGCGCTTTCGTCGATGTGGAAGGCCTTATCGTCCACGTCATGTTCGACAACGTCGACTGGCGAAAGAAGGAATGGAAGAAGCTCGTCGCTTCCGCAAAGGCCCGAACGCTGAAAAGCGGCCTCATCCAGATCGTCGCTGAGATTCTTGAACGGCTGTCGCGCGAGGGTGTTCTGGATCGTGATGATGCTTGGGAATACCTCGCCAATGCTCGCGAAGCCTGGAGGTCGCCCGAGGAAGAAGCTGCGGTAGCCGATCGCCTAGCTGCCGGCGCCGAATACGACGCTGACGGTGAAGACGGCGAAGACGACGAGGATGACGAGGATGACGAGGATGACGAAGAGGAGACTATCGACGAGGAGCCACTTTCGCAAATCGTCGAACGCCTCGATGCGACCGTCTTCGGGCTGATTGAAGCACTCGATTCTGATCGCGCCGACTTGCCCAAGCTCCTGGACGAGGCGCTCAAGGGATCGCTATGGGCCCGCCAGATCGCCCGCGAAGACGAAGACGTGGCCCCGCTGCACAACAAAGTGTTCGAAGCACGCGCCGATCTCATTTGGAAGAATACCACGGCGCAGGCGCGGCGTGGACATTTCGCCATGGGCGTCGGCCTTGAGGCTGGCCTCACCATCGACGCCATGGCCGACCAGCTGGCTGAACTGCTCGATCGTGGCGATGCCGCAGCGCTCAGTGGTGACATCGAGGAACTTGTCGACGCCCTCGCTGGCCTCGGCGAACGCCTGCTGTTCATGCGGCCCTTCATTCCCGACAAAGCGAACGCGCTCCCGGCAAACTGGAAAGCCATCCTGCGCAGCTGGGTGTCTGGAGAGGATGTTGCCAAAATCGGACCTCAGAACATGCGGGCCGTCGAAGAGGCCTTTACCTATCGTTTGGTCTGGGCGTTGGAAGCTGTTCGTACCCGCCGTATGTCCCTTGGTTGGTCGCCAGAGACAGTGGTGGGCGGAGCGGCCGCGGCGATCGAAACCGGCGTCCCGCAATTCATGATGTCGATGCTGATCCGAGCGGGTCTTCCGTCGCGGCGAGCGGCGATGGCGGCGATCGAGGATGCCAAGCCGGCCTTCGTCATGGCAGCCGAGATGCGTGCGTGGCTCAAATCTGACGAGATCACAGCCTACACCGATGCAGGCGACTGGCCGACCCCTGAGACTGCCGCACTCTGGGCGCGCTTCCGCACTGAAGCTCTTAGCGGCGCTATCCAAAAGTGGTCGATCAAACGGTATAGGCGCCTACTCGACATCGCGGCTGCCCCGCCTGCCGGCCTCTATCGGATCGTTACCGACGAGGGCGATGGTCGGACATGGCTGACGACGCCCGACTACCAACGCGTCGCCCCCTTTAGGAAACCGGCGGTCGATCCCAAACCCAGGCTCTTTTCGGGTCGCCTACCAGGCAACACGCGGCTGGTGAGAGCCTTGCGCGTCGGTCGGGGGAAACTGACCTGGCCGCAGGCCGATGCATAGACCCTTACCGCGTTGAATTGCTGAAATCCAATTCGCGGTTGGCTCATAAGGATGAAATGAAAAGCGGGCAGCGTGCGATTTGCACGCTGCCGCCAGAGCTTCAATTACCCGTTGGCTTCATTTTCTTAATCAGGGATATCGACATCTCAATGCGATGGAGCTGCCGGCGAAGTGGGGCGCAGTTCGAATATGCCCTCTGGAGTTCCGCCTTTAGCTCGCCAAGCATCCATATGACACCTTCTCGCGATTTCGCTTTTTCAAGGTGGTCTTTGTTTGCGACCGTATCCCCATAGTAGACTTGGAAAAACTCGGGACCGTCGAGCCCTCCTCGACGTTTTTCAAGGTTCAACCAGTCCTCCAATGTGGAGCGCACAGGGCTTAGGCGATTCCAGACTCCGCCGGACCGATAGCGCGACATCAACACTGCTTTGATGATGCTCCCTGCCTCAAGATGTCTGGAGACGCCAAGTTCACCGACCGGCCGACGCCCGGTCGCGCCGAGTTGGTAGGAGTAGGGTACGGAAGTGGCGCTGGCACTCGGATAGACCATACCGCGGCACCTAGCTCGGCGCATATCTTGGACCGTCTTGGCCAACGGGCTCACGAACGTATCCCACGACGGAGACGATTCCCCGGCCCAATTCTCAGCAACCAAAGGAGCCGGCATGGCGTCGATTTTTCCAACAACGGCGTCCAAATCATAGCCAAATCTGGCGTCCGTAGCAACGTAGAGGTCGCAATCGTAAGGGCTGTACATTCCTGGCCAAGCAGTCTTCACGAGCTTCCAGCCCGTGCGAGCGGCCCAAGCGGCCCGCTTAATCTCGTCAGGGGCGTTCCCGTAGGGTTCGTCGACTAAAATGAATTGGCCACTGTTAGGGTCGATCCAAGCGGAGGCATGATCCCTATTTGGCAGTTTTTCTTAGGGCAGAATTTTAGGGTCAGCTTCGGAACTTCGGGGATGACGCAACCCGGTATATTCCATGAAGCGGATCGAACGCTCTGCCTTGCATAGACGCTCGCGGGCATACACCTGCGAGGGAGCCAGGGCATCGCAGACGAAATGGTCATCCGCGACCATCCGAAGGTTGCCGAACCCTCGGACCTTCTTAAGGGCATATCTCCCACAGATTTTCAGAATTGATCGCGAAAGTTCGACCTTTAGGGTCTCGCGCCCGCCGGCATCTTTCTGCTCGTCATCGCACCAATAAATGCTTAGCAGAACGTACGGACGTGGGGCTTCCTCGTGTCTTTGGGCAAGTAAGCGTTGGGCGTTCCGAAAATTCGCGCAACTTGCTGCCTGAGCCGCAAGATCGAGCGCTATTGCATGCTTAATCCCGTGTTCCTTGCGCAGTTGCGCAGCGAGACTTTTTATACCTTTGAGCGTCGTAGGACGCACACCAGTCAACATAGTCATTCTCCTGGCTTGATCCGCAAGCGTCACTCGCCAACCGCCTATCAAGCCCGAATGAGTGTTGAAAGGTTTGCAGAGAATATGGGCAGTGCTGCCAGCAGCTTCGGGGACCTAGCTTTCTGGAGCGTCCGTGGTTCATTGTGAGGGACGACCGCCTCGACCAAAGCCCCTCGGTAGCCGGCGCGAGAGGCCCGTTACCCCATCTGGCGGCCTTGGAATGAAACTACTGCGAGATTTCCCTCCTTATCAAACAGCGTAGTACCGCACCGTCCCGTTGCCTCATCTAGCAAGGCTGACCGCGTAGTGCGAAGGGCATTTGTCAGGGCGTAGCTAAATTCTTCGTCGTTCCAGTCTCGGAAAATTCGGACTTCCTCAGTACCCGGTAGGACACCTCTAGAATAGGGGGCCACTCTAACTTGATCCACTTGGAGAGCCTCTGGGCTCTCGGCGGTCACGTAGAAATGTGTAGCATCTCGCAATGCCGCCTTGTAATGCACCCGAGCCGCCAGCTCTCTGAATTGTGTGCGGGATACCGTTGACCCGGCGAGGTTGAAGGGTCCTAGCGGCCCGACCTCCATTTGCAGCCCACCATCGCTAACGAAACAAACCCCCAACTGCCCGGCCATTACAGCCACGGACTGCCCAAAGATGTTCGTTGATAAATCGAAGCAGTCTTCTCCTCCGTCGGCAATCTTGAAGTGGTAAAGCGAGAACGGTAGGTCACCGTGCAGACACCGGAATACGGTCGGCTTGCGAGCGCTTTGCATCAGGAAGTGGCAATGATGCAGTTCCTCTATAAATTCTGAGGAGACAATCGGCCCGCTCTCCGGCCTCGCGCGGTCAAAGAGCAGGCTAGTTTCCTTGACAAGTAGGCCGATGAGTATCTTTGCCAGCCAACGCCCGACCACCATCTTTTCGGTGATGGATTGAAGTGTTCCATGTCGAAAGATCGGCTGAACGGCACTCTCTATCCTTGATAGGAAGCCCGTATTGCAGTCTACGCAACAGGGCACCGTTAAGTGTCGATATTGTATCAAGCTTTGGTTGATAAGGGTAAGGCGCTGATTGGCTAGCTTGAACTGCCTTTGCAACCACTGCGGAACGACATGTTCGCCGCGCCCTGAGCTGGGTGGGCCTCCACATGCGAAACACTGGCGACGGGAAATGCTGTTCTCTGAGACGGCTCTCGCTGAGTCCTCAAGAATGTATGACATGTTCCCCTGCCCCCTAGAACAACGACCTTTGGGCAGGCGTTTGTTGTGGAAACTTGATCTGAGTGGACGGCTTCTCGACAATCGCCAGGGCGTCTTGGCTGCTCGTGATGTTGTAGAGATTGCACATTTTAGTCAAGGTGCCCGGCTAGGCGCGGGTGTCAAGGCTCATCGGGTGGTCTTTTCTTTTTGTCCCGCCGCGTCGATCATGCGGGCAGGAATCAGCAGGGGGTAAGTCGAGATGCCAAGTGTCCGGCGCAGCTTCGACGCCATCCGAAGCAGGCTAACTGGGATCGGCTTTCTTGGCCTAAGCACAAGCTGGAATCCACCGCCGGCACAGAGAACCGTAATATTGCGACTCTTCAACTTTTTGGAAAATCGGCGCGTGCTCTTCGTGCCGATGCACTTCGAGGTGCCCGGCGACGTCGATCGGTCGGTGATCCAAATCCGGAATGAGCTTACAGAAATCCTGAACCAGCTTCCTGAGAACTCCGGGGTCGCCCGTCGTGTTCGGCATCTGCGCACCGCGAGCCGTCACTTTCTGGAGGACGCGCCTCCAGACTATCGAAACATTGCATTTCGCCTTCGCGATCATTACGGGCAGCCGCCTGTCAGCCCGCACCATCACAGTGAAGAACGTATCCTAGCGCCTGGCTATTTTGTCGCTTTGGGGGAACTACGGGCTACATTCGGATTGCAGCTCTCCGCGCTGGCCGCCGAATTTGAGATTGATGTTGAGGAAGACCTTGCCTCTATCTTCCCCATCGGTCTCGACAGTCCGTAGCGGCCAGATGATGGCGTGCCTTTTTCGCTTCGCTGTCAGGAGTCCGCGCCTCAAAGCGTGTAGAAGCGCACAACCTTGTGTCGGTGATGATACCATTCCCGCAACAAGGATTGAGTCGCGATGCTGACCGACGATTTGCCTGATCTCAGAAGAACAGTAAGGGGAGCGTTAATCCTTCCAGCTCCTGGTGTCGTATCTAGTAGTGATCTAGTCGCTATGCGGGAAGACCAATGGCGGACACTTCGGAACCGGATATCGGATGGCCACAACGGAGACCCCAACGGTCTCAAAGCCGTCTGTATGTTTCCTGGATGCGGCGGGTTGGTCTATGTGTCCGAAAGGCCGAAAGGCACCCGCCGCTTTCCCTACTTCGCGCATCGCCAGGGAGAAGGCGCCGGATGCCCTTGGCACCCTGCCTCCAAACTTACTCCAGATGAAGCCCGCGCGGCGCAATACAAGGGCAACCAGGTGTCTGCCGCCCATGAATTCCTGTGCGCGGAGCTAGCTCGTCTAGTGAGGCTGGACGCTCGGTTCCAGGCGGTCGAAATCGATAGGACCTACATTGCCGGAGACGATGGGCAGGGTGGGCGCTACCCCGATGTCCGCTTCCATTGGAAGGGCTTCCCGGAATGCGTCTGCGAAGTCCAGCTCTCCAACACGTTCCAGCCAGAGATATCCGAACGGGGGATATTCTATGAGGGCAAGGGGATGCCGCTGGTCTGGATACTGCACGGAGTCGAGCCGCGCCTGGAGAATCTTCCGTCTTCCTTCCGGGATGTGATCCTACGGCACAAGAACAATGCCTTCGCGTTGGATCAGGAAGCGGTCACGGCATCGGAACGCGAGAAGACCCTGGTCCTGAAGTGCTTCCTGCTCAAAGCCGGGGCCGTTGTGGAAACTCATCTGGTCCGCTTCGACGCCCTTACGTTTCCCAAAAGGGGGCTGCCCTACTACCGCAACATGCTCCTGCCCGACATTGAGGCATTTCGCGCCCGGAGACGCCCATGGATTGATGCCTTGAAGGAGTTGAAGGCAGAAACGGACGGGAACTGGTATGCCGACCATATGGCGTTGCCTAAGGTGGTGGAGGCGTTCAACACCTTGCCGTTGGCCCCGGAAAGCCCCGAGGCTCGCTACAACTTTGCCCGTCTGGTGGCGATCACGATGACGCTCCTCCACGAGGCTGGAGGGCGCTACCAGGACCTTGTATATCGTCAGATGCCGAATGCTACGGCGGCCCTCAATACCTTCCTTTCACGCGGAGGTCCCCAGCAACGGTGCGCTGACGTGCTACGGATGCTGATCGATAGGACAGCCCTAGCCAACATACTCAGATTCACGGTGAAGCAGCACATCGTAAAGGCGATAGCCCTTGAGCCGGACCAGCAAGTGCAGCCGCACCATCCCTTCTATGACAGTCTGTCCTGGCTCGTTCCCGAAGTCTTTAACGATGCAGTGCGGGAGGAACTGGAACAGAGCGGGACTCTGCCGGGATGGGCGTCCGCAGTACCGGTGGCAGTTACTTCGCAGTTTGGCAGTCTTGATCGCTCGCGTCATAGCAAAGTAAACGAGGGCTGCGAGTGACTGGCGTTGGGGATTAAAGCCGTGCTTTCGGAAGAAGAAAAAACGCGATTGTTTTCACTTGCTGCAACTGACGGGGATCGGCAGCTTCTTGTGGCAGCCTTGCAGAGTGACGGCAAGGCAGAATCCGCACATAGGCTCTTCGAACTCCTCGCCCAGTATCCGAGAGGGCCACGAGTTGCTGATGGCTGAGGCGCTGCGGGCCGGTGTTCAGAAGACCCTGCCAGGCCTCCCAGGTGTCGAGCCTCTTGTCGCGCCCCCCTTGTCCCGCGCTCCAAGGGACTTTGTGAACTCCTGGCTTCCGCCTATCCCAGAGGCCCGCAGCTACAGCAAATCGTCGCGCCGATCCCAGAGACGCTGGGGATTCGGAACTTGCCTTGCCAAACGTCAGAGCCGTTGCGCTTGGATAGACCCCTCATTCTCCACCGAATTCCCGCCATACCAGAGCACATTCCCATAACAGTCCGCACAGGCGGAAGCCACGGAAAACTCTAAGTTTTGATGCTGCTTCGGAAGGGCTGGTGCTGCGAGAGAGGATTGAACTCCCGGCCTTCGGTTTGCAAAGTATTGCTGGGCCGCAAACATCTTTCATCGCCTGCGACTGAGTGACAGTTGCGGTCCGCTGATGGCCTGAGCTGCATCCCTAGCTGCCGCTCGGTAGCAGCGCGAAGACTTGCCGCCTAACTTACTTGCCGTGGGCCGTGATTGATCGATTGGGGCTCATGCAATTGGCGCTCACTACGGCACGCCAGTGCATTGCGAGTACGACAATGGCCGCGAGGGTTAGCGCGCCGAAGATTGTTGGCTCAAGGCCCGGCAGCACGGTCGCATTGCCGATACACGGATCGGCCAGCTCCTTGTGAAATTCAGTGCAGATACGGGCGGGATCGTTTAGCGTCCGAAGCTGCGACCAATCCCAAAGGCTGGCGCCTGGGTCCTTCTTGCCGTCGTTCAGCATTACCGTCGCGGAGAGGAACGTACACCAGAAATAGACCAGCGCAATCGCGGGCAGCAGGGAGAAGACTGTAATCATCACGCCTTGATAGACGCGCCCTTCACGCGAGCCCGTATCGATCCCGTCGAAGCCGACAACCGGTATTCGGTCATGCCATTTCGAGCCGGCGCGTAGGGAATAGACGCGTCCAACAAGTGAGGTTAGTGCGAGCAAAATTGAACATATCGGGATTGCGATCATTACTGCAGGCACCCTCCCCTTCATGACCAGCTTTGCACCGAATATCTCTTCCCCGCCTTGCGCTACCACCCAAGAATTCAGGGCGTAATAGAGAAGAAGCGCACTGACCACAAACCAAACCTTGCTAAGCTGCGATTGCGTCATTTGCACCTCTTGATCGTTATGAGGATCGTGTCCCGCTGCGTGGTGTAGCTGGCGGCATTGGTCGCCGTGCTCTCCGGCATGGGCCGGGCTGATCAGCGCGCCACGGCTGGCAGGCTGATGAGGGGATCATCGCTCATCTGGCTGATCGTTTCCAGAGTCATATATCTGGCCCGCTGCACTGCCCATTCATCGTTTTGTTCGAGCAGGATTGCGCCGACGAGGCGCACGATCGCATCGTCGTTCGGGAAGATTCCGACGACCTCGGTGCGCCGCTTGATCTCGCCGTTGAGACGCTCGATCGGATTCGTCGAATGGAGCTTGGCGCGATGTTCCTTCGGGAAGGTCATGTAGGCCAGCACGTCGGGCTCGGCGTCGTCCATGATTGTCGCCAGCTTCGGCACCTTCGGGCGGATCTGGTCGGCGACGGCGCGCCATTGGGTGCTGGCGGCTTCCGAGGTCTCTTGGGCAAACGCGGTGGCGATGAAGGCTGAGACGACCCTGCGGCCGCTCTTGCCGGCATGGGCCAGCACGTTCCTCATGAAGTGGACGCGGCACCTCTGCCATGTCGCGCTGAGCACCTTGGTGACGGCGCTCTTGAGGCCTTCGTGCGCGTCGGAGACGACGAGCTTGACGCCGCGCAGGCCGCGACGTGTCAGCCTGCGTCCAGATCGGCTCGGCCTCCGAGGTGCCAATCTCCATGCCCAGGACCTCGCGCCGGCCGTCCGCGTTGACGCCGACGGCGATGATGACGGCGACCGAGACGATCCGCCCACCGCGGCGCACCTTCAGGTAAGTGGCGTCGATCCACAGGTATGGCCAATCACCCTCGATCGGCCGCTCGAGGAAGGCCTTCACCTTGCCGTCGATCTCCTCGCACAGCCGCGAGACCTGGCTCGAGATGCCACTCATGCCCATGGCCTTGACCAGGTCGTCAACCGACCGGGTCGAGATGCCTTGCACATAAGCTTCCTGGATGACGGCGGTCAGCGCCTTCTCGGCCATGCGGCGCGGTTCGAGGAAACCCGGGAAGTAGCTTCCCTTCCTGAGCTTCGGGATGCGCAGCTCGACCGTGCCGGCCCGCGTCTCCCAGTCCCGGTCGCGGTAGCCATTGCGCTGGGCGAGCCGCAGCGGGTTCTTCTCGCCATAGCCGGCGCCGGTGGCCGCGCCCACCTCCATTTCCATCAGCCGCTCGGCGGCAAAGCCGATCATCTCGCGCAGCAGATCAGCATCCGGGGTCTTCTCCACGAGCGTGCGCAGGTTCATCATGTCGTCGGTCATCGGTGGTCCTTCCGAAATGGGTTGGCGTCAACAACCAAACCCTACCGGAAAGCGCCGATGACCACCGACACGCCGCTCACTCGCTACCGCGTTACTAACGGCGCGCTCGCGAGCGGCTTCGTAACCGCCGAGCTACACCACCTGATGGGACACGACCGTTATGAGTGGCCACGGCTCGTTCGGCAGAAGGGCTACTGACCTACAAAATCAGCCGATAGCGCCATATCGAAATTCATTTTGAGGCGGGCACTGGCAATCAGATTTTTCGGCCCGACTGTGATGTCGAGAAGTTCAATCGACGGAGTGTCAGCGGAAATCTTCAATCCCGGAACGTTGGTATTGTGAACGGCCTTCAAAATCTCATCGGACGCGTCGTTGATCTGCTTGTTGAGATCGACTTTCGAATGAGCCTCTAAATCTGCTAGGATCTGGGTTTCAAATAGGGATTGAGCTGCCTTCCAGAAGGCGTTGTCCAGGACGGTCGCGAAATGCAATTCATCGATCGAGATCGCTGTTCCAGTTTTCTCGACCCGGGGCAGCCCTGAGAGGTAAACCCAGCCGGTCGTATTCAAGAACTTGCCGGGCAGCTTTGCCTGTACCTTCAAGCCAACCACGACAGAGCCAGCGCTAGGATAGAGATCAACATCGTCGACCTTGACATCGATGGCGCCTGCGGGCGTCTGCTGCTGGAAATCGCGACCCTTAAGGTTCTTTGACAGCTCGGCCAACAGCAATCCATAGGGTGCGGTTGCTTGCAGGGTGATATCGGCCTGACTTCGATCGGCTGATGTTTTACCCAATGGCGGCAGAGGCTGGGACTGCGTGGCAACTGGTTCTGCGGCAAGACTGGTCTTTGCCGCGACACGCACGGTCATCTTCATGCCTTGCGCTTCACCGACCAGGCCCGAAGAGCTCGCCGCTGTGGGGACGATGTTGAGATAGGCGGGCGTGCTGTCCGCTCGGTCGATCTTGATCGAAATGGCGTGCCATTGGGCCTCAACCTTTGACCGAAGCGCGTCACAGGGCAGAGCTTTGGCGATGGCATCCTGTATCTTGGAACGGTGGTCATTGATCTGGCCGTTCAACACGTCAGCCAGTCCCAGATTTATCGGCCCTGCGCAGACTTGGGGGTGCCCCAGGTTGCCGAAATCAAAGCCGAGGCAGTTTTTGCCCACGACCTCTACCGAAGCACTGCTTACCCATCTGCCGGTTGGGGTTCCCGCGAGCACGGGGCACCATTTATCGTTCATATCGAGCTGCAGATCGAGGCCTGGGACCAGCCGAGCCTCGAAGTCCTTTCCGGAAAGCGAAAGCAGTTTGGCGAGGTCGCCGCCGACGCCGGCCTGACCCCCGACAAACAACGGCTGTTCGACATGAACGCCATTGCCCGCCTGGGCCACGACAAGAGGGCCATCCGTTTTGATATCAGCGTGCCCATGATAGTCGGCGCATTGATCTTTAAACTCAAGGCTTGGCGCGGTAATGTCAGGTACTTCAGCACAAACACGGATACCGATCCATTTGCACTCGGTATGATGCCCCACGTGTCCTCCATTTATTTGAGGAACACCGACACATCCGATGTGACCATCTCCTTGCACCGGAACGGATTGCGGTATCCTCGATTGCGCTGCTTGCACTAGCGTCCCATACGGGATTTGCGCCACCAGGGTGAGCACGCTTTCCGTCATGGGTGCCGGCGGCACATCAGCAGTGCCACCATGAGGTGGCGCCTGGAAGAGATTTTTTTCGCAGCCCGAAACGCCAAGCAAGATGAGAAGGACCGGAACGAACCGGCGAGCGGCGGCGACAAAGTGAGCGACACGCAACTTCGTGTCCGGTCCGGTACGCGCTGTCATGGACGTCTCCCCCAAGAATGCTCTGCACCTGCTGAAGCGGTGGCGCTGCTTTGCGATCTCTACGGGATCGAATGACGTTCAGGCCCCCTAGGCGCAGGCCGGCGCCGCAGCGCCTGCCGCCAAAGACAACCAAACAAGCGATCCCGCCCTAGGAACTTCGTTGAGAACTCTATTCTTCACATTGACCGCACATTACTCTTTGTAGCATAATGATGTAAGAGGTGTCTGGGATTTTTGAAAGAAATTTCTAGAGCATCAGCGCGATTCGAGAGGCCTGCGAGTGAAGTTTGTTAGCCGTTTAACATACAGCGTTTGAACGCTAATCGTTTTAAGTCCAATCTCTCAATTTCTATCGTCAAATATAGTTCTATTGACTTCCCCTATTCCTTGGACGGAGGAATCTACCATGGCCGCGACTAATTTGTTCGACGAGCGCCGCCGCGCGGTAATGATTGCGGCTGCAAAACGATGGAAAGCGCAGCCGCCAACGCCTGCGACGACGCAAGTGACGCCATCGGAACAGGCGCGCTACGACGCTCGCCGTTCGAGCTTTGATCAGGCGAGCGAACTGAAGGCACAAGGCCGTCTTCCGGTGTTCGTCGAGCGCAAGATGGGCCCTACCCTTGACTGGTACACCTTGCCGCCAGACGATGCTGCCCGAGCCGCTGGCCGGCCGGTCGCGCGCATCGTGGCCAACGTCGATCCGAAGGTCGATCCGGTCGGGTTTGCGACCGGGTTCATGGTTTCACCTAACGTTCTTCTGACCAACTGGCACGTATTTCCGGATCCCGGCTCGGTACGAGGAACCGGCGCCAACTTTCTTCATGATGAGACGGCATCGGGTGTCGCTCGCGGCATCATTTTCGAGTTTGATCCGGACGCCCTTTTCTTCTCGGCGGAGGATCTCGACTTCGCGCTCGTCGCGGTGAAGCCGAAGGCGATCACCGGCGAGCTTCTCTCCTCTGTCAACTTCCTGGCGATCAATGGATCGCGGTCAAAGATCCTGCCTGGAATGCCGATCCGGATGATCGAATATCCTGACGGCGGGCCAAAACGCTATGCGATGCAGAATTGCCGGCTGCTTGAGCTGCGGGACGACGGCTTCCTCCGGTACGAGACCGACACCGAGGAAGGATCATCGGGCTCCGCCTGCTATTCGGAAATGTGGGAGGTCGTCGGTTTGCACCACGCCTCCATCCCAAAAATGCGTGGCAACACGATCCTCAACAAGGACGGTTCTCCGTGGTCACCTGGGCAACCAGACGACGGAATAGACTGGATCGCTAACGAGGGTGTGCGAATAAGCGCATTGGTCAAGGCCTTCGGGGGGCTTGTGCCGACCACGCCCGCCTCCAAGCATCTTTTGGACGAATTGCTGGCCAACACGACCGATCCTACCGATGAGGTCGCGAAGCTAGCGACGCCTCGCGCGCCAGAAGCGCTGCTACTACCTGATCCCTCCAAAATTTTCGCAAACACGAAAGGAAACGTGATGGGCGGCGTTACCATGAATTTTTCCGGACCAGTGACGATTTTCGTTGGTAGCGGCGTGCCGGCATCACAGATTCCTCAGGCGACGGCCGAGATCGCGGGAGACGAGGCACTCGAGAAAGCACTTCGCTTCGACCCCAATTACGACGATCGAGAAGGCTACAACACTGATTTCCTCGAAAACGATATCACCGTGCCGCTGCCTCGCATTTCGCAGGAGCGGGACCAGGAGATGTATAAGGAAAATGGCCAGACCGTCGTGCTCAACTACCACCACTTCAGCCTGGCAATGAACGCTTCCCGGCGAATGCAGATGTGGTCAGCGGTTAACGTCGATTACGATGCATCGAAAAGGACCTCCAGCGGCCGCGCCTTCTTCGGTCAAGATCGCTGGGTGTTTGACCCGCGAATCCCGCAGCGATACCAGTTGGGTGATCCCGATATCTACGCGCCAGCCAAACAGATTGACCGGGGCCATATCGTGCGCAGGGAAGACAATGCCTGGGGCGATACGCCGACGGAAATCGAGTTTGCCAATTCCGACACGTTTCACTTCTCAAATTGCACGCCGCAGCACGCCGCCTTCAACCGCTCCCAACCGGGAAAGCAATGGCCAGGAGTTCAAGGCTTGTGGGGCGGCTTCGAAAATCACATTCAACGCGACTTGCAATCCGGTGACACGCGCGCCTGCATCATAGCGGGACCGATCTTGGACGCGAACGATCCGTCTGAGGATTTTGGGACCGGCGTCGTGCAGTATCCACTTGTCTTTTGGAAAGTGGTTGCGGTCTCGGCGCGCGACACCAATGGGCGCCGGTCACTACGCACCTACGGCTTCAGGCTTTCCCAAAAGGATGTCGTCGACCGGTTCGGAGTGGAATTCGCGCCCGGCGAGTATGCACGCTATCAAGTCGCCCTGTCAGCCATAAGCGACGAGGCCGGCGTTATTTTTGACGATGTCCTCTTGCGCGCCGATACCCACGCCGAGGCGTAACGAGGCACTCGGCGTGGCAGCGACGGCCAGCTGTCGCATATCATAATCGCGTCGGTTCAGAAGGCCGCCGCTCACGCGGCGGCTGCTTCGGAGGCGCTGAAACGCGACAGTAGTCTGCGGCGCGCTGCGCGTGTGCCGCGGCGGCGAAGATCGCTCGCTTGTCCCCCTTCAGCACCTTGAGCCAGTGACCGATATAGGCGGCGTGGTCGTCGCGATCCTCGAGGCGCAGCCCCAGGTCGGCGCAAAGGAACGCGGCGCCCAACTCTGCCACAAGCTCCTCAAGGGAATAGCCGTCGTCTCCGAACCGCTTGCCGCCGAAATCACGGTCAAGGCGCGTGGCGTGCCGGGTCCAATGTGTCGACTCGTGGGCAACTGTTGCATAGTACGCCTGCGCATCCCGGAAGGCCTCGAAGGCGGGCATATGGATAAAGTCGAGAGCCGGGTTGTAGTAGGCGCAGTCGCCGCCGTGACGGATATCCGCGCGCGTCGCGGCGAAGAAGGCTTCGGCATGGGCAATTCGCTCATCCGGGTTGCGGACATTTTCGGCGCGGGCATAGAAGTGAGGGGGCAGATC
The DNA here is from genome assembly GCF_033977215.1 of Mesorhizobium humile. NCBI lineage: Bacteria > Pseudomonadati > Pseudomonadota > Alphaproteobacteria > Hyphomicrobiales > Phyllobacteriaceae > Mesorhizobium > Mesorhizobium humile. The sequence continues at coordinate 26,263 of NZ_JAVIIV010000014.1, forward strand.
GTCGACCTGCTCGACATTGAAGACCGTGTAGGCCTTCAGGAACGGGATGAAGCGCTCGGCCTCATCGCCGGTGGCCTCGTCGGTCTCGGTGCGCCGCAGGGTGTCGGCATACACGACGGGAGAGCCCTTTTCGCCCTTGCGGACACGACCGCCCAGCTCGATGGCCTGCTTGAAGGTCATCCAGATTGGCGCGGCATAGTGCCCGGTCATCGCGGACGCCCAGAGCGTCAGGACGTTAATGCCGGCATAGGGCTGGCCGTTGTGGCGAAGCGGCCGGGAGACGTGGCCGGCGGCATGGGCGGCACTCCAAGGCTGCGTCCAGGGTTTTACGCCCTGCTCGAGGGCTTCGATGATCTGGTTGGTGATGCGGCTGTAGACGTCCTGCCGCGGGGTTTCGTTGGTGTCCGACATGACCTTGCTCCTTTTGCGTCGGGTTTTTCTCAAGACGCGGAGAAGCAGGGCCGGGCGATTGAGCCGGCCGGTCAGGCCCTAACACGGTCCCGCCCCTTCCCGGCGGGAGTGGTGCGGGCGGGGTTTGACCGGGCGGCGCGCCTGGCCGATATCGCGGAAAAGATTGAGAAAAACCGCGGCAATGGGCAGATCGCCGGAACGTCGACCCGCGCGGCAGGGAACTAGACAGGGAGCGCTACTGCAAAGGCAGGCAGCACGCGCGTCAAGGCAAATGGACGTCGCTAAAAGAGACGAACGCTGCCACAGCCGTTTTCAGGTACGAGCCCCATGGCTGGCCTATGCGACTGGGAAAACGATGACGATCTGGGCGAGAGCAATCGCGACTGCTAATTGGGCTGTGTATAGTCGACCTTCTCACCGTCTTCTTTGACGAATTCGCGCACCGGATGGTCGAGCAGCAGTAGCACCGCCTCCGAAGGCCGGCAGAGCCTCGTGCCCTTGGGCGTCTCGACGATCGGCCGGTTGATTAGGATGGGGTGGGTCAGCATGAAATCGATCAACTCGTCGTCGCTCCATTTCGGATAGGCAAGGCCAAGCTCGGCATAAGGCGTTCCCTTGTCCCGCAAGAGCTCGCGCGGGGTGATGCCCATAGCTGCGATCAGTTCCAGCAGCCGCTCGCGGCTCGGCGGCGTCTTCAGATACTCGATCACTGCCGGGTCTTCGCCGCTGGCGCGCATCATGGCGAGCGTGTTGCGCGAGGTGCCGCAATCGGGATTGTGATAGATCGTGACCGTCATGGCTCTGCTTTCAGTGGCTGGTATTGCTGAACAGGTTCGGGCTTGAGCAGCCAGCCCATCAGCGCAAGCGCAATCACGGCGCCGAGCAGTTCGGCGACGATGAAGCCTGGCAAATCGACCGGCCTGATGCCCGAGAAGGTGTTGGTGAGCGAGCGCGCCACGGCGACAGCAGGATTGGCGAAGGACGTGGATGCCGTGAACCAATAGGCCGCCGTGATATAGAGCCCGACCAGCCACGGCACGGTCCGCCGTTCGAAGCGAATGCCGGCGAGAATGACGGCGACAAGCCCAAATGTCGCGACAACTTCGGAAAACCACTGCGCTGGCCCGGAACGCAGCTTCGTCGCGACCTCCAGCACCGGCAGGGCGAACATGAGATGCGCCGCGATCGTGCCGGCGATGCCGCCGGCGAACTGGGCGACCAGATAGGCAGGAAGATCGCGGGGAGGCAGCGACCGGTTGAGGCAGAACACCAGCGAAACGGCGGGATTGAAATGCGCGCCGGAGATTGGCCCGAGGATGGTGATCAAGACTACCAGCATAGCGCCGGTCGCCAGCGTGTTGCCGAGCAGCGCCAGCCCCACATCATGCGTCAGCGTCTCGGCCATGATGCCGGAGCCGACGACCGTTGCGACCAGGAGGCCCGTGCCCAAGGCTTCGGCGGCAAACCGACGGCGAAGATCGAAGGTTGTCATTTCATGTTGCTGCCTGGAGTGATTGCGTCGACGACCGGGCCGAGCATATTTGTCGCGGGCGGGTCAAGGAATATTATCTGGCCATGCGTACAAAAACCGGGGCTTCTGTTCCGAATGGGAAGCATGTGGGCCGGTTGGCGAACGGCCAAAGTATGAAGAAGCCTAGAACGTCCTTCACGGATGTAGCCGCGAAATCGTGTAGCGATGGGCAACCTCGCCCCTCGTTCCCCGGCGGAACCGCCTTTCTCCTATCTTCACTTTAACAGCGGCGGTCTTGCGGCGGACCATCCGCCTTTTTGTGGGATGCGTGCCCCCAAATGAGCATTGGAGACGAACAGCGTTTCTCTCTGGCAGCTAAGAACAGCATCCGATACTTTATCGTCTATATAATTGATAGACATACTGAACCCCGTCAGCCATTTCCAAGGAGCAAGACGAGGATGTTAGCTGTGGAGAGATTTTCGAGAAGGAAATTTGGCGGCCTCGTGGCCGCTTTTGCGGTGACCTTGGTTGCTTCTTCCGCCCCTTTCGGTGCCAAGGCGGGCAGTCCGGGCGCGGGTAAGCTGCCGTCCAAAATTCCGGAAGGCGCTGTGCTTCGCATCGGGGATCCCGAGACGCAGAGGGCGCTGGAACTTTCCGGGCTGATCAATCAACTACCGTTCAAGGTCGAATGGGCCAATATCAGCGGCGGGCCACAGACAATCGAAGCTTTTCGCGCCAACGCGCTGGACCTCGGATCCGTCGCCGACATCCCGCCTATCCACGCGACCTGGACGGGCCTCAAGGTCAAGATCATTGCCGCGAAGTTCCGCAAGGAACCGGTTGCGCACCCGATTTATCAACTCGGCATTGCGCCGGGCGTCAAGGTCAAGACGCTCGCGGATTTACGCGGCAAACGGATCGCCTTCAGCCCTGGTCAGGCACAAGGCGCGCTGGTGCTGAGGGTGCTGCAGGCTGCAGGCCTTAAAAGAGAGGATGTCACGCTCATCGAATTGCCCAGCAAGGGTGATGCCTATCCGGTGGCACTTGCCAGCAAGCAAGTCGACGTCGCCCCGATCTGGGGTGTCCTCGTCAAGCACTATCTCCACCAGTATGGCGCCGACGGCGCCACCACCATCCCACACGGCCTGCGCGACGATCCGGCCCATCTCTATGCTCCACAGGCCGTGCTTGACGACCCGGCCAAAGCTGCCGCTCTCGCCGAATATGTGCGCTACTGGGCTCTTGCGACCCGATGGGTGCAGGAACATCCCAAGGAGTGGATCGCGGGCTACTACGTCGCCACCCAAGGCCTCAACGCAGAAGATGGCCAGTATCTCGTCGACGCCGACGGTCAGTTCGACATTCCCTCGGACTGGAACGATGTGATCGCGCGCCAGCAGGCGACGATCGATCTCCTGGCCAGGGAACTGAACAGGCCTAGGATCAAGGCCGAGGACCTTTTCGACAGGCGCTTCGAGACGATCGCCGCAAATGCGTTGAACGCATCCTGACGCCCGCTCCTCGAGACTGGAGACGACCCAGATGAACGCAATCTCAAATACCGCCGCGGTTGCACTTCCCATTCCCTACGCATCGGATGAAAGGGAGCTGATTACGCCCGCTGTACAGGCCCGCAAGACCGCGACGAGGCGTCGTCTTGCGCTTGGGCGAGCGATCCCGTTCGGCGCGATGATCGGGCCCGCACTTCTTCTCGTGATCTGGTCCATCGGCAGTATCGCCGGCCTGATCGACCCAAGAACGCTGCCGGCGCCCTGGTCGGTTATTGGCACGGCCATCGATCTCATCGCCGAAGGGAAGCTTCAGGTTCATTTGATGACGTCTGCCTGGCGGGCGGCACAGGGGCTGGTGTTCGGCGTCCTGATCGGGACCACCCTCGCCCTCATTTCAGGTTTGTCGCGGCTTGGCGAGGCCATCATCGACGGCCCCGTTCAGATCAAGCGGGCGATACCGACGCTCGCGCTGATCCCGCTGCTGATGCTGTGGTTCGGCATCGGCGAAGGCATGAAAGTAACGACCATCGCGCTGGCTGTCCTGATCCCGATCTATATCCAGACCCACAGCAGCTTGCGCAGTATCGACAGCCGTTATGTCGAACTGGCCCAGACCTTACGAATGGGCTACGGCGAATTCATCCGTGAGGTCATCCTGCCGGGCGCCCTTCCCGGCTTCTTCCTCGGCCTGCGTTTGGCGGTGACCTATGCCTGGCTATCTCTGGTGGTGGTCGAGCAGGTCAATGCCACCAGCGGCATCGGCTATATGATCGATCTGGCGCGCAACTACGGCCAGACCGACATCGTCATCGTCGGCCTCGTCGTCTACGCGTTGCTCGGTCTCGGCTGCGACGGCATCGTCCGGCTCTTCCAAGAAAGGTCGCTGTCATGGCGTCGCACCTTGGCGGATTGAGCGGCGCGCCGCTTGTGCGGGTCGAGAGCCTCGTGAGGAGTTTCGGGCCGCGGACCATTCTGGACTGCCTCAGCCTCGACATCGAAAAGGGAGAGTTCGTTGCCCTTCTCGGCCGTAGCGGGTCAGGCAAGAGTACATTGTTGCGCGCGCTCGCCGATCTCGATGACAAGGTCTCCGGGTCCGGCCGGCTCGAGACACCCGATAAGAAATCGGTGGTGTTTCAGGATGCCCGACTGTTGCCGTGGAAACGCGTGCTGGAGAACGTGGTTCTTGGCCTCGACCTGCCGGAAGCCGCCGAACGCGGACGGATAGCTCTAGAAGAGGTTGGCCTGAGCGGCCGCGAGACGGCATGGCCGGTTGAACTGTCTGGTGGGGAGCAGCAGCGCGTGGCCTTGGCGCGCTCGCTGGTTCGTGATCCCGAGCTGCTGCTTGCGGACGAGCCGTTCGGCGCACTCGACGCGCTGACCCGCCTGCGCATGCACGATCTGCTGCGCCAGCTCTGCGCCCGTCACCAGCCGGCCGTGCTGCTGGTCACTCATGACGTGGACGAAGCCGTGACGCTGGCGGACCGGGTCTTGGTGCTCGACAAGGGCGGCATCGCCGCCGACATCGTCATCGATATGCCCAGGCCACGCGATCATGGCTACCGCCGGTTCGGCGAGATCCGCTCCGAACTTCTGCGTCATCTCGGCGTCGAGGCAAAGCCTGTGCTGCCGGTCTGAGGGCCCCCAAGACTTCTCGCTCAGCCTCACCACCCAGGAGGACCACATATGCCCGCCAAATCACGACAGTTGAATCTCAACCTTTTCATCTATCCAGGCGGCCATCATGAGGCCGGCTGGCGCTACAAGGATTCCGCCCCAGATAGAGTGCTGGACATCGCCTATTATCAGGAACTGGCGAAGAAGGCCGAGGCGAGCAAGTTCGACGCGCTGTTCTTTGCCGACGGGCCTGCGCTCGCCGACAACATCCGCTACGCGAGCCGCTTCAGGCTGGAGCCGCTGACCTGGATTTCGGCGCTCGCCGCCGTAACGGAAAGAATAGGGTTCATCGCGACCGCCTCGACCACCTACAACGAACCCTACAATCTGGCCAGGCTGTTTGCTTCCGTGGATCATCTGAGCGGTGGGCGCGCCGGTTGGAACATCGTCACGACGGGTGACGAGTCCGCAGCGTTGAATTTCGGCTTTGACCGACATCCAACCCACGCCGACCGTTATGAGCGCGCCGGCGAGTTCGTTGATGTGGTAACCAAGCTCTGGGACAGTTGGGAGGACGACGCGCTCGTCTCGGACCGGGAGTCCGGCATCTTTGCCGACACCGACAAGATCCACCCGGTCAACCACATCGGCAAATATCATCGGGTGAAGGGTCCGCTCACGCTTCCGCGCTCTCCGCAGGGGCGTCCGGTCTACGTCCAGGCGGGTTCATCGGAAGACGGACGGTCGTTCGCAAGCCGCTATGCCGAGGCGATATTCACAGCCCATCAGACTCTCGGCAACGCGCAGGAATTTTATGCCGACATCAAGGCGCGAGTGAAGTCGGTTGGCCGCAACCCTGACCACGTCAAGGTCTTGCCGGGCATCAGCCCGTTCATCGGTTCGACCGAGGCGGAAGCCCGGGCACTGCATGACGAGTTTAATGAGCTGACGCAGCCGGAATATTCCCTCCACCAGCTACGCCGCATCGTAGATGCCGACCTTTCCGGCTACAATCTGGACGGCCCATTTCCGCGCGAGCTCATCAGTGTCGAGGGCGAGCGCGGTGCGAGCAGCCGGTTCCATGTCGTGCTTGACATCATCGAGCGCGAAAATCCAACCATCCGCCAGTTGCTGCACCGCCTCGCCGGCGCGCGCGGGCATTGGGTCCAGGCCGGGACGCCCGAACAGATTGCCGACAACATCCAGGAATGGTTCGACAATGGTGCGGCGGACGGCTTCAATGTCATGCCGCCCTATCTGCAGGGCGGGTTCGACGTGTTCGCCGAGGAGGTGGTGCCGATCTTGCGCCGGCGCGGACTTTTCCGGCACGACTATGAGGGGGCAACGCTGAGGGACCATTTCGGTCTGCCGCGCCCTGACAATACCTTCAGCCAACCGCAAAAGGCGAGCGCCTGATCATTGTGGTCCATGTGTCACATTTTTCAGGGCCGCTGCACGGTAGAGTGACCAGCAACGCAGTAAGACGGCGCAGACCGTTACGCTCTTAACAAGAGACCAATCTCCAGAGGGACCTTATCAAGATCCGGCCCTCGGCCGGCTGAAAGTGGCTGATGGCTATGGAGCGCGCTCAAGGTGGATTGCATGATCCACACCAGATATCTGCACGGATCACCTCCCAGAAATGGCGGGCCGGTCCTGGAATCGAGCCGCCGTCGCGAGCCTTTCGCGGCCGCGGAGGCTTCTTTGTCTGCTGTCCTCGGGGCGATCGTTGCAGCAAATGAGCGTTTGCAGCGAGTGCACCAGCTCGTCGTTCGATCCCAGTTGCACTCAGCAACGCTGGCGATATCGTTCATTTTGCGATTCGTCGCCTGGAGGATCTATGCGTCAGCAGACAAAGCCGTTCGTCGTCGAGAAGAAGATGTCCCGAAAGCTCAAGACCGACAACCAGAAGACATCGATCTGGGGGAAGTTGGATTTGACGCTGAGGCAGATCTTGCAGCGGAACGAGATGTGCCCGAACAGAGGACCGCTGCAGAAGACATCACAGGCCGGGACTCGTAGAAGGGAACATCATCTGCGATACTGCGGCTGATGGCCCAATGCCTCGACTGGCGAGATGTTGGCGTTCGGCTCTGCCCCTCCCACAACGATCCATGCCCTCTTCGCTGGGTTCCAGTTGCGACGCCTTCGCCGGCCGGTAATCATCTCAACCCGACGATATGACTGCTTTCATGCCTGTCTTAATCACGACATCAACGCCGTTCCAGCCCATCCGGGTGTCGCCCCCCGCAATTTAGGCCTGGCAATCTTCGTCGCGCTAACATTCGGGCAGCACAAGGGTGTAGTTGGCGCGCCCGATTCCACGCCAGCTTCACAAATCCGTTGCGACGATTTCGTACATGAAGGGGGCGGCTTTTGCGGCCGTTCCCCGAACAAGGATGAAAAAATGTCCAAGATCACCGGTAAGTCCGAAATGATCGAAAACGTCGAAATCTCTCCCGTCGAGCCGTCCAAGGTTGCCGAGCAAGTCCGTGCTGTCGCGGATCAGAGCGTTGAGCAGTCGAAGGAAATATCTTCCAAATTGAGCTCGGACGCTGAAACGACTCAAACGGCTGCCAAGTCGACCTTTGAAATGGCCAGGATCACCGGCAACGAGCTCCTCGCGAGGACGCTTGCCGCACTGCAGGCCAATGCCGAAACCGGCTTCACGCACCTCGAAGCGCTGGTTGCCGTGAAGTCGCCGTCTGAGTTCCTCGAACTGCAGGCCGCATTCCTGCGCAAACAGATCGAAAATTCGGCCGAGCACGCAAAGGCACTCCAGGCATGGATGTTGAGAGCTAGCGAGGATGTGTCGAAGCCGATTAAGGATGCGTTTGAAAAGGCCTGGGAGATCCGCAAGGCAGCCTGATTGCTTCAAGCAATCCGGGACGAAGGTCAATACCTCGTCGACTGTCTCATCTGGCAAGACCGGCCTCGCGCCGGTCGGACGGCGTTGTGCTTCGACATGGCGGCCCCTTGAGGCGCAATTGACCTTGGCCCGGGTCAAATCTGCCTCCACCAGCCAATTGCGCGTTGAGCACGTCGAGGATCAATGCCTGGCAACCAGGTGGCCGAAACACTCTGACGATCAGTCCGGTGGTCCGATAGATGCTATGCCACTTTTTCGAAGGCTTGCGGCGACGCATCGCGCTCGAACGCGATCGTGCCCTGTCCCGGGCCAGGCAAGCGAGGCAGGAGCGACCGCTCAGGTCTCGTAAATGGGGCGGTTGCGCCCCGGCCGCCGCCCACCGCAACGCTGTTCCAGCCGGCTCATGTCGTCTACCGTGACACGGCGGTTGTTCTCGATCCGGATTACGCCGTCCATTCTCAGTCTGGTCAACTGACGGCTCACCGTCTCGTTCGTAATTCCAAGGAAATCAGAGATGTCGGCACGCGTCAGCGGCAGATCGAAGCACGCCGACCTGGCTGCCGGACCAACACTGGAGCCGATGTTGCGGGCGATCATGAGAAGAAAGCTCGCCACCTTCTCAGGCGCGGTCTTGCAGCCCAGTGTCACCATCCATTCGCGTGCTTCGTCAAGTTCGTTCAGCGTCTGCCTGAGCAGGCGATGCTCGAGCTCCGGTGATTGCTTCATCATCTGTTCGATTGCCGCTTTCGGAAACGAGCACAGCGAGACTGTCGTTGCCGCTTCGGCATGGATCGCGCTTTTCGCCTTAAACGGCTGTCCCAGAAAATCCGGCGCGAACTGGAGACCGACGATTTGCTGGCGGCCGTCCGAAAGGCTCTTCGTCAGCTTCACCACGCCCGATAGCACGTTCGAATAGCTGTTGAGGGCCTCGGCATCGCCAATCAGTTCGACCCCCGGTTCGACGCTGTGCCGCGACGAAGTCTTGGCGAGCTTAGCCAAACGATCTGGATCGAGCGCGCTGCAGAGGCCGCGGCGCCGTGCCTGGCAAGACAGGCAATAGGCGGGGATGCCGGAACTGTGAACGTCGTGCCGTACTGTCATTGATCGCTCTCCCGATCTGATCGCCCTCCCGGCCCAAGCGCCGGCACGATAACAATCGACGGTAGAAAAATCCTTGCGGCAGTTTGTCGTGCTGGAGCCTGACCGAAATCAGGGCTCTGGCTCATCTGCGAGTCCACAGTCCCGACGACGCAACAAGGTGGACCACTACATGCGACCGGAACTAGCTGCCAGACTTTGCGAGAACGTCCCGCGCTATACCAGTTACCCGAGCGCGCCACATTTCCATCCGGGTATCGATGCTGTCGTTTACCGCGGCTGGCTGGAGGCGCTCGAAGGCGGCGGCGAAATATCGCTCTACCTGCACATTCCCTATTGCGACAGGCTCTGCTGGTTCTGCGCGTGCCATACCAAACAGACGCGCCACTATGAGCCTGTGGCCGCTTATTTGCGCTCGTTGTATGCTGAGATCGCGACGGTTGGCGGCCTTGTCAGCGGTAAGGGCCGAATTCGCGCGGTTCATTTCGGGGGCGGTTCGCCGACCATGCTGAAGCCGCAGCATATGGTGGCGTTGGGGACGGCGCTACGAGACAATTTTGATTTTCTCGACGATGCCAACATCAGCGTCGAGATCGATCCGAACGAGATGGACGAAGCCCGCCTCGACGCGCTTGCCGAAATCGGTATGACGCGGGCAAGCCTCGGCGTGCAGGACTTCGATCCGAAAGTGCAAAAGGCGATCAACCGCGAGCAGAGTTTTTTGCAGACGAAGGCGGTCGTCGACGGCGTTCGTTCCCGGGGAGTGGATTCCGTGAACCTTGATCTGCTCTACGGCCTGCCGCATCAAACCAGCGAGAGCGTACGTTCCACCGTGGCGCAGGCGCTCACCCTGGAGCCGGACAGGATGGCGCTTTTCGGCTACGCTCACGTGCCTTGGTTCAAGAAACATCAGACGATGATCGACGAGGCATGGCTCCCCGGTCCCACGGAGCGAATCGCTCAATCGCGACTTGCTGCGCGAGCGATCGAGGACAAGGGGTACGAATCAATCGGGCTCGACCATTTCGCAAAGCCAGGCGATGCGTTGGCGGTAGCGGCCCGCGCGGGGGCGTTGCATCGCAATTTTCAGGGCTACACCGAGGATCGCTGCGAGACGTTGATTGGACTTGGCCCTTCGTCCATCGGCCGGTTTCGCCAGGGCTACGTTCAGAACATGCCTTCGACTGGCGAATATCGGCACAGGGTGGAAGGCGGGGAACTGGCAGTCGTCCGCGGCGTAGCATTTTCCGACGACGATCGCGTCAGGGGCTGGATCATCGAGCGACTGATGTGCGATTTCGCCTTCTCGGCGATCGACCTGGTGGAGAGCTTCGGGAAAGCCGGCCAAAAGCTCCTTCGTCAGGCAAGCTCCATCGCCCTTAAGGATCCTGCTCGACTGCTTGAACTCCAAGGCGACAGTTTCGTCGTGCCGGCGGAAAACCGTCCCTTCGTGAGGAGCATTGCGGTCAAGTTCGACAAGTATTTCGAACGTGGAACGGCCAGGCACTCAGCGGCAGTTTGAGCATTTTGATCGTAAAACTCGCGTCAACCGCGTTTGATCGATTGCTAGCCATTTCCGCAGCACTGGAAATTGCGAGGGTTCATGGCTATCGGTTGCAGATAGCAGCTGGCCTCTTTGACGGCTTTTCGCCCTGCCCCCAATTCCTGCGCGGCGTTCACGCGAGCTGGCCGGCGTCGACCGCCGTTCACCCGCGGGACGACTTAATCCGCAAAGCGCTGGAGGACCTTGCCAGTCGAACTTCATCCGGCTCGCCCTGCGAGCGGGCGACGGCGAGCGACGCCACCGCGTTAGCAATGACATTCGTCAGCAAGCGGAACTCCGACATGGGGCGGTCGGGACGACAAGGAGCGTTGTAGCCAATGTGACGAAGCCTACATCGGCCATGCGAACTCATCCCTTCGGTCGCGCGCTGCTTCCTGATGCAGTCGATGATGAGGATTGCTACGAAACGGCGACCGACGAAGAGCGTTGGACAGCAGCGAGGCATCGACGGCACGCGCATCGGCAATCGAGGCAAGCGGTCTTCGATATGGTCCATGCGTTGCGGAAACAGGGGCTATCGTTTTCGGAGATTGCCCGTCGGACCGGCTATGGTCGGCGCAGCATCGCAAAGTGGCTCACTTACGATGAGCCGCCGGATCGACGCAGAGCAACCCCGAAGCCGACGTCCCCTCGCTGTTTTGAGGTGTATCTTGCCGTGCGTTGGAAAGACGGCATCCTCCGCGGGCGAGACCTGTTCGACGAGATCAAGCAGCGCGGCTATCTAGCACTGCTATCGGAGCTTCGCAGTCTGGGCCGAAACCGTCGAACTGTTGTCTGGGCCAGCTCGGCGTTGCGCCGGAAGGGGCAAGCTGCTAATCAAGTAGACATTTTGGAAACATGGTTTCATGGACCATTCCGGTACAGTCGTCATTGTAGCTCGTCCAGGCAGCGATTGGGCGGAAAGCCTTGAGGTGCTGTCGGAACGGTACGCCTATCGGGTGCTGCCGGTTGGCAGTCCGGCCGAGGCACTGACAACAATGAGCAGCATCCATGTCGATCTGGCGGTCGCGGAGGATCGCCAGGATGAGACTGTGGGTCTTGATTTCCTCACTAGGCTGCGCGTGTCTCACCCGGACATCATGCGAGTCTACGTGACACCGGCGCCCTCGTCGCTGTCTTACCAAGCGCTTTCCAAGGCAGCGATTTATCAGTTCCTTCTGACACCTCTCGACCCGGCGCAGCTCGGTCTGGCCGTTGAGCGGGCCTTGGAAGCGCGTGAACTTCATCGCCGCCACCGTATTCTGTCTCGGGAATTCAAGATTTCGGGGGCCCTGATGTTCGGGGATCGCCGTGACCCCGTGTTGAGGCCGGAAAGCCACCAGTTCGAAAAACTCGTCTATGCAAGCGAAAAAATGGCGGAGATGTGCGATCTTGCGCGGCAGGCGGCGGCGACCGAACTGCCCATCCTCATCCAGGGCGAGACTGGTACTGGCAAGGAGCTGCTCGCGCGAGCCATCCACTATAACTCACCTAGGCGGGCAAGCCCGCTCCTTGTCCAGAACTGCGGGGGCATGCCCGACGAATTGCTCCAGTCGGAACTGTTCGGCCACAAGCGCGGCGCGTTCACCGGGGCGATTTCGGACCGCCTCGGCCTGTTTCGGGCGGCCGATGCAGGAACGGTCTTCCTAGATGAGATCTCCGATGTGTCGCCATCCTTTCAGGTCAGCCTGCTGCGCTTTCTCCAAGAAGGCGAGGTCAAGCCGCTGGGTGCAGACAAGGTCATCCACTGCAACGTTCGCATTATCGCCGCATCAAATAAGCGGCTGCAGGACCTCGTCGCGCAGGGCAAGTTCCGCCAGGACCTTTACTTCCGGCTGAAGGGCTTCGAGTTCGAGGTGCCGCCGCTGCGCGATCGTCCAGAAGATATCGGGCCGCTGGCGGAGTTTTTTGCCGCCAAGCATGCCGATGGAATGGGCCGCAAGGTTCTTGGTATCACCGCCAACACACTCGAGAAGCTGGCCCTGTGCAGCTTTCCCGGCAACGTGCGCGAACTGGAAAACGAAATCCGCCGCATGGTCGCGCTAACCAAGGATGGTGAATACATCACCACCCGCAACATGGCGCCATCGCTGCTCGCGACCGCCTCTGCCCGCAAGCAGGGCGACGGCTTAAGGGGCTTCGTTCCCGAAGGTACTACGCTTAAGGACCAGGTCGAGAGTCTCGAAAAGCAGATCGTTGGGCGCGCGCTTATACGAAACCACTGGAACCAAAGCCGCACTGCGACCGAGCTCGGTTTGTCGCGCGTGGGGCTTGCCAACAAGATCAAGCGCTACAGTCTCAATGAAAACGGTTGAGAGGCATCCATGAGCACCGATGAAGCGCAAGATCAGGGCACGACCGTCCTGCGATTTCCGCAGTCGCGCGTGTTGCCGTCCGGGCATGCCGAACCGACGCGGTATCTGGGACTGGGCGCAATGGCCAAAGTGATCGGCGCCCCGAACATCAGACCACAGGCCATTGGTGCAGCCGCTGCAGAGGTATCTGGTACGGCTATCTTCTGGAGGTCACCTGCCCAGAATGCGGCAACCGTGACGGCTGAGCGGCCGACAAACGGCCACAAACGAACACATCGGTGAACCAGAATGTTGCACCGCAACACGCGGTGTGATTCCTTAACGCACTGAGTTACAAGGATTTTCTCAGCGCATTCTGACCTGGCATGTTGCTTGCGATTCCTCTTTCGTAGACGCGCTGCACCTAGCGGTCAGCGGCGTAGCGGAGGAGGAAATTCATGGCCAATCTTCTATGGCTCCAGGGCGGAGCCTGCTCGGGCAATACGATGTCGTTCCTCAATGCAGAGGAGCCAAGTGCCTGTGATCTCGTCACCGATTTCGGCATCAACGTGCTCTGGCATCCGTCGCTGGGACTGGAGCTCGGAGATAATCTCAAGAAGCTTCTCAACGCGCTGACCTCCGGTCAGATGCCCCTCGACATCTTCGTCTTCGAAGGTACGATCGTGAACGCTCCCAACGGCACTGGTGAATGGAACCGTTTCGCCGGGCGCGCGATGCGCGACTGGGTAAGCGACCTTTGCAAAGTGGCCAATTTCGTCGTCGCTGTGGGCGACTGTGCGACCTGGGGCGGCATACCGGCAACGGCGCCGAACCCTTCCGAAAGCCAGGGCCTTCAATTCCTGAAGCGCAGCCAAGGCGGTTTCCTTGGCAAGGATTACAAGTCGAAGGCCGGTCTGCCGGTGATCAATATCCCAGGCTGCCCCGCTCATCCAGACTGGATCACGCAAATTGTCGTTGCGGTCGCGACCGGGCGCGCGGGCGATCTAAGCCTGGACGAGTTCCAGCGGCCGAAAACTTTCTTCACCTCCTTCACCCAGACCGGCTGCACCCGCAACATGCATTTCGCCTACAAGGTGTCGGCCACCGAGTTCGGCCAGCGCAAGGGCTGCCTCTTTTATAACCTGGGCTGCCGTGGCCCGATGACCCATTCGCCGTGCAATCGCGTGCTGTGGAACCGGCAATCCTCCAAGACCCGCGCCGGCATGCCTTGCATGGGCTGCACCGAGCCGGAATTCCCGTTCTTCGATTTCGCACCGGGCACCGTCTTCAAGACGCAGACGGTTATGGGCGTGCCCAAGGACATGCCCTCCGGCGTCGACAAGACCGGCTACATCAAGTTGACCGCCGCCGCCAAAGCCGCTTCGCCGCGCTGGGCCGAAGAAGACATCTTCGTCGTCTAACGCGCGCCTTCCCGAACCCGATCGACCAAGGTCAAAGACATCATGTCCGCTGCAGTTCAAACGCTTGATATATCGCCCGTCGGCCGCGTCGAGGGCGATCTCGACGTGCGAGTCGACATCCAAAATGGCGTCGTGGTCAACGCCTGGACGCAAGCCGAGCTCTTCCGCGGCTTTGAGGTGATCCTGCGCGACAAGGATCCGCAGGCGGGGCTCGTTGTTACCCCGCGCGCCTGCGGCATCTGCGGTGCCTCCCACCTCACCTGCGCGGCCTGGGCGCTCGACACTGCCTGGAAGGCCGAGGTGCCGCGCAATGCAATCCTTGCTCGCAACCTGGGACAGATCGTGGAAAGCCTGCAGAGCCTGCCCAGGCATCACTACGGGCTTTTTATGATCGACTACACGCACAAGAACTACTCCCACTCGAAATACTATGAGGAAGCCGTCAAGCGGTGGTCGCCGTTCACGGGGACCACCTACGAGCTCGGTGTGACCATCGCCGGTCGCCCGGTCGAAATCTACGCCCTGCTCGGCGGGCAGTGGCCGCATTCGAGCTATATGGTGCCAGGCGGCGTCATGTGCGCGCCGACGCTGACCGATGTGACCCGGGCCTGGTCGGTCCTGGAGCATTTCCGCCGCAACTGGATGGAGCCGGTCTGGCTCGGCTGCTCCTTCGAGCGCTATGAGCAGATCCAGTCCTACGATGACTTCATGGCCTGGCTGGATGAGCGGCCAGAACATGCCAATTCGGATCTTGGCATGTTCTGGCGCATGAGCCTCGATGTCGGCGTCGACAAATACGGCCAAGGACACGGTGAGTACGTCTCTTGGGGCTATCTGCCCCATGAGGACAGGTACAACCGTCCCACGATCGAGGGCCGCAACTCCGCGGTCCTTATGAAGAGCGGCGTCTATGACGGCGCGAGCGACACGCACAAGCTGATGGACCAGGTCTATACGCGCGAAGATCTCAGGCATGCCTGGTATGACGAGCCGGGCGGCATGCATCCGTTCGAGCGCGTGACCAAGCCAGTCGGCAAGAACCCGGTCGATTATGACAACAAGTATTCGTGGTCGGTTGCCGTTCGCCACGACAAGAACGGACGGCTCGAGGCAGGTCCGTTGGCTCGTCAGTTGATCGCCGGCGGCACGCATGGCGAAAGCTGGCAGCACTATGATCCGCTGGTGCTGGACATGTATAGGAAACTTGGGGGCGCGAGCGTGATGTTGCGCCACTTCGCGCGCATGCATGAAGGGGTCAAGCTATATCGGCAAGCCGAACACGCACTGAGGGAGTTCCGGTTGAATGATCCCTGGTACGTCAAACCGACCGAAAAGGACGGCAAAGGGTGGGGTGCGACAGAAGCCATTCGCGGGGCGCTTTGCCATTGGATCGAGGTGCAGGGCGGCAAGATCAAGAATTATCAGATCATTGCGCCCACGACATGGAACGTGGGGCCGCGCTCCGATGGCGGCGAACTCGGCCCGATCGAACAGGCGCTGATTGGAACGCCAATTGCGGATATGAACGACCCTGTGGAGGTCGGACATGTCTGTCGCTCGTATGATTCTTGCCTTGTGTGCACCGTGCACGCTCACGACGCCAATACTGGCGAGGAGCTTGCCCGTTTCCGCACGGCATAGATATCTGCCGGTTCTACGACGCTGCCCGATCGTCTGCACCAGCTGGCGATCGGCCCGCTCTCCAAATGTCGGGACGGCGCCGATGAACAATGAGCAACAGCATGCCCTGCTGCGCAAGATGGCGCAGCTCATGAAGTCGGGCCTCGAGACGCAGACCGAACCCTTTCCAGAGACCGAAAAGGAGTTCGCAGCGATTCTTGACGAGTTGCGCAAGCTCGACGCGAACGATGTCGAGGCCAAGATGGTCATCAGCGGCTTTGTCGATCATCCTTATGGGCCTGACAGGCAACGCTGCATGGAGTGCATGTACTATCTCGTCCACCGAGAATGGTGCGACTTGCCGGAGTTGGCAGTTCCGGGGACGCGGACTGGTGGTGCCGGCTCTGGCGCATCTGACGCGCCCTTGCGCAGGCGCGCCTTGGAGGCTGCTATGACGACCATTGACGATCGCCAGCTGCGTGAAATCATTGAGACGCTTCTGACGAGATCGCCGGAGACGGAAGCATTTCCACGAGCCGACAGCCATGACGATGTGCTCGTCGTCATTGGCCGGGTGCGGACGGCCGGAAACGATCTTTCGGCAAAGCTCGTGATTGCGGGCTTCACCTTGCAGACGGTCGAGCACCAGGAAATAGAGCAGGCGTGTGAGAGCTGCATGTATTATCTGGTGCATCGCAGGTTCTGTGAGCTTCCCGAACTCGACCTGCCGGTCGAGCCGGAGTGGTCGTGCCGGCTTTGGCGGATATGACGGGCAGGGCAGCATGATCGCGGTCGTCGGCTGCGGCAATCTCAACAGGCAAGACGACGGTGCCGGGCCAGAGGTGATCCGTGTGCTGCGGGCAGCAGGGCTGGAAGGACCGGACGTCAAGCTGCTGGATGCTGGGACAGATGGCATGGCGGTCATGTTCGCCGCCCGCGGCTGCAGGTCCTTGATCCTGATTGATGCAGCCCGCAGCGGCGTCGAAGCGGGCGCGATCTACGAGGCGCCGGGACACGAACTGGCGCGACCCTATTATCCAGGACTCAATCTGCACGATTTCCGCTGGGATGCAGCCCTCCATGCCGGCCGGCACATCTTCGGCGCAGCCTTCCCGGACGACGTCACCGTATTCCTGATCGAGGCCGGGCAGCTGGATTTGGGGCTCGGTCTCAGTGTGCCTGTAGCCAAGGCGACCTTGGTGGTGGCCCAGCGCATTGGGGAAATCGTGGCGGACCGCCTTGCGGCCGGACAGCAATGAACGATGCAACTTTAACCGTGCGCGTGACCCGCGGCGGCTTGCATCTGTCGGGCGAGGCCTATGAGCGGCATTTCTCTGGGATCAGCGGCATTGTGCTGATGCGACGTGAGGCCGACCTGCTCATCCTGCCGGCGCTGCTGGCGCAGGCTGGAGGGTATCTGCTCAAGCGTAAGAACCTGGCGGGCGACCGGGTGGCGCACGCTCCCGACTTCTTCCGGGCGAACGGGATCGCGGATGATGACGAGCGCGAGCTTCAAGTGGTGTGGGACAGCTCTCAGGCCGGCTTCATCGGGCGGGGCGCATTTGCAAACTAAGTTTGCACATCGTAATTTAAGTAGACAACCCTCAAAAAGCTGGTAGCATCGGCCGCAACAGCCGCAACAGAAGCTGCAACCAAGCAGCATGGGAGGATAAAGGTGAGGCAATCTCGTGTGGACGAGGAAGTGCGCGCCGCATTGGCGGCTGCCGACGACCCTTCCGCCTCGCCCCAGGATCGCGCCGAGATGCTCATGGAGATCGCCATGGGGCTCCAGCAGCTTCCAGAATCGCCCGACCAGATCGAAGCCGCGATTGATCTCTACGAACGAGCCGGCGCTATTTGTCCGAGCGACGAATATCTGCTGAGCACCCGAATTGCCGCTCGCCGGGCGACCGCGCTTCTGGCTCTGCCGAACGGCGGTGGCGATGCTCTCGAGAGAGCCCGAACCGAGCTGGAAAAAGCGACCCGCCACTTTGCCGATCTTGACCGACCGGAAGAGCTCGCCGAAGCGGAGATGAATCTTGGCCTGGCCATCCACAATCTCGCCGGCCTGAACAGGGCGCGCATCACCGATGCCATCTCGGCCTACCAGCGGGCGTTGCGCACCTTTGACCGTGTGAGATTCCCGAAGGAATTCGCCATCCTGCAAAACAATCTGGCGACTGCCTTCCTGTCCATGCCCTTCACCGACAGTCGCGCGAAAATGCGTGAGGCGCTCGCCGTGCAGGCGTTCGAGGAAGGGCTGAAGATCGTCAATCTGATCGACCATCCCACCGAATACGCGATGCTTCAGAATAACCTCGGCAACGCACTGCAATATGCCTCGTCCAGCCATGTCGCGGAAAACAATCTGCGCGCGCTCGAAGCCTATGACGAGGCTCTCAAGGTGCGCACCCGCGCGGCCATGCCGCTGGAATACGCCAACACCATCGCCAACAAGGCGAACTGTCTGTGGAACCTTCCCGACGATCCGGCTGATCCGGGCAACGGCAATCGCGCAAACCTGACGGCCGCGCGCGAATATTACCGCGAATGCCGCGAGATATTCATGCGTTCCGGCGAGGCCGACAAGGCGCGCATCGTGGCGGAGGCTTGCGAACAGATCGACCGGGAGCTGCTTTCGGCGCCGGCCGCGAAATCCGACGGATTGTCCGGGTCCGTCCAACCCCATCTCAATTGAGCCACAACAAGGAGCGCGAGGTGACATTAGTGGAACTGACTGCAGGCGTAGCAGCGCTGGCGCTGCTGATTGGCATCGTGACATCGGGCATAGGCGGCGCCATCGGCGGCATGGCAACCGGCGGCAAGGCGATCGGCAACCAGCTGGCCGCGATGATGGGAAGCTTCTACGGCCCGGTCGGCGGCGTTGCTGGCATTGTCGTGGGCCTGATCCTTTTGGCGCTGATCGGCTGAGGTGCAAGCATGTGGGAAATGGCGAAAAGCTCGATCATCCTGTTCCTCAAGGGCAAGCTCTTTGCGGAGCCTGCCAAGGTCTACAGACAAGCCGCGATAGGTGCCCTGACGACGGCCGCTCTGCTCGTGATCCTGGCCAAGCTCGGGGTCCCGGTCATAGCCGCCGCGGCGGTGGCCGGCCTCGTAGGCGGCGCGGTGCAGCCGTATCTCTTCAAGGACCTTCGGTACCGGTAGGAAATATGGGCAGATGAACGCCGTCGATCTCGTTCCGACCCAACGCGATACGCTCGCCGGATACACCGGGGACATCGAGCGGCTGGAGGCGCTGTTTGCTTCCTGGGACGAGACGCAGCGCGCTGCCGCGGAAGCCTACCGGCGCGCCATAGAAGACCTTCAGGGCGAGGCATTCCGGCGACTGATCCGTGCTCTGAAAGCTGATCCGGCAGCGCTCCAGGCGATGAAGACGGCGGCCGCTGACGAGATCGTTTATGCCGTGCTGCGACACCACAACATCCTCAAGCCGAGCTTGAGCGAACGTGTCGAGGCAGCGCTCGACGGTGTGCGCTCGACGCTTGCTTCCCACGGAGGCGACGTCGAGCTCGTGTCGGTGCGTCCGCCATCCATCGAGGTGCGCTTCACCGGGGCCTGTGACGGGTATCCTGCCTCGGCCTTGACGTTCCATGCCGGCGTCAAAAAGGCGGTGGAGGCCGCCTGCCCGGAAATCACCGACATCCTCCAGGTCAAGGGATCAGGCGCCGGCGCCAACGACAGCGTGCGTTTTGTCAGTCCCTTCGCGCTCGGTGCGGTGGACGGCTGGCATCTGGTCTGTCGGCTCGACGAGATTCCGCAGGGCGGCATGCTCCGCCAGGTGGTCGGCGGCGAAAACGTGATTTTGTCTCGGCAGGGGGCGGTCGTCTCCTGCTTCCAGAATGCCTGCGCTCATCTCGGCCTGGAAATTGACGGCGGCGCGGTCGAGGACGGCATCGTGACCTGCCCGTGGCATGGCTTCCGCTATGATCTTGCCACCGGCGAATGCCTCACTGCTCCCGAGGTGCAGCTCCAGCCGCATATGGTCAAGGTGATCGGCAACCGCGTCGAGGTGAGGCTCGCCAGATGACGCGCGTCTCGCTCGCATCCGCTTTCCGGCCGGCTTGCCCGGTCCCCTTACCGGCCGCGCCGCTGCTCGATCCCGCCGGCGCAAGCATCGTGCTCGGCCACCATGTCGCTGCGAACGGCCTGCCGGTGCCGGTCGCGCCGGGTCCCTCGACATTGTTCGGGCCGCGCGGCGTCTGCTTTGCGCCGGGCGGCGCTTTCCTTGTGGCCGACACCGGTCATCATCGGCTGCTCGGTTGGCGCCAGCTCCCGCAAGCCGACAACACGCCGGCAGACTTTGTCATCGGCCAGCCGGACTTCTTCGCGGAAGGCCGCAACGCTGGAGACAAGCCCGGACCCGCGACTTTGAACATGCCGACCGGCATTGCCAGTGACGGTCACGTCCTGGCCGTGGCGGACGCGTGGAACCATCGCATCCTGATCTGGACGTCGCTGCCCGAGCACTCCAACCAGCCGGCGGAGCTGGTGCTCGGGCAGAAAGACTTCGGCTGCGGACTCGCCAATCGCGGCGGCGCCCTGGCGGGCCCCGATACGCTCAACTGGTGCTATGGCGTGACGATTGCGGACGGACGCCTTTTCGTGGCCGATACCGGCAACCGGCGCGTTCTGGTCTGGAACGCCTTGCCCGAGGCAAACGGCCAGCCGGCGGATTTGGTGTTCGGTCAGCCGGACATGTTCGCACGCGACGACAACGCCGGATCCGGCGCAAGTGCTTCCGGCATGCGCTGGCCGCATACGGTCGCGGTAAGCGGCGGCAGGATTTTTGTGACCGATGCTGGAAACAGCCGCATCATGGCCTGGAACGGCATGCCCAATGCAGACGGCGCGCCGGCGAGCTTCATTCTCGGCCAGAAGAACTTTGAGGCTATCGATCATAATCGCGCCGCGTACGACCCGAGCGAGCGGGCTTTGCAGATGCCCTATGGCATCGCCGTTCGCGAAGGCACATTGATTTGCGCCGATACCGCAAATTCGCGCATTGTGGGTTTCCCGCTCGCTGGCCTCGATATGGACGCTCCGGCAACCATGCTGGCAGGGCAGAACGGATTCGGCCTCAAGGGCGACAATCGCTGGAAGGCGGCCACCCGCGATAGCCTCTGCTGGCCATTCGCGATCGCGGTGCATGAGAACCTGGTCGCAGTAGCCGACACCGGGAACAACCGGGTGTTGCTTTGGGAGGCGGCGCCATGACGGCCCTCCCCGCCCGGCAGGCCGCGGACCGGCACGAAAGCGTGCAGATCCGCGTACGCGGACGCGTGCAGGGGGTCGGCTTTCGTCCGGCGGTGTGGCGTTTCGCGCAAGAGGCTCTACTCGACGGTGAAGTGCTGAACGACGGTGAAGGGGTTTTGATCCGGGTGCGCGGGCCGCGCGACGATATTGCTCGTCTTGTCGAGCGGTTGCGGTGCGAGCCGCCACCGCTGGCGGCCATCGAGGCGATCGAGGTGGCGCCTTTCGTCGGCTGGCTGGACGAAGGCTTCAGGATCATCGCAAGCACGACCGGCGAAGCTTGCACGGAAATCTCGCCGGACGCGGGCATTTGCGCCGCTTGCGCGGCCGAGGTGCTCGACCCCTTCGCGCGGCGCTACCGATATCCCTTTACCAACTGCACCCATTGCGGCCCTCGCCTGACGATTGTCAAAGGCGTGCCCTACGACCGTGCCTCAACCACGATGGCGCCGTTTCCATTTTGCGCCGATTGCGCCGCTGAATATGCCGACCCGGCTGACCGGCGCTTTCACGCCGAACCGATCGCATGTCACGCCTGCGGACCGAAGGCGAGGCTGATCCGCTTCGACGGACGCGCGGTGAGTTACGAGCAGCACTCCATGCTCGACGACGTCGATGCCGCGATGAGCCTTATGCAGAAAGGCGAGATCGTCGCCATCAAGGCGCTCGGTGGGTACCAGCTGGCCTGCGACGCTACGCGCGCCGATGCCGTGGACCGGCTAAGGCAATTGAAGCGGCGCGAGCGCAAGCCCTTCGCTCTGATGGCGCGCGACATGGACGTGATCCGCAAATACTGCGCCGTCTCGCCTGGGGAAGAACAGGCGCTGCGCTCCGCCGCCGCCCCGATCGTGCTGCTTGCTGCTTCGGCGCCGCTGCGTCTGCCCGAAAGTATCGCGCCGGGCATGGCGACCTACGGCTTCATGCTGCCGTCGACGCCTCTGCACGTGCTGTTGTTCCGCCGCATGACGCGTCCAGTGGTGATGACCAGCGGCAATCTTTCCGAAGAACCGCAGGTGACCGATGATGCCGAAGCGGCGTCAAAACTGGGCGCAATCTTGTCTTTCGCGCTGATCCACGACCGCGAGATCGCCAACCGCGTTGACGATAGCGTTGTGCGTCTGGCCGCTGGTAAGGTGCGGATGCTTCGCCGCGCGCGTGGTTATGCGCCGGCCTCGATTCGCCTGCCGCGCGGTTTCGAGTCCGCACCGCAGATCCTTGCCTTCGGCCCGCAGATGAAGGCAACATTCTGCATAGTCAAGGACGGCCGCGCGGTGCTCTCGCAGCACCAGGGCGATCTGGAGGACGCGGCCACCTTCGACGACTACAGCAAGAACCTCTCACTCTTCCCCGATCTGTTCGATCATCGGCCAGATGCGCTGGCCTGCGACAGGCACCCCGAATATGTCTCGAGCAAGCTAGCCCGACAGCGCGCGCATTCACAAGCCCTTCCGCTTTTCGAGGTGCAGCATCACCATGCGCACATCGCCGCTTGCCTGGCCGAAAACGACCGGCCGTTGGATGCACCCGCGGTGCTCGGCATCGCGCTCGACGGCCTCGGTTTGGGAGCTGCCGGCGAAATCTGGGGCGGTGAGTTCATGCTTGCCGACTATCGCGATTTCGACAGGCTCGGCACGTTCAAACCCGTGGCGATGCCTGGCGGCGCGCAGGCCTCGCGCGAACCCTGGCGCAATCTTTACGCCCACCTCATGGCCGAGATGAGCTGGGCCCAGCTTGCGATGAATTTCAGCGAGCTTGAAGTCTTCCAATTGCTTGCCGGCAAGCCGCGCGCCACGCTCGATGCCATGATCAAGGGTGGCGTCAATTCCGCCCCGGCATCTTCATGCGGCCGGCTCTTCGACGCCGTCGCGGCCGCGCTTGGCATCTGTTTTGAGCGCCAGGCCTATGAAGGCGAGGCCGCGATGCGGCTGGAGGCGATCGTTTGTCCAAAAGCCATGGCCGTAGAGTGCGACGAACTCGCCTATCCTCTCACTATCCCCAATCTGAAGGACAGCGGCCTGCCCTATATCGAGCCGCTCGCGATGTGGAACGCGCTGCTTGGGGATCTGATCTTGCAGACACCCGCGGGCGTGATGGCGGCACGCTTTCACAAGGGATTGGCCAAAACACTCGCGGCGATGACGCTGAAACTTTCGCGCCGCGACGACGAGCAGGGTCCGCGCTTTGACATCGTCGTCCTTTCAGGGGGGTGCTTCCATAACCGCATCCTGCTTGAGGAGACCCTGCGCCGGCTTGAGGAGATGGATTTCAAAGTCCTCACCCACGCCGAGGTGCCCGCCGGCGATGGTGGCGTCGCGCTCGGCCAGGCGGCAATCGCTGCCGCGCATTCTATGGTCGCCGGGAAAATCCGGCCAGAAGGAGGAAGCCCATGTGCCTCGGTATTCCGGGACGGATCATAAGGATCGACGATGCCGGGCGTAAGCTTGCAATCGTCGACGTGAGCGGCGTCCGGCGCCAGATCAACATCGCCTGCATCGTCGACGCCGAGCACCCCGTGGAGAGCTGCGTCGGCGACTGGGTGCTTGTCCATGTCGGCTTTGCGATGAGCCGTATCGATGAGAACGAGGCGGCTGAGACGTTGAAGATCCTCACAGAACTTGGCGAGGCGCAGGCAGAAATTGAGGCAATGCGTCAATCCGCCCTTCACTAGGGAGATCAGCTATGTCGAATGAAGGCACATTAAGCGGGCTCTATCCGTTTCTTCATGGCAAGACACAGGATCCCGCCAAGCTGCAGACGGCCCTGCTGCATTCGGTGGCCGAAAAGGCACGCGATTCGCGCGAAACGAATGAGGCATTCTTCGGCGGTCAGGCAGAGATTCTTGTGGCCGCCGCGCGCACGCTGGCCGACGTCTACTCCAGCGGTGGCCAGCTCTTTTCGATGGGCAATGGCGGCTCAAGTTGTGATGCAAGCCATGTCGCGGTGGAGTTCGTTCATCCGGTCACGGCGGGCCGGCCGGCGCTGGCCGCGACCAATCTTGTCGCCGACCTTGCCATGATCTCGGCCGTCGGTAACGATCTCGGCTTCGACCATGTCTTCGTGCGCCAGCTCGTCGCGCATGCGCGCAAGGGCGATGCCCTGATCGGCATCTCGACCAGCGGCAATTCCCAAAACCTCATTGCCGCCTTCGTGAAGGCCAAGGAGATGGGCGTTGCCACGATCGGACTCGCGGGCGGCGACGGCGGCAAGATGAAGTCTTCCGGCGCCGTCGACCATTGTCTGATCGTGCCGTCGACCTCGATCCACCGCATCCAGGAGTGCCACGTCGCGGCGTACCACATCATGTGGGACCTCGTGCACACGCTGCTCGCCGACGATCGTGGCTCTTCGGCCAGGAAGGAAAAAGTCCAATGAAATTTGCCGACGAATTCCGCGATCGCGACAAGGCCGCAACGCTTGTGCGTGAGATCGAGAAGTTGTGCGACCAGATTGAGGTGACGAAGCAGAGACCGCTCAACATCATGGAAGTCTGCGGCGGGCATACGCACTCGATCTTTCGATACGGATCGGAGGGCATGCTGCCGCCGGGAATTGAACTCGTCCACGGGCCGGGCTGCCCGGTTTGCGTGCTGCCGATGGGACGGGTCGATGACTGCGTTGCCATCGCCGAACAGCCAGGTGTCATCTTCACGACCTTCGGGGATGCCATGCGCGTGCCTGGTTCGCGCAAGAGCCTGATGCAGGCCAAGGCCGACGGCGCCGACGTGCGCATGGTGTACTCGCCGATGGACGCGCTGGCGCTGGCGCGCAAGAACCCCGACCGCGAGGTGGTGTTCTTCGGCCTCGGCTTCGAGACCACCATGCCCTCCACTGCGCTTACCGTGCTGCAGGCGGAAGCCGATGGCATCGAGAACTTCTCGGTTTTCTGCAACCACATAACCATCGTGCCGACGATCAAAGCGATCTTGGACAGCCCTGATCTCCATCTCGATGGCTTCCTCGGGCCCGGGCATGTTTCGATGGTGATTGGCACAGCCCCTTACGAGTTCATCGCCAATTTCTACCGGCGTCCCATGGTTGTCGCCGGCTTCGAACCGCTCGACGTGCTGCAGTCGATCTGGATGATCTTAAAGCAGATCAAGGAGGGCCGCGCCGAGATCGAGAACCAGTACACGCGCATCGTGCCCGAAGCAGGAAACGATCCTGCGCTGGCGGCCGTGGCAAAGGTTTATGAGCTGCGGGAGTTCTTCGAATGGCGCGGGCTGGGCTCCATCGACCATTCCGGGGTCAGGGTGCGCGATGAATATGCGCGCTTTGACGCCGAGCGCAAGTTCGCCATTCCCAACATCAAGATCGCCGACCCGAAATCATGCCAGTGCGGCGAGGTTCTGAAAGGTGTGCTCAAACCCTGGCAGTGCAAGGTATTCTGCACGCTCTGCACGCCCGAAACGCCCCTTGGTGCGCTGATGGTTTCGCCGGAGGGTGCCTGCGCGGCCTATTACCAATATGGCGGTGTGAAGCGGCAGGAACGGCCCGAAACGGTGCCGGCTGCGCCATGAATGTCATGTCTCCCCCTCCCCGCAAGCTCGGCCGTATCCACGTGCCCGCAGTGACGCTTGCTCATGGCGGTGGCGGCAAGGCGATGAAGGACTTGATTGACGACGTCTTCGTCACCGCCTTTGCCTCTGCCGAACCGCAAGCGCTTGAAGACCAGGCGCGCATCGACCTTGCCGCGCTGGCTGCCCAGGGCGACAGGCTTGCCTTCACGACTGACTCGTTCGTCGTTGATCCGCTGTTCTTTCCCGGCGGCGACATCGGCAAGCTGGCGGTCTTCGGCACTGTCAACGACCTTGCCGTCGGCGGCGCCAAGCCGCTTTACCTGTCCTGCGCCGTCGTCATCGAGGAAGGCATGAAGATCGACGAGCTGCGTCGCATCGCCCAGTCGATGGCGGCCGCAGCGCGGCGGGCGGGCGTCGCGATCGTTACCGGGGACACGAAAGTCGTGCAGCGCGGCGCCTGCGACAAACTGTTCATCACCACGACGGGCGTGGGTGTGATTCCGGCAAGCATCGATCTTGCAATCGGCGCCATCAGGCCGGGCGACGGCATATTGGTCAACGGGCTTCTCGGCGACCACGGCGCAGCGATCCTGGCGGCGCGCGGCGATCTTGCTCTGGAAACGGAGATCGAGAGCGATTGCGCGCCGCTGCACGGGCTGATCGATACGATTTTGGAAGCGGCTCCCGGAACGCGCACCATCCGAGATGCGACACGCGGCGGGATCGCCACTGTGCTCAACGAAATGGCCGAGGCATCGGGCGTGGCGATCGAAATCGAGGAAGCCGCGACGCCGCTACGTGAAGAGGTCCGCGGCTTTTGCGAGATCCTTGGTCTCGACCCACTTTATCTCGCCAATGAAGGTAAGATCGTCATCGCGGTTCCACCAGCCGAGATCGACGCGGCGCTGGCAGCGATGCGCGAGCACCCGCACGGCGCGTGCGCCATGCTCATCGGGCATGCTTATGCCGGGGAAGCCGGTCGCGTGACGATGAAGACGACTTTCGGCGGCAAGCGCATCGTCGACATGCTGGTTGGCGAACAATTGCCGCGGATTTGTTGAGGAACCATGCACGAACTCGGCATCACCCGAAACATCGTTTCGATTGTCGAGGAGGCGGCGAAGGGCCGCCGTGTCAGACGCGTTACGCTCGATGTCGGGCGTCTTGCCGGGGTTATGCCGGATGCACTGTCCTTCTGCTTCGATGTCGTCTCGAAGGGGACGGCGCTTGAAGGCGCCTTGCTCGAGATCAGAGAGATCACCGGCCGCTGCCGCTGTCGCGGCTGCGGCGCCGAATTCGAAACCTCGACGCTGTACCAGGCATGTGGCTGCGGCTCGCGATTGCTCGAGCGCCTGGCCGGCGAGGAACTGAAGATCAGGGAAATGGAACTGGAGGAGGCTGCCTGATGTGCGCGACCTGCGGATGCGGATCAAACTCCGACGCCAGGATGCTGAATTTACAGACGGGCCTTGTCCGGCCGTTGGGAGATCGCGAGCACCCTGAACACCATCACGATGATCATCAGCATGATCATGGCCATTTGCATTCCCACGGCCATGGCGAGGGGCATGCGCACGACCATGAGCACGGATATCATCACCACGACCACGATCATGGCCACCCCCACGGACATGATCATCCGCACAGCCATGACCATTCCCATCACCATGAGGGTGATTGCCAGCATCATCATGATCACGATCATGATGACCATCAGCACCATCATGCGGATGGGCGCCGGACGACGGTCGTCGAGCTTGAGGCCCACTTGCTTGCCAAGAACGACAAGCTCGCCATGCGCAACCGAGGCTGGTTCGAGGGGCGGGAAATCCTGGCATTGAACATCGTCAGCTCGCCTGGTGCCGGCAAGACGACGTTGCTGGAACGGACAATTCAGGACCTCAAGGACGAAATCCCGATCTTCGTTATCGAAGGCGATCAGGCCACCGCTAACGACGGCGAACGCATTCGCGCCGCGGGGGCAGCGGCGGTTCAGGTCAACACTGGAACGGGATGCCACCTCGAGGCTGACATGGTCGCGCAGGCTCTCGAGGAGCTGAGACCACCCAGCGGTGCGATGGTGCTCATCGAAAATGTCGGCAATCTCGTCTGCCCCGCGCTGTTCGATCTGGGCGAGCATGCAAAGGTCATCGTTCTGTCGGTAACCGAGGGACAGGACAAGCCACTCAAATATCCGAACATGTTCCAGGCCGCCAACCTCATGATCGTCAGCAAGACCGATCTTTTGCCCTATGTCGATTTTGATATGGATGTCGCACTGGCCAATGCACGTGCAGTCAACCCAGCAATCGAGGCGATAGCTCTGTCGGTGCGCAACGGCGAAGGCGTCGACCAGTGGTACGGCTGGCTACGCAGCCATCGGCGATCCCTTGGCCATTCCTCTTCGATTGCGCCGCAAAGGTCCGCTGCACACAAAAGCTAGGCAAAAAGCCAAAAAAAGATGACGCAGGTGAGTGGTCATCCTTGGCCGAGGCTGCGCGCTACGCGAGTGGGGACTAAATCATGATCGCCAGCCTGTTCGACGACCGGCCCGACCATCTGCGCTCCAAGGCGGTGCTCACTTGCGTTTTTCTGATCGCGGCCAACATTGCCGCGTGGGCATGGGCCTGGTTTGCCTTTTCCCATCACCCTGCCCTGCTCGGCACGGCCTTGCTCGGTTATACGTTTGGGCTGAGGCATGCTTTCGACGCCGACCACATCGCTGCGATCGACAATGTGGTCCTGCATGAGCTTGCGAGAAGACGGCCCCCTTCTCGGCTGGTCTGTTCTTTTCGCTAGGCCATTCCACGATCGTCGTACTGGCATCCTTGGCGATCGCCGGCACGGCCGCAGCACTTCAGGGCCGGCTGGAAAGGTTTCACGATCTAGGCGGCATGATTGGAACCTGCATCTCGGCCCTGTTCCTGCTCGCCATTGGCATCGCGAACCTCTTCATCCTAAAAGGCATCTGGCAGGCCTTTTCGAAGGCTCAACGCGGTGAACCCATGGTCGAGGAGGATCTGGAGGCGCTGCTGGCCGGACGCGGCTTCTTCGCCCGCATTTTCCGGCCAATGTTTCGTGTCGTCACACGCTCCTGGCATATGTACCCGGTCGGCTTTCTGTTCGGGCTCGGCTTCGACACCGCAACCGAAATCGGCCTGCTTGGCATTTCGGCGGCGCAGGCAGCAGCCGGTACGTCGTTCTGGACGATATTGGTCTTTCCGGCTCTGTTCACCGCCGGCATGTCGCTCTTGGACACGATCGACAGCGTGCTGATGACCCGCGCTTACGGCTGGGCATTTGTCAATCCGATACGCAAACTCTGGTACAACATGACGATTACGGCCGCATCCGTGGTGATCGCCATCTTCATCGGCGGTATCGAGACGCTTGGACTGATTGCCGACAGGCTGAGCTTACAAGGGAGGGTGTGGAATGTCGTTGGCAACGTCAATGGCGACCTGACCATCTTCGGCTACATTGTTGCCGGAATATTTGTCCTCAGCTGGTTGATCTCGACCCTTGTCTACAAGCTCAATGGCTACGACAGAGCGGAAGCGATGACTTCTCCGTGACTGGCGAAAAAACTACGCCCAATCGCTCTCCGACCAAAGCCGCGCAACCGAATCCGCGTCGGCGCGCCCCCGCTTAGGCTCGCATGGCGCTTCGCTTCGATCTTCTCTGCGCAATCTCTTCGTCTCGCCACCGCTCAAAGCGCTCCGCTCGGTTTCAAATCGGAATAGCCGTCCGCATCACCGGAACACGCAAACAGTTCTTGTTCCGACCCCTTAAGCGAAGTCTCAGCGCAGGAATCGGGCGGTTTCAAGCTGAATGAGGGATAGACTTGGCCATTCTCCATTTGCCCCGCGTAGGCATCTCAATGACAGGTCACAAGTGCACGCTTCCAATCCCAGCCGAACTCCCCAGCCCGCTCAGTTGCAGGAAAAAGCTATCGAGCGACGTCGACGTGAGAGCGAACGCCTGGCCATGCTGGAACAGTTCATTGAGGAAAGAAAGCGTGCTGCCGACCTAAGGAACTGGATCGATACCTATGCTGTCAATGCAGGGCAGGACAGTGAAACCGAACTGACGCGCATGTGTGAGTGGGCAAGAGCTGGATTGCGAGAATACGAGCCATTGCTTTCTCCGACGCGGCTCTCGACAATGCTGCGCGACCGTGAGCTGTTCCCCGCAGTCGATCCTCTCCTTGAGAGAGCTGGCGAGGCTCCGCCCGAAGACAGCTTCAGCAGTCGTCCAGGGCCGAAAAATCACTCGTGAAGGCCGAATGTCCTCTAACATTGAATCCACTGGCTTCCTGAGCGGTAGCTCGCTTGACTGCCCGATCAAGCGGTATCCGAGAGGTCGACCCCTCTTCCCGTAGCCGCGTGCTCACGTTGTCGCTTGGCAGCTAATCGGGGTCTTCCTCAATTTGTGTGGTGATCGAGGACATGGATCGGCAGCATCCTTGCCCTGAGGAGTTCGGCACCGGCTCGGCCGTACATGGCGCGCTTGAGGGTCTTGAGGCGGTTGATCTGCCCTTCAGTCTGGCCGTTGCTCCAAGGGGAACTCGATTGCGTTTCTGACGGCATCGACCGCCAGCTCCAGTCGTCAATACCGACAATCCGGGAAGAGACCGGCCTGTTGCGTACCGCATGACGCTTGAGGTGCCGCAGGATCGCGTCGCTGACTGGCATGCCCAGACGGTTCATCAGAC
The DNA here is from genome assembly GCF_033977215.1 of Mesorhizobium humile. Classification (NCBI taxonomy): domain Bacteria; kingdom Pseudomonadati; phylum Pseudomonadota; class Alphaproteobacteria; order Hyphomicrobiales; family Phyllobacteriaceae; genus Mesorhizobium; species Mesorhizobium humile. Next base: position 56,620 of record NZ_JAVIIV010000014.1, read on the forward strand.
GTTCTGCAGCACGCCCGCCGGCGCTATGGCCGAGCAGACCGACAATCTCCGCGACCCTCCTTGTTCGGCGCGCGTAAGGGTAAGCGATCGTCGGCAGCCGGTCGGCGAACGTTTGTCGTCGACATTTCTGATGCGTACACCGCCAGCGACTCAGCCGAAGCTTCACCGTCACGGTTTTGCCTTGCACCGGGGGATCCTGAAGGCTGCGGTTGAACCAGCCATGCCGATTTCGGGTCCGCCGTCCGCAATCGGGGCAGAGGCCGAACGCTGGTCCAGCAGCGGAAACAACCCAACTGTCATCATCAGTGAGCGCGACACCGAGAATTTTGACCCCTGGGCCGGGCGACCATTTCGTTTTCGTTCGCATGCCCGCCCATAGCGGCACCATCTCTAACGGCGAATGAACCACACAAATTGAGGAAGACCCCTATGGGATGCCGAAGGCTGTCGCCCCGGCGAGTGCTGCCTAGACGCCTCGTTTGTTACCCCAGAGCATAACGTGCAGCTGTGGTAACACGCGGGCTTCGAACCACCTGTCGCGTGTTACGCTATCAACCAGCCACTCCATGCGTTTCATTATTCCATCAACGTCGACAGGCGCGTCTTCATTTCCGGGGTGTGGCGGCGTGTGATTGCCGGGTTGCAGATAGACTGGAAGTCGCGGAAATCTTGCGGCGGCCTCTTTGGCAAACGCATAGTCATTTTCGTCGAAAACAACGAGCTTCAGCACGACTTGCGGCTTGTCCTGCGCCGCCTGGAAGCATGCCTCGATAGTGGCCCAATCGGTCCTCATCTCGCTTGACGGCGGCTTTGGGCTGAGGACCAGCACGTCAAGTTCGGCGAACCATTCCCTGACCACGGAACCTTGGGTTTCCAGCGCAAATCGGTAGCCCTCATCATGGCCTCGCTTGATGAGAGCACCGAAAGGCTGGATAGCCGGATTGCCGCCTGATAGCGAAACCATCAACGGGCGGCCGCCGGAAAGCGCGACCACGTTTTGCCACACCGCGTCGGAGGACATTATCTCCCATTCATGCCGGAATTGCCTGTCCACCGCATGCAGACTGTCGCACCAGGAACAGCGATAATCACACCCGCCGGTTCTGACGAAGACCGTCGGCAGACCGATGAGCACGCCCTCGCCCTGGATCGTCGGCCCGAAAATCTCACTCACGCGGATTGCGGGATGCGTATCGGTCATGGCCGGCATTCGGCCCATGTTTTCGGCGTTTCGCTAACCCGCACGGCCGTGGTTTCGGGCAAGCGTGCCTTGCACCATTCATAAAAGTGTCTGGCCAGACATTCCGCGGTAACCTTTTCATGTCCCAGCACGTCATTGAGATGTCGGTGGTCGAATTTATCGTCGATATAACGTTTGAGCGGTGCCAAATCGTGATAGTCGCGGACAAAGCCGTGCTCGTTCAGTTCCTTGCCCGATAGCTCCACTTCGACGATGTAGTTATGCCCGTGCAGGCGCGCGCACTGGTGGTCAGGCGGCAAGGACGTGAGTTGATGGGAGGCCGAAAAGTGGAATTCCTTGGTGATGCGGAACATTAGACGCTCCTCCTGCGCAACGCGTCGAGCCAGAAGTCGGCGTCCTCGTAGTCGGTGGGATCTGGGTGCCCACAGAGATGAAACGCCTCGCGCCGTTCGACGCAGGTCCCGCACCGTCCACAGTGACGCTTGCCGCCCTTGTAGCAGGACCAGGTCTGCGCAAATGGCGTGCCGTGTCGGGCTCCATCCTCAACTATGTCCGCCTTCGTGAGATTCACATAAGGCGTATAGAGGCGAATATTCGCGTAGCCTTCGAGCGCGCGGTCTTGCATCATCTGGAAGGCGTCGATGAAGGCTGGCCGGCAGTCCGGATAGATGAAGTGATCGCCACCATGCACGGCCGTCGCCACCGCTTCGGACTTGCGCGCGGCAGCGAAGCCGAAGGCGATGGCCAACATGATGGCGTTCCGGTTGGGCACCACCGTGACCTTCATCATGTCTTCGGCGTAGTGCCCATCGGGTACCTCCACATTGTCGGTCAGCGCGGAGCCGGAAAGGCCGCGGCCGATTTCGCGGATGTCGATGATGCGGTGCGGGACGTTCAGACGCTCCGCGCAAAGGCCGGCGAAGTCCAATTCCTTGCTGTGCCTTTGGCCGTAATCGAAGGATAGGAGGCCGGCGAGTTCGTGCTCCGCTGCCACCTTGTGAGCAAGGGAGATGGAGTCCAATCCGCCGGAGCAGACGACGAGAGTCTTCATCGTTGGGGGTTCCTGTTTTGACCGGGTAGGCTGCGACCGGAGATTTCTCTGCTCTCCCAGTACCCCAGGGAGCCTCGTTTGTGAACTGAGGACGAGTTTGATGCGCTGACGTGCCGCTGTGCTGAAGCGGGCTGAGCCTGCAAGAAACACGAACCTGATAGACGGCCCACTTCACTGCATGTCCAAGATCCAGGCATAACAGACTCTGAAAGAGGCCCGGACCTTCAGAAACAAGGTTCTCGACGCTTCGATCAAGCGCCAAGTGGCCGAGCTTCGAGGACTGAAGGAACCGGGTTTGTTAATGCGCATCGAGCGGAAGCCCAACGTCATTAACAGCCCGCGCCTTCAGCTTCAGGATTGGCTCGAATCGGAGCACGCCGTCAGTCAGTGGCCGACCGGCAACCCAAACCAAACGATCGGTCTTGGGCCGACATCTGTGAACAAGCCGTGTGCGTCGTTGCAATCACCCTGTGTTGCGCGCAATTACCCGCCATGGCTGCGGATGAACTGGATACGCTGGTTTTCCAGATGGCGGTCGAAAGCGTGCGCTCGCTCTCCTTGTGCTTCACTGAAAAAGCCGCGGCGATAGCCGCCAGGAGCCGTGGTATACTGCTTTTCGACGTGCGGGTGGACGGTGACGCGGCGGTCCAGCGGATCGCGGCCATCCGATATCCAAGTGACCGGATCGGCGTGCTGACTTTGGACATACAAGGCGTTGTTATCCGCCATTGCATTGTCGGTGGAATTTTCTCGGGTTTGACCGCGCCACTGGAGAATTGGACCGGCATGCCCCTGTCGATGCAGGCCAAGATTAATGTCGACGACCATGCCGCTCTCTTCCTAGGCGCCTTGCGGGAGGCCGGACATATGCCGGTCAGCTAGCCTGATTCATGAGGGTTGGCGGATGTGGTGCAAGCCGTTGAAACGCCGTAGGATTTGGTTGCTTGCGCCAATCCTAATCATTTCCAGAGACCACACCCGCCATGCACGATCCTACGCTGCCGCTGAGCGGTTTGTCATCTGTCGGCGGCAAGTCCGTCGTCGCCCGTTTCGACGGCGGCATGCTGTCGTCCAACAGCGGCGTTCTGGCTCTGGCCGAAGTGGAAAAGCGGCTGCGTGTGGCCGACCGTCTGGCGCGCTGCATCGACGATCCGCGCTGCCCGGACCAAGTCGTCCACAGCCTGGCCGACATGATCGGCTTTCGCATGAAGATGATCGCCGCCGGCTATGAGGACGGCAATGACGCTAACCGGCTGCGCTCCGATCCGGTCTTCAAGATGGCTCAGGACGCGCCCCCTTCGGGTCGGGATCTGGCGTCGCAATCGACAATGTGCCGGCTGGAGAACCTGCCCGGCGTGCGGGAACTGGTCGCGATGGGGCGGGCAATGGTCGATCTCTATTGCACTTCCTTCCGGCAGGTACCGAAGCGGATCGTGCTCGACATCGACGACACCTTTGACGCCGTGCACGGCGGCCAGTAGCTTCGTCTGTTCAACGCCCATCACGACGAGTACGGCTTCCAGCCGATCGTGGTGTTCGATGGCGACGGCCGGTTCGTCGGTGCGGTGCTGCGACCGGCCAAGCGGCCGAGCGGGGCAGAAATCCGCCCTCACGTGCGCCGCCTGGTGCGGGCGATCCGCAGCAATTGGCCAAACACCCGGATCCTGATCCGGGCCGACAGCCACTATTGCAGTCCGTCGGTCATCGACTGGTGCCGCGCCAACGATGTTGACTTCATCCTCGGCGTGGCGCCCACCACAACCTTGCGCAAGCATGTCGCGGATCTGGAAGCCAGCACGCTGGCGCGCTTTGAAGCGTCGGCGAAGACGAACAAGGTCCGCCGCTTCAAGGAGTTCCTGGATGGGGCCGCCAGTTGAAGCCGCGTCGAGCACATCATCGCCCGCGTCGAGGTCGGCGCCCAAGGTGCCGACATCCGCTTCATCGTCACCAACCTTGCCGGTGGCAAGGTCAAGGCGCTCTACGCGGACCTCTACTGCCGGCGCGGCGCGGCCGAGAACCACATCAAGTCGTGGAAGACTCATCTTGCCGCCGACCGCACCTCCTGCACCAGAGCGACGGCCAACCAGTTCCGGCTGTTCCTGCATGCCGGCGCCTACTGGATGATGTGGGGCCTGCGCGCCGCTATGCCGAAACGCTCCAGCTTTGCCGTCGCCCAATTCGACACGTTGCGATTGCGCCTCATCAAGATCGCCGCGCGCGCGTGGTCGAGATGAAGACCCAAATTCGCCTGCACCTGCCGACATCCTGCCCGGACCAGCGCATCCTGCGCATCGTCCTCAGTCGCATCCCGCAACTCATCGCCGTGCATCAAGCGGGCTAGGTGACGGCAGGTCTTCGAGGACCTCTGGATCGCCAATGCACAATGCCCCAAGTATACAACTTATCCAGTCTTCACCAACCAATAAGCTTTGGTCGGAGTAGTGCTTGTCAGCGTCTTGGGTGACGGCTGGAGCTGGAGCGGTCATTACAATGGCCAATGCCGTGGCAGCAAGTATCGTTCGTGGCCAGTGAGAGCGCAATTTCAGGAGCCTCGAGCGCGCCACAGCGTCTTTTTCTGAGGTATGCATTTTTCGTTTTCCTTTTGGATCATCACGGATTTGAAGAGGATCTGGTGTTATGTGCCATTGGGAGAGCCGGCGAAGCAGATATTCATGGGTCGAGTCATAAGTTCTCCTGAATGTTTGTTTTACGAGAACCCTTATGGCAGCCCTAGCTGACAGCCTGAAAGCGATCTGCGGGATAGCGATCCTGTCTGCCGATCGCAGCGAGGTCCAACGGAGCTAGGGCGTCCCACGGGATGCGCAGCCTGTATTGCGTTCGGACGAATGTCATGTGAACTCCTGGGCTAAAGACTGCGCGACGAGCCATGTCGGAACACGTATCATGGCTATGAATATGCAATTGGCATGCCACCAAAAAGATTGTGAGCAGCGACCACAAATCGGAGGAGTCGCCCCTGGCCGGCTTGATCCTAACCCTTAGGATGTCTGGACCTGAACACAGATTGTCGTCTATCGGACGCGGACAAAATGCTGTGACCAACTGGGCACCGGGCTGACGCCAGAGTCCTCGGTTGAGAATTGCGCGCCTGGTAGCGGATTGGGCAACAGGCGATCGCCGGGGCCGGTAGAATTGCGCAGCCGTGTGTTGCTGTCAGCGTGGCGGCAGAGGGCCGCAGGTGTGATCCGAGCGCCGAATGCTGGCGCCGTTCGCTGCATCCGGCGACCTATCTAGCGATCCCTGATCGCGCGTGATCGAGGTCACAGTGAGAGGCGCGTGGTAGAGTTGAAAACCCAAATTCGCCCACACCTGACGACATCCTGCCCGGATCAGCGTATTTTGCGCTTTGTCCTCAGTCGCATCCCGCAACTCGCGACATAAACGATGGGGCGCAGACGTCCCGGAACAAACCCGCTGACCTCAACCCGCAAACCCTCGCCTTCATCCACGACGGATCACCGCCGGCGCCTGATGAGGTTTGGGAAAACGCAGCGCAAAGGAAACCAGATCGCCGCTTCAGGCCGCCGAAAGCTCATCGCCGTGCATCAAGCGGGCTAGCATTTGCCTAGAATGCAGCTTGTCGTTTTTGATATCCTGCATCGGTGCCGACATCGCCGGCATGAGTGTCATGCTCGAAAACGGCTCCGGCGATTTCGCAAAGCGCACATGCACCGCGTCTTCCCCTCACGCGAATGGAGCCTACCGCGCCGAATCGGAGGCGTGAGGATCGATCACGATCACCTCTTAGCCGCCCTACCCTTTTGCAATCAGGAGGAGCTTCCACAGCTCACTCGGCGGGTCGACACGAGATCGCAGATGGCAGTTGGCCAAACACCAAAACTGGCGCACCGATGGCAATCGGCTTTCCTCGCTGGAGGAAGTGCAAGGCCTCTCGCCAGGCGGAGGCGCATGCGATGCCTACACCCGCTGCCTGCTCGAGGACCTGATCGACGCATGGTCGGACAAGGCGTTGGGCATTCCTAGAAGCGCGCCGGCAGCCTGGGCGGGGGCTTGGGGCGAGACTGCCGGCGCACGCCACTCACGAAGAGCGCCCCCTTTTTGCGGTTCCGAGACCCATAGTCAACCCGGCAGCGTCCGGGTGCCCGCTGTGCTGTTGTAACAGCGGTGCGATGTCGGCCGTGTCGGCCGATTGTGGCTGGTGGGTCGGGCCGCTCTGGCCCGGCCAATGTGAGCTCCAGCCAGTATCGCCTTGCCGAGCGCGCCTTCAGTAGTCCTTTGTCGCGAGCCGATGCTATCATGCAAGCGTCGAAGCACTCCGGGTGGCTATATTGCTTAAGACTGCATGAAGAAGCGTTCCAACTTCCTGTTCGGCCAGCCTGGGTGAAATTCCTGATGCGGACAGTTGAACGAGAATTTGCTTGGCGGTGTTGCGCCAGAAGGCATTCGCGTCTTCCCCGTTCTTGGATTCCAGGATCCGGGCGATACCTTCGACCAACTTCCGCCGCCGGTGCAGCGGAAAGGCGCTTATGTTCGAATCAAACATCCATCACCTCACCCGTTGAGCCGGCGAGTTTGTATTGGCGGCTTAGAAAAATCTGGTTAACAGCGCTTTTTTTGCCGGTGATCCGCAATAGAATAAAACGGTGCCGCGATAGCACTGGACACGGTTCAAGAGGGCCGTCAGCCATGATGAGCCGCTGGCCATAGGGCGTGATGCGGGTACAGCCGACCAGGCCAGCTGAGGGGCAGGCAGGTTCTTGGACTTGATCAGAATCGAGTGAACCGCCATATCCCGATCTGCCCGCCAATTTCAGGCGGCCCATTCATGGACGAGGCCGACCGGGCCTATTCGACGTCCGTTTTTTGAATTGCTGGAGCGCCAGGTCGGGGACAAGTCTACCGATTTATCAGGGCGCCCTTGGTCTTCTTGGAGGTGTCTATGAAGGATTCGCGCATTCCCGAGCCGGTTTTGATGGCTATGTCAGAGGGGACCCACATCATTCGCGCTTTTCGTGAACACCTTGGATATTCGATCGAGGACCTGGCGGTGACGAGCGGACTATCCGCCGAGGAAATCCAAAACATCGAGTCGGGTCTGAGGTACAACAAGGGCTATCGGGACCGCATCGTGAGGTCGCTATCCCTACCTGTGGGAATTCTTGCGGAGGCAGACCTATTGGGCGCTACGAGACCGCCTGGTTGCGCGCCTCCGATCTCGGTCTCTGGCAGCCCGATCTGAGTCGGGATCGCCGACGAGGGAGGCCAGACCGAATTGTTGCAGCTTGAGGCAGGTGCAAAGCGCAAACTCGAGCAAGATCTGTGAATAAGGGTTTTGTCAGCTCCCCAGAAAGCGGAGGAAAACCGGAGCTTCTAACAGATGATTGAGCTCCGTGACGCCGTTCCTCCTAGGTGCGTCGTCCGCGAGGGTGGACTGCGTAGACAGATGAAAATAGTTGCAATGGCACCATGTGGCGGAAAACGCCGTCCGTGGACGCCGATTGTTCCGGGATGGTGCCATTGCTTATCGGCCTACGAGGCACTGGTCTTCGTCTGGGATAAGGTGTTTCGGGACTTCTTGGAAATCAGCGAATAACCGGCTCGCCGTGGAAGCGTCGCCGCGAGGGTGGCGAAACGCCGAACCCGACTTCCATCATCAGCCGCGGCGTGTGCGCCGGCACGGTGCCCATGTGGAAGCCGAACGGATCCTCGACGAAGCCAAGCCCCGCCTCTCCGATAAGGGTCACGGGGCTTTGCTCGCCATAGACGTCCAGGATCTCTTCCGCGGGGTGGCCGACGAGAAGCGTCAGCTGGTGCTTGAGCGCGCGGCGCCTGTGGCTGCCGCGGACATAGACATGCGGACCGGTGCCCTCGTCGACCGGCAGCAGGTAGAAGAAGAACTTCAACATTCGCCAGTCGTCGAGGTCGAAGTGGTATTTGCCGAGCGATGCCAGGTTCCTGTCGGCGTCTGAGGCCTGGCCGGTGGGGAAGCTCCACCAAACACGCGTGGTGATCAGTTTCGCCTGGCCACCGAGATAGTGTGCAGCGATATTCATGAGCAGCGGATCGTTTTGAACGGCGAGTGCCGCCTTGCAGCCGAGAATGCGCTCGAAATAGTGGCCGCTGAGTAACGGACGGCCGAATCGAGCCTCAGCCTCCGCATGATCCGCCGGCATGAATTCGAGACGGCGATCGAAATTGCCAAAGCAAGGTGTGCACCGGACGAAAGCTGCGATGTCCTCATGGATAAATTTCGGCAAAACGAGTCCGGAAAAAAGCCCATCCGACTGCAGCGCATCGACAACGTCCTGGCGATTGACGCCGACAAACATTGTTTCCCGGCCGTTCTGCGACGCTCGAACAGGCTTTGCACCACGCCAGTGCATTCTCCGTGCCGGCATAGTGCGGGCGAGCACGAACATCGGCAGCCACGCTGGATTCTCGCGAAGATCCGACAGATATGTCGGAATGCGTACGGCCATGCGACGTAGCATACTGCCGTTTCGCGCGATCGCCTCGAGACTAGTAGCGCCGGCTTTGTCGGTATTCGTAACGGTCATCAGGATCCTCAGGTATGAATGCACTTTCGACGAAGCATTGGTTCTCACTGCTTCGTCCCGTATTACCCAAGCCCGATTCCCGCAGCGGAAGAACGCTAACCGCGCGTCAAATTTTGTGCAACGCACAATTACCGAGCCGCGCAAATGCAGTTAGGTCACTGCGCGCTTTGCAATAAGCCTTGCGAAGCTGTCACCTTAATTACATCAGGAACTGTCCGGCATTAGGCAGCAAAGACCACCAATTGCACGTTAAGTGCCTGGTTTTCGGGCCAAATTCATGATGCCTAATTTGTGCAAGACTCGCTTGCGCAGCAGAAGGGTGTTAGGTTCGTCGATCAGGGTCCCGGTCTCTGTCAGGAGCAGATTGATGACGTTTTCGCGCAGGCTTGCATGCTGGTCGGAGAGGGTCAGGTAGTACGGCACGCCGCCGAAAATGGCGTAGGTCTCTGTGAGCTGCTCGGCGCTGTACTCCGGAAAGAACCCCGGAAGGTCGCGCGGGGGCAACTGCCGCACCTCCAGGCGCAGCGTCACGCGCCCGTAAGCGGGTTCGTTTCCGCCAGCAGGTCCTCCATCTGAGCGACGGCAGAACCGCACAGGATGATCTTGAGGTTTCCCGCCCGTGCCGCCCCGGAGTCCCAGAACCGTTGGAGCACCGATAGTAAAGCGCTGTCCTGATCGACGAGGTACAGGACTTCGTCGATCGTGACCACAGTGCCCGGTTTGGCCTTGGCTGCTTCGGCTACGAAGTGGAAAATACTCTCCCAGTTGTCGAGCGACGCCAGGACGGGTGACGGGCCAAGAACCCGGGCCACCTCAAGCTTGAACTGTTCCATGTTCAGGACTGAGGAGACCCGCGTCGCCTGGAAATAGATTTCGTTGCGGCCGACGGCAGCTTGGCGCAGGAGCCTTGACTTGCCGATCCGGCGGCGGCCATAGGCGACGACGAGCGATGCCGAACGCTTGTCCAGTTCGCGTTCAGCAGCCATAGCTCCTTTCCCCTCCCGATAAAGTGGTCCATGGCCGTACGTTCGCTTTTATAATCACGATTATTATAATCTGGATTATAGAAGATATCCGGCGACACCGACACACTGGTCTGCGATAGACCATCCGGCCTGCCGGACGTGCGTTGCGATTCCGTTGGTAGTCATCAGGGAGGGAGAGCCTTCAAGCAAACTTGGCCAGGCAACGCCGCGGGGCTAGGAGGCCATCTCCCAGAGGAAGTGCCTGTTTGTGGTCTTGCCGACGTGCCTCACGCGCCCGGCTTTCGTGAGCTGGGTCAAGAGGGCAGCTTACGCGACACCTGGTTGACGATCTCCGCTTCATTGCCCAGTCCAACTGCCTGCGAGAACTTCGCAGCGCATTCGGCCGTCGAAACCGGGCTTGCCGCGTCGCGGAGGATTCCGAGCACGGCCTGGCGCTGGTTCACGCCTCCCATCGACGCTTTCACCTCATCTGAGATCCCGGCGGTCCGGCCGGAACGGACGCGACCTAGCTGCCGTCGTGATCGGAATTGGACAACTGAGGAACGATTTGCAGGGCATTCGATTTAGCCTCGCCCCACCCTCGCGGCATACAACTGCGATGCAGCAACGAAGATCGGCAACAATAATCGGCAACCTATTGCCTATTTGCTGACGTAAGTGCCTTATATAAAAGGCAATTGGTATCTTTCAAGATCGGCAAAAAATGTTTGAAACGCCTGCTCGTATCGAGCCCTGCTTTTTCCAGGACACCATCCCGTCCGTCTTAGCGGACCTCACGGTAGAACTGCAGAGGGAGGCAGACGATTTGGGGCGCGGCCTCCATCCAGAATCGGCTGCAGAACTCGCCGACCTGGTTCGGATGATGAATTGCTACTACTCGAATCTGATCGAGGGTCACAACACCCGTCCCAAGGACATCGAAAAGGCACTCGCGGGTGCGGAGGTCGAGCCGGAACGGCGAGCATTAGCGCTCGAGGCCAAGGCGCACGTCATCGTCCAACGCAAAATCGATGAGATGTATTCCAAAGGAATTTTGCCGAGCCCGACATCGGTTGAGTTCATCGCTTGGGTGCATCGTATGTTCTATCGCGAGATGCCCGAAGAGTTCAGGTTCATGGAACGGCCAGATGGTTCGAAGGTCGAGATCGTTCCCGGCGAGTTCAGAACGACTGCGAGCGACGACGTGGTTGTCGGAAGACACCAGCCACCCTCTTCCGATCGAGTCGAGGCCTTCATGGCACACTTCTCAAAGCGTTTTGCAGTGGCGGAAAAATGGGCGAGCACCCGTATCATTGCCATCGCTTCTGCTCACCATCGCTTCAACTATATCCACCCATTCCCTGACGGCAACGGCCGTGTGTCCCGGTTGATGTCGCATGCGATGGCGCTGAAAGCAGGCATCGGGGGACATGGCTTGTGGTCGATTTCCAGAGGCCTGGCCCGCGGTCTTAAGGATCGAGGCGAATACAAACGGATGATGGACCACGCAGACAGCCCCCGTCGCGGAGACCTCGATGGTCGGGGCAATCTCTCGCAAGCAGCTCTCAAGGACTTTTGCGAGTGGTTCCTTACCGTGGCACTCGACCAAATACGCTTCTCCACAGCGATTTTCGACCTTGGTCGCCTGGAAGATCGGTACCGCCTACTCGTCAAGGACATCAGCGAAGACAAACGCGCGCCCGATCTCTTAGCTGCAGTCCTCAAACACGGATCACTTGAGCGCGGTGATGTTCATCTCGTTCTCAAGACATCGGAAAGAACGGCACGGAACACGATGTCAGCAATGGTTAGACAAGGCTTCCTAAAGTCCGAAACGCCCAAAGCCCCTGTCCGAATTGCTTTCCCGCTGGACTATCGCGAGAGACTCTTCCCGAATCTGTTCACCGATGCCGAATTGACTATACCCGATTCGCGACCCCTATCGCTCCGCTGACAGCGGCGGACGCGGCAACCTTGACTTGGTGGCGGTTGCTACCGAATAGCGCGATACCCATTAGGTGGCCGCTATGTTGGATGGGCGCAACGCACCCGATCGCGAAGATGGCCATCCGGATGAGCCCAGTCTTCTTGGACACGCCCTCGCCCGAACAGGGCAATGGCGATTCTCTTGATGGGATGCCGCTGCAAGCGAGCCATCCAAAACCTGGAGCACGCAGACACCCTCCGCGCAGTTCCGGCGGAAAGCAAACGGGTGCCAGCCGGCCGCTATCCTTAATGTCATTGAGGAACTGAAGCGCTATTCGGACCAACCACCACTAACTCCCGGTTAACCTGTGCCTGATCCCCGGATCCGCCGTCGCGCGTCCCGTCAAGTGCTGACGCGCGCAGTCCGCAAGGGCCCGAGCGAAGCGTCCCTTGAGGACGACTGCATTAAGGATGGAGCGTCGTCTGCCACCCCGGGCGACTTCCAGCTGGCCGATCGCTAGTGAGCCCAGTTCCCGCAGCCGGCGTTATCTATCAAACTCTAAAAGAGACTAGCGTTTTCCACTAGACTCCTATCTATCGGTGGACTTTGCTCTGGAGACCCCGACGGATCCGTTCGCTAATCCGTTTGCACCCGGCGCAGGAAGCCGTCCCCCCGAACTTGCCGGTCGCGACGCGATCCTTGAAGCCGCCAAGATCTCCTGCGGACGCGCGATCAATGGGCGGTCAGGCCGTTCGCTCATACTTTGGGCCTTCACGGCACCGGCAACACGGTTCTCCTGAGCGAGATCGGCCGGATCGCCGAGGCCGAAGGCCTTCTTGTTACGAAGGTCGAGGCTCCCGAAGAACCAATCTCGCGAACCTTCTCTATCCTGAAATGCGCAAGGTATCTCGTTCGCTTTCCGGCACCGAAGCGGCAAAGCATTTCGCCTCGCGCGCCCTCGGCTGCTTGCGCAACTTCGCCTCCGTATTCAACATAGAGGTCGCCGGCGTGAATGTCGGCGTCGACCCGACGCCCGAGCCGGGCCTTGCCGAAAGCGGCGATATACAGCACGACCTTCCCGATCTATTCGGCCAGATCGGTCGTGCCGCCCAAGCTGCTAACAAGGGCTGGGTTCTTCTGATCGACGAAGTGCAATATCTTTCGCAAAAGATTTATCCGGCCTGATCGTCGCTCTTCATCGCATGTCCCAGGATGGGTTGCCCATCGTCTTCGTTGGCGCAGGATTGCCCCAGGTGGCGCGTCTTGCCGGCGACGCGAAATCCTACGCAGAACGGCTCTTCAGCTATCCTGCCGTCGGCGCACTCGATAAGGAGGCTGCCTCGAAGGCGATCGAGAAGCCGATCAATGATCAAAAGGCGACCATCTCCCAAGAGGCGCTGACGACCGTCTTCGACATGACAAAGGGCTATCCGCTCTTTCTCCAGGAACTCGCCTCCTTCTCCTGGAACAACGCGCAGGGCCCGCAGATCAACGAGAACGATGTCCAAGCATCTTACACGGAAACGATCAAATCCCTGGACGACGGCTTCTTCCGCGTCCGTCTGGATCGTCTGACCAAGGCCGAGGTCCCATTCGTCACGTCGATGGCGGCCCTCGGCAACGGCCCCTATCCCGTCTCTGACATCGCGAAGGCGTGCCGAACGCAGAAGTCCATTGGCCCGGCCCGCGCGAGCATCATCTTTAAGGGATGATCTACAGCACCGATCACGGCTATCTCGACTTCACCGTTCCGCTTTTCGCCGATTTCATCAGGCGACATCGCCTTTCGGGTGAGTGATTTTCAGAGCTGTCGTATGGAGATCCGAGCCATGGCGCTTATGCCAGAAGCGTGGCCGGGAATTGACCGCTGGGAGGAACCCCGATGTGTCGCGTTTAGCGACAACGGTTTGCGGTAAAGTTGGTGGCGGCAGCTACCTAATGCCGAACTGAAGGGCAGCGACACGCGTTTGGCATCCGCAATCAGCTATGCCGAACGGCCAAGAACCGATTGCCACAGTACCAGTCCGCTCAGGCGCCGCCTGTGGCGGACGCACACAAGGGTCGTTTGCGGAGCGCCGCGCAGGACCATGCCGACGCTGTCGCCGATAAGAACGATGTCGCAATGTCGATCGACCAGTTTTGCAATCGGCGTCGTATAGACCGTCAGGCAGACGACGGGGACGCACCCTTACGCGCCTGGATATCGGGCGGTGTAATCGCCTTCGAACCACCAGCAGTGCTCAAAGCAAATTTCCTTCCCCTACGGTACCCACCGTAGGTGTCGCGTTTGGCACGTTTTTGTGCAGTTGCGAAGAGCTAAAATGGCCATGCGCGGTGTTGACGTGCAGGTTGCTGCGTCTAAATTAAATCGATTAAGCCACCCAGGCCTGCCAACCACTTTCGCGACCATGGACAAACAGACAAAAGGAACCAGGAAAGATCGAGCCGCCGTCAAGGCCGACGAAGTCACAGTCGACCTGATCGCCTTTGTCGTCGCTGTAAACGACAATGAACCCTGTGTCCTCACCATCGGGCAAGCGGATACGCTGCCTTCCGGACCATTTGCGCTTGAGCACCGATCGCTGCAATCCGGGTTGAGGGGGTGGGTCGAGCAGCAGACCGGCCATCCGCTGGGCTATATTGAGCAGCTCTACACTTTCGCCGATCGAGACCGCATCGGCTCCGGCCGCCGGCAGCGCGCCATCTCCATCAGCTATCTCGCACTCACGCGCAAGGAACAGGCATCGGGCTCGCCCAAGTGCGGCTGGCGAAGCTGGTATGAATATTTTCCATGGGAGGACCACCGCTCCGGCACGCCGCCGATGCTGCTGGACGTCCTGCGACCGCGCCTGATTGAATGGGCAAACAGCGTGGGCGACGCGGCCATGCGACGCGAACGTCGGCAACGGGCGGCGATGGCCTTCGGCTTTGACGACCGCCATTGGAACGAGGAACTCACGCTTCAACGCTATGAGTTAGTCTACGAAGCAGGCCTGGTCCAAGAGGCCGGGAGCGGGCGCGACACCACGAGGGCCTCGCTGGTGCCCAGCAAGCCCATGGTCGCCGATCATCGGCGCATCGTGGCGACGGGCATTGCGAGACTGCGCTCGAAGATCAAATACCGGCCGGTCGTCTTTGAGCTGATGCCGCAGTCTTTCACACTGCTCCAGCTGCAACGAACCGTCGAAGCGCTCGCCGGCAGGCTAATCAACAAGCCGAACTTTCGTCGCCTCATAGAGCAGCAGGAGCTGGTCGAGGAGACTGGCGAGACTTCTGTCGACACGGGCGGGCGACCGGCAAGGCTCTATCGCTTCCGGCACGCTGTCCTGGACGAGACGCCCATAGTCGGCACAAAATTGCCGGTCGCTCGGGGTTGACACTCTTATAGTCGACATAGATATATATCCCTTATAGTCAAACGGATTATAATTGGAGGCGCCGATGAGCGGGGCGTTACCTTCGGCCGCGTCTCTGTATCGGCGCGTCTGGCGCGTTATCCCGCCGGGGGAATGGGCGGCTTTCAGCGATGACATCGAGGCCATTCTGACGCTCAAACGCGAGCGCAATGCCGTCATCCTGGCTCACAACTATCAAACACCCGAGATCTTCCACTGCATTGCCGACATCGTCGGCGACAGCTTGGCACTGGCCCGCAAGGCTATGACGGTCGAGGCGAAAGTCATCGTGCTGGCCGGGGTGCATTTCATGGCCGAAACGGCCAAGCTCCTTAATCCGGACAAGATCGTGCTCATTCCGGATCTCGGCGCCGGTTGCTCGCTGGCTGATTCGATCACGGCACAAGACGTGCGCTTGATGCGCCAGCGTTATCCCGGCGTGCCGATCGTCACCTATGTCAACACGTCGGCCGAAGTGAAAGCCGAATCGGATATCTGCTGTACATCGGGCAATGCGAAGGCGGTCGTCGAGTCGCTTGGCGTCCGTCGTGTGATCATGCTGCCGGACGAGTATCTGGCCCAGAACATCGCCGCGCAGACCGACGTTGAGATCATCGCCTGGAAAGGCCATTGCGAGGTGCATGAGCGCTTCACGCCCGCCGATATTCGCGAATTGCGCGAAAGCCATCCCGGCGCGACGGTGCTGGCGCATCCCGAATGCCCGCCCGACGTGGTGGCCGAGGCCGATTTTTCCGGCTCGACCGCAGCCATGTCCGACTATGTCGAACGGCATAAGCCGCCACGTGTCGTGCTGATGACGGAATGCTCGATGAGTGACAACGTCGCGTTAGCGCACCCGGATGTCGAGTTCATCCGGCCCTGCAATTTGTGCCCGCACATGAAGCGGATCACGCTTGGCAACATCCGCATGGCGCTCGAGCAGAACCGACATGTCGTCACCATTGAGCCCGGGATCGCGGGGCGCGCCCGACTCGCAGTCGAACGGATGCTGGCAATTTGAACCCCGATGTCCGCAGCTTCTTCGGGCGGCCCATCATCATCGGGGGCGGCATCGCCGGATTGATGACCGCGCTTCAATTGGCGCCGGAGCCGGTGCTTATTTTGTCCAGGACGCTTCTGGGAGCCGACACTTCGAGTACCTCGGCTCAGGGGGGGCTGGCTGCGAGTTTCGGCCATGACGATCATCCGACACTGCACGTGGCTGATACGCTCGCCGCCGGCGACGGGCTTTGCGATACGGATATGGCGAACCGCATCCTTCAGGCCGCGCCTAGCGCGATCGAGGGGCTTGCGCGCTTTGGGGTCCGCTTCGACCGTACGCTAAAAGGACCCCTGTGCCTCGGATTAGAGGCCGCACACAGCCGGCGTCGCATCGTCCATGCTCATGGCGACGGCAGCGGGCGTGAGATCATGCGCGCACTGATTGATGCCGTGCGCTCCACCCCCTCGATCGTTGTCGTGGAGGGCGTGGAAGCGCGCCGACTAGCGGTCAGGGGGAATGCGATCCGAGGCGTCTGGGCGAGCTGTGCGCTAGGACCTGTCTTCTTCGGCTCACGGCGGGTCGTCCTTGCCACCGGTGGGATCGGCGGGCTATTTCTCGACACCACCAATCCTTCGGGCAGTTGCGGACAGGGCCTGGTACTTGCGGCTCGCGCGGGAGCTGTCCTTGCCGACCTCGAGTTCATCCAGTTCCACCCGACCGCGCTTGAGGGTGCCGAACGCCCCATGGCGCTGGTCAGCGAGGCTGTCCGCGGCGAAGGCGCCACCCTGATCGACGAGACAGGCCGGCGCTTCCTCGATGGCGTTCCGGGCGCCGAACTCGCGCCTCGCGACGTCGTGGCGCGCGCAGTCTGGAGTCATCTGGCAGGTGGCCATCAAGTCTTCCTCGACGCGCGGAAACAGCCTGGCCCGGAATTTGTTCGACACTTCCCGACAATCGCATGTGCCTGTCGTGGACTGGGGATTGATCCCGTGCACGATCTCATTCCCATTCGTCCTGCCCAGCACTATCACATGGGTGGAGTTGCCGTGGACGCCTCGGGCAGGACGTCGGTCAAGGGGTTGTGGGCCTGTGGCGAGGCCGCCTCGACCGGACTGCACGGCGCCAACAGGCTCGCTAGCAATTCCTTGACCGAGGCCGTCGTATGCGCGCGCTGGGTCGCTGAAAGCGTGGGCGGAACGCCTGCTCGCAGAACAAAGCCAGTGTTTGCGGACGATTACCCATCGCCCGATCCGGTACCCGCACGTCCTTTCGTGTCGCGCGCACTCGGTATCGTGCGCAATGGCGAAGCTTTGAAAGCAGCCGCACGGGCGTTGTTGCCGCTCGCTGAACGCGAGGACGCGGCATCGGATCCGGCGGCTGTCGGTCTGATGCTTGCTATTTCCGCCTTGCGGCGCCGAGAGAGCCGCGGCGCTCATTACCGCGAGGACTTTCCCCATCATGCGGCTGTTGCGCGTCGTTCCGAGATCACCCTCGAAGCCGCCCTCGCCGCGGCTCGGGAACTAGCGCACTCGCCAACGCTGGAAAGCGCCACCTGATGAGCCTGTTACCACTTCCCGCAATCATGCTCGAGCCGCTGGTTCGGTCCGCCCTTCTCGAAGACCTGGGCAGAGCCGGTGACGTCACCAGCGAGGCGACCGTAGCGAAGTATCATCACGCCACGACCGTGCTGGCCGCACGCCAGCCCGGGGTTGTCGCCGGGCTCGATCTGGTGAGCCTCGCGTTCAGGTTGATCGACCAAAATATCAAGATAGATGTGAACCGAGCAGACGGCAGCAAAGTTGCGCAAGGGGAGATAATTGCATCAGTGACTGGCCCGACCCGGGCTATTCTCACCGCTGAAAGGACGGCGCTGAATTTCCTGTGCCATTTGAGTGGCATTGCCACGGCAACCGCATCGATTGTCGCAGCGGTTTGCGAGCACCGCGCCAAGATCACCTGCACCCGCAAGACGACGCCCGGATTGCGGGCTGTCGAAAAGTACGCCGTGCGCGCTGGCGGCGGCGCCAATCACCGCTTCGGCCTCGACGACGCCGTCCTGATCAAGGACAATCACATCGCGGCTGCCGGCGGCATCCGTTCCGCCATCAAACGCGCGCGACAGAGCGTCGGCCACCTCGTCAAGATCGAAGTCGAGGTCGACACGCTTGTCCAGTTGGAAGAAGCCCTCTCGCTTGTCCCAGACGCTGTCTTGCTCGACAACATGTCGCTCGATGAGCTTCGCCAGGCGGTGGCCATGGTCGCCAGCCGGGCGATCACGGAGGCGTCGGGCCGGATCACTCCTGTGACGGCGCCAGCCATCGCGGCCACTGGCATCGATCTTATCTCCGTCGGCTGGTTGACCCACAGCGCGCCAATTCTCGACATCGGACTGGACTATTACGCGCCGTGATCGGCCAACCAAACGGTCGGGGATCGACGGTCATTCGAAGCGCGAGGACAATGCGAAGTGCTAGGAAACATGACGGATATGCACGACACCAATCCGACTAACACGATACCACGGACGCAATGCGCTGATGGCGGGATGTGGACCCTAGAGAAGGCTCGGGCACTTCACGACGCACCTTTCAACAATCTGCTCTTCCTAGCGCAGACCGTTCACCGCCAGAATTTCGATCCCAACAAGGTCCAGCTCAGCCGGTTGCTCAGCATCAAGACAGGCGGCTGCCCGGA
Organism: Mesorhizobium humile; assembly: GCF_033977215.1. Classification (NCBI taxonomy): domain Bacteria; kingdom Pseudomonadati; phylum Pseudomonadota; class Alphaproteobacteria; order Hyphomicrobiales; family Phyllobacteriaceae; genus Mesorhizobium; species Mesorhizobium humile. The sequence continues at coordinate 75,395 of NZ_JAVIIV010000014.1, forward strand.
GGATTGCGGCTATTGCAGCCAGTCGGCGCATCACCAAACGGGCCTGAAGGCCTCGAAACTGATGGAGGTCAAGCAAGTCATCATTGAGGCGACCAAAGCGCGCGATGCCGGCGCAACCCGCTACTGCATGGGTGCTGCCTGGCGCAATCCCAAGCCGCGCGACATGGATGCGGTGGTCGCCATGGTCGAAGGCGTCAAGGCGCTCGGCATGGAGACCTGTATGACGCTCGGCATGCTCGATCTCGAGCAGGCCGGTCGGCTGAAGCAGGCGGGGCTCGATTATTACAACCACAACATCGACACGTCGGAGCGCTACTACGGCGAGGTCATTAGCACGCGCAGCTTTGCCGATCGGCTCGATACGCTCGAGAACGTTCGCCAATCCGGCATCAAGGTCTGCTGCGGCGGGATTGTCGGAATGGGCGAAGAGCCGGTGGACCGCATCGACATGCTGGTGACTTTAGCCAACCTGCCGGAGCCGCCCGACAGCGTTCCAATCAACATGCTCATCCCGATCGCTGGCACCCCACTTGCCGACGCCAGCCCCATCGAGCCGATCGAGTTCGTGCGCATGATTGCGCTCGCCCGCATCATGATGCCGAAATCGTATGTCCGCCTTTCCGGCCGCACCGCCATGACCGACGAGATGCAGGCGCTGTGCTTTTTTGCCGGCGCCAATTCGATCTTCGTCGGCGACACGCTGCTAACGGCGGGCAATCCCGGCCAGGATAAGGATACGCTGCTCTTGCGGCGTCTGGGGATCGAGCGGATGGAACTGGAGTCGTAGTGAACGAGGCACTGCTTGCCCGCTACGAGGCGACCTTGCAGGGACTGGCGCGCAAGGACCGGCTGCGGCGGCTTGCGCCGCGCGCCGGCCTCGACTTCTCGTCGAACGACTATCTCGGCCTTGCCGCCTGCAAGAGGCTTGGCGATGCGGTTGCTGCCGCGATTGCACGCGGCACGCCGGTCGGCGCCACGGGGTCCCGGCTGTTGCGCGGCAACGCGCCGGAGCACGAGGAACTGGAAGCTCACGCTGCGGCGTTTTTCGGGGCCGAGCGCGCGCTTTGCTTCGGCGGCGGCAATATCGCCAATTTCGCTATTCTGACGGCGCTGCCGCAGAAGGGCGACCTACTCGTGCTCGACGAGTTCGCCCATGCCAGCATGCACGAGGGTGCGCGCGCCGGACGCGCGGAGTTCGTTTTGGCCGCGCACAACGACGTCGACGCCGTCGAGGATCAGATTGCGCGCTGGCGCGCCGAAGGCGGCATGGGACGCGTCTGGATCGCGGTCGAAAGTCTATACAGCATGGGTGGGGACTGCGCGCCGTTGGAGACCCTTGTGGCGCTCGCTGACCGGCACGAGGCGTTCATCATTGTCGACGAGGCGCACGCCACCGGGGTGTGGGGACCCGACGGCCGCGGCCTTGCCGTCGCTTTCAAAGGCCGCGACAACATCCTCGCGCTCCACACATGCGGCAAGGCGCTCGGCGCCTCAGGAGCGCTCGTCACGGGCCCTAGAACGCTGTGCGACTATCTCGTCAACCGCTCCCGGCCATTCATTTACGCCACCGCGCCATCGCCATTGATGGCCGTGGCCGCGCGCGAGGCGCTCGCCATGCTCGCCGACGAGCCAATGCGCCGTATTCAACTGCATGAGCGCATTGCCGTGGCAGGCCGCCAATTGGCAGAGCGCTGCGGCATAAAGCCCAGCGGAACGCAGATCCAACCAGTTGTCATCGGCGATAACCGGCGCACCATGGCGGTAGCGGCGGCACTGCAGGCCCGCGGCTTCGACATACGCGGCATTCGTCCGCCGACTGTGCCGGAAGGGACTTCGCGCCTGCGCATATCGCTGACGCTCAACGTCGATAAAGCCGCCATATCCGCCATGATCGATGCGCTTGTCGAGGCGTTGGCCCAGAATGACCAAAGGTGACATGACCCGAAGCGACATGACCAAAGGCATCGTCATCACCGGGACGGATACCGGCATCGGCAAGACGGTGTTTTCGGCGGGCCTCGCCGGCCTGCTCGACGGCTTCTACTGGAAACCGGTGCAATCGGGCCTCGACGAGGAGACCGACAGCGAGACTGTTACCCGGCTCTCCGGCCTGCCGGCCGGGCGCGTGCTGCCGGAAGTTTATCGTCTGAAGACGCCACTGTCGCCGCATCGTTCGGCCGAGATCGATGGCGTCGCAATCGAGGCGGCAAAGCTCTCGCTGCCGGACTTGCCAGGCCCACTCATCATCGAAGGCGCTGGCGGAGTGATGGTACCGCTCAATCGGCAGACAAGATTCATTGATATATTCCGGGAATGGCAACTGCCGGTCATTCTTTGCGCGCGCACCGCCCTCGGCACCATCAATCACACATTGTTGTCGATCGAGGCGCTCAGGGCCCGTGGCATCCCGCTCATCGGCGTGGCCTTAATCGGCGAGGAAATGGCGGACAGCCAAAGGACGATCGCGGAATTTGGCAATGTGCGGCAGCTTGGCAGGCTGCCGTACCTTGATCCGCTGACATCTAAAACCTTGAGGGAAGCGATGGTTGCCGGCTTCGATCTCTCGCCGATCGGACGGGGTCAATGATGTCGCAATCCCGCGTCTGGCACCCTTTCACCCAGCACGCGCTCGAGCCGGCGATCCCCGAAATTGTCCGGACTGAAGGCGCTTATCTCCACAAGGCCGATGGCACCCGCATCTTGGACGCCATTTCGTCGTGGTGGGTGGTCACCCACGGCCACCGCCATCCGCGCATCGTCAAGGCCATCGAGACGACTGCGGCAAGCCTCGACCAGATCATCTTCGCCGGCTTCACGCACGAGCCGGCCGAACGCCTCGCCAGAGCCTTGGTGAATCTCGCGCCGCCGGGACTCGACTGGGTGTTTTATTCCGACAGCGGCTCGACCGCGGTCGAGGTCGCGCTGAAGATGGCGCTCGGCTATTTCCGCAATATCGGCGCGCCGCGCTCGCGCATCGTCGTCATGGAGCACAGCTACCATGGCGACACGATCGGCACGATGAGCGTCGGCGCCCGCGGTGTGTTCAACGCCGCCTACGAACCCTTGCTGTTCGAGGTCGACACCATCCCCTTCCCGGCCGCAGGACGCGAGCAGGAAACGCTTGATCGGTTCGAGGTCGTCTGTCGCGACCGGCGCGCAGCTGCGCTGATTGTCGAGCCGCTGGTGCTCGGCGCCGGCGGCATGCTGATGTATCCGGCCTGGGTTTTGGCTGAATTTAAGAGGATCGCCGAGACTTCGGGCACGCTCTTGATCGCTGACGAAGTGATGACCGGCTTTGGACGCACCGGAACCATGTTCGCCTGCGAGCAGGCGAATATCTCGCCCGACATCCTTTGCACCTCGAAGGGGCTGACCGGCGGCACCATTCCGCTCGCCGCCACGCTGGCGACCGACGCCATCTTCCAGGCCCATTATTCGGTCGACCGGAAGAAGACCTTCTTTCATTCGAGCTCCTATACGGCCAATCCGATTGCCTGCGCGGCCGCACTGGCCAACGTCGAGATTTGGCACGACGAGCCTGTTATCGAACGGATCGCGGCCCTGGGCGCGCTGCAGGCCGCTGGCCTTCGGCGCTTTCGCCACAATCCGGTCTTCAGGGACTGCCGGATTACCGGCACGATCGCGGCGCTCGATTTGGGTACCGCGTCCCCCGGTTATCTGGCCGAGATCGGTCCAAAGCTGCGGGCATTCTTCCTCGATCAGGGATTGCTGGTGCGCCCGCTCGGCAACGTCCTTTATATTCTCCCGCCCTATTGCGTAACCGGCGCCGAGCTCGACCGGCTTTATGACGCCATCGAGGAGGCCGGCGAACGCTTCGGATCCAAACCATGAGCAGGTCGTCGCGCATCCTCGGGCTTGGCCACCATGCGCCTGGCCGCAAGGTTGAGAACGCCGAGATCGAGAACAGTCTCGGCCTCGAGCCAGGCTGGATCGAACGGCGCACCGGAATTCGCTCGCGCTTCTGGGCGACTGACGAAGATACGCTTTCGGGACTTGCCGCGCGGGCCGGCGACATGGCGCTGGCAAATGCCTGTATCGACCGCGCCGACATCGGTCTTCTGTTGCTCGCCACGTCCACTCCGGATCACCTTCTGCCACCGAGCGCGCCACTGGTCGCGCATCGGCTCGGCCTCGGCCGCGCTGGCGCCATCGACCTGACCGGCGCCTGCGCCGGTTTCATCTATGCACTGATGTTCGCCGACGGGTTCACCCGCCTGCACGGCAGACCCGCCCTTGTCATTGCCGCCAACATTTTGAGCCGCCGCATCAACCCGGCCGAGCGCGCCAGCGCCGTGCTGTTTGCTGATGCCGCCGGCGCTGTCGTGATCGGTCCCAGCGAGGATGCCGAACGCGGCATTCTCGGCGCTTCGGTGGATTCGGACGGTTCGCGCTACGGATTGATCCAGATCCCCCGCCGGAGGAAGCAACATGCCTTTTCACAACGACCTCGATCTCGCGCAGACCCGCATGACGATCGTCGACGGCCGCGAAGTGTTCGCCAAGGCTGTGGAGATGATGACGACATGTTCAAGGGACGCGCTCGCCATAGCTCGAATGCGGCCGCAAGACATCGACCGGTTCGTCCCGCATCAAGCCAACGCCCGCATTTTCGATGCCGTCGGCCGAAACCTCGGCATTGCGGACCAGGCAATCGTCAAGAGGATCGCCGAATACGGTAACTCTTCCGCCGCAACGATCCCGCTCTCGTTGTCGCTCGCCAATCGGACGCAGCCACTTCAGCCGGGCGAGAAAATCCTTCTGGCGGCGGCGGGTGCCGGTCTCAGCGGCGGGGCTCTTGTGGTTGGAATTTAGCCGCGCGGCGGCCCCGACAAGACATCAAGACTGTTCAGGCGAGACAAAAAAGGAAACAGACCAATGCGAAAAATAGTCGCCGGCAAGCTTCACGGCATCCACGTCACCGAAGCAAATCTCAACTACCATGGTTCGATAACGCTCGACCCTGACCACTGCGAGGCGGCCGGGATCCTGCCCATGGAATTCGTGGAGATATGGAACAAGAATTCCGGCGCGCGCATTTCGACCTATGTCATCCTCGGCGAGCGCGGATCACGATGCTGCATCCTCAATGGTGCTGCCGCCCGCACCTGCCAGCCTGGCGACCCGATCATCATCTGCAACTCCATCTACCTGAACGAAGCGCATATCACAGCGCTGAAGCCGCGGATCGTCACGTTCGACCAGGATAACCACGTACGCGAGCGCCTGAGCTACTCGGTCGACCTCGACGCATGTGGCCGTTACAGTTTCTCGATCCATGATGAGGCCAATGAGGCTTTGGCTACTCCTGCGCTTGTTTCCCGGGCGTGACTTGTCCCTGGCGCACGCGTGAGCCGATGCGCTGTTTGCCATCCCCGTCCACGAGGTAGTGTCTTGATCCGCCGTGCGGAGGCTGTGACGAACCTCGAGGCCATCCTCGGCGAGCGCTGAGGGTGCGGCGCCTCGGGGTAGCGGTAGAGCCGCATGACAAGCTGCGAAAAAAGATCGCGACCAGATGATATGGAGCAAATCATGATCTTCCGTCAGCTGTTCGATTCCGTTTCGAGCACCTATTCCTATTTGCTTGCCAGTCGCCAAGGCGGCGAGGCACTGATCATCGATCCGGTTCTGGACAAGGTCGACCGCTATCTCCGGCTCGTGCGTGAGCTCGACCTGAGGCTGGTCAAGGCGGTGGACACGCATCTCCATGCCGACCACGTCACCGGCCTTGGCGCGCTGCGCGACAAGACGCAATGCATCACGGTGATGGGCGAGCAGACCAAGGCCGACGTCGTGTCGATGCGGCTTGCCGACGGCGACAGGCTGACGATCGAGGGGCTGGCGCTCGACGTCGTCTACACGCCCGGCCATACCGACGATTCCTACAGCTTCGTCCTGCCCGACCGGGTGTTCACCGGCGACACACTGCTGATCCGCGGCACCGGCCGCACCGACTTCCCGAATGGCGATGCGCGACATCAGTACGAGTCGATCTTCGGCCGCCTGCTCAGGCTGCCGGATTCCACGCTGGTCTACCCGGCGCATGACTACATTGGCGACACTGTCTCCACTATCGGAGAGGAAAAGGCCTTCAACCCGCGCCTGCAGGTGAAGTCGGTCGAGGAGTATGTCGAGATCATGAACAATCTGAAGCTCGCCAATCCGAAAATGATGGATGTCGCCGTGCCCGCCAATATGAAGGTCGGGCTGCAGCAGGACGAGATCGCGCGGCGCGGCTGGGCGGCCAATACCAACGAAGCGTTGGCGCTGGCCAGCAGGCCGGATGTCGCGCTGATCGACCTGCGCGAGCGTTGCGAGCGCGAACGCCAGGGCATTATTCCGGGGGCGCTGCATGTGCCTTACCCGAGGCTGCAAGAAAACATCGCTCCCGGCGGCGTGTTGCACGAGCTCGTCCGTTCGACCGGCAAGCGGCTTGTGCTTTACTGCGCCTTCGGCGAGCGTTCGGCCATGGCGGTGCAGGCCGCCCAGGATGAGGGCCTCACATCAGCCTGCCACATCGAGGGCGGAATCGACGCCTGGAAGAGGGCGAATGGACCATTGGTAAGGTAGCTCCGCCCTCTCCCACGACAAGAAAGAAAGCGGGGCTCGTCAGAAATCCATGCCGCCGCCGCCCGGCATCGCCGGGGCGGGAATTTCCTTCTTCGGCTTCTCGGCCACCATCGCCTCGGTGGTGACGAGCAGGCCGGCTACGGATGCGGCGTCCTGCAGCGCCGTGCGCACGACCTTGGCGGGGTCGATCACGCCTTGGCCGAAGAGATCGCCATACTCGCCGGTCTGGGCGTTCCAGCCAAAGCCGAACTCAGGTTTCTCGCGAACCCTGCCCACGATAATGGAGCCTTCCGCCCCGCTGTTTTCGGCGATCTGGCGAGCGGGAGCCTCGATGGCGCGCCGCACAATCTCGACACCGGTCCTCTGGTCGGGGTTGTCGAGAACGACATGGTCGAGCGCCCTTGCTGCCCTGAGTAGTGCAACGCCGCCACCCGGCAAGACACCTTCCTCGACCGCCGCGCGAGTGGCGTGCAGCGCGTCGTCGACGCGGTCCTTACGCTCCTTGACCTCCACTTCGGTCGAGCCTCCGACGCGGATCACCGCGACACCGCCGGCGAGTTTGGCCAGGCGCTCCTGCAGCTTCTCGCGGTCATAGTCGGAAGTGGTCTCCTCGATCTGGGCCCTGATTTGAGCAACGCGGCCGTTGATTTCGTCCTTATGGCCGGCACCGTCGACAATGGTGGTGTTTTCCTTCTCTATCTCCACCTTGCGAGCGCGGCCGAGCATTTCCAGCGTCACATTCTCGAGCTTGACGCCGAGATCCTCGCTGATCGCCGTGCCGCCGGTCAGGACGGCGATGTCCTCCAGCATCGCCTTGCGGCGGTCGCCGAAGCCGGGGGCCTTGACGGCGGCCACCTTCAGTCCGCCGCGCAGCTTGTTGACCACCAGCGTCGCGAGCGCCTCGCCCTCGACGTCTTCGGCGATGATCAGCAGGGCCTTGCCCGACTGAACCACGGCCTCCAGCACCGGGAGCAAGGCTTGCAGATTGCCGAGCTTCTTCTCGTGGATCAGCACATAGGGCTCTTCGAGCTCGACGCGCATCCTGTCCTGGTTGGTGATGAAGTAGGGCGACAGATACCCGCGGTCGAACTGCATGCCTTCGACGATTTCGAGCTCAGTCTCGGCAGTCTTGGCTTCCTCGACGGTGATAACGCCTTCGTTGCCGACCTTTTCCATGGCTTCAGCCAGGAAGCGGCCGATCTCGGCATCGCCATTGGCCGAAATCGTGCCGACCTGTGCGATCTCGTCGTTCTTCGTCACCTTGCGCGCATTGGCCTTCAGATTGGCGACGATCGTTTCCACCGCCTTGTCGATGCCGCGCTTCAGATCCATCGGGTTCATGCCGGCCGCGACTGCCTTGGCGCCCTCGGTCACGATCGACTGCGCCAGCACCGTGGCGGTGGTGGTGCCGTCGCCGGCGATATCGCTGGTCTTGGACGCGACCTCGCGCACCATCTGCGCGCCCATGTTTTCGAATTTGTCCTCGAGCTCGATCTCCTTGGCGACGGTGACGCCGTCCTTGGTGATACGCGGAGCGCCGAACGACTTGTCGATGACGACGTTGCGGCCCTTCGGACCGAGGGTGACCTTCACCGCATTGGCGAGAATGTCAACGCCGCGCAGCATGCGCTCGCGGGCATCAGAATGAAATTTCACTTCCTTGGCAGCCATTCGTTCACTCCTGTGAATAGGCAGTTCTTGTTGAGTGTTTGTGTCACGCGGTTTCGGTCACGCGGCTTGCCTGGCCGAGGCCGAAACCTCGATCACACCCAGGATGTCGCTTTCCTTCATGATGAGCAGGTCCTCGCCGTTGAGTTTGATTTCGGTGCCGGACCACTTGCCGAACAGGATGCGGTCGTCGACCTTCACGTCGAGGGGGATGAGCTTGCCGCTCTCGTCGCGAGCCCCCGCGCCGACGGCGATCACTTCGCCTTCCTGCGGCTTTTCCTTGGCCGTGTCGGGGATGATGATGCCGCCGGCCGTCTTTTCCTCGGCCTCGGTGCGCCGAACGAGTACGCGATCATGCAATGGACGGAACTTCATATCGTTCTCCTTTAGGACAGACAGATTGCGAGAGCCTCCCCCGATCCGGGCCCTCAGGGCCAGAATGGGGTTCGCGCGACTTTTGCGGCATCGCGCGCGCATGCCGAACTGGTTTTTGCTCCTTTCACGTTTCAAGTGGTGGACTGACTTAGGAGAATTTCCGAACGCCATGGCCCCTGTGATTTCCCAAAGGGACGCTTGTGATTTCCCAATGGGACGCTTGTGATTTCCCAATGGGACGCTTGTGATTTCCCAATGGGACGCTTGAGCTTTGTCGCGAAGCGCGAGACCAGGGTTCGGACCGGCACCATGCTAAGCACTGCGCAAAAGGGTGTTTGGCGCGTTGCGTCTGGCATAGTTGTCAGATGCACGTCACTTCAGGCAGGCTGGAGAACTTGCGGCAAGTAATTGACGAAGACGCATCCGCTTTCCCATTTAACAGAGGGGAGTGCCTTCTGGCGGCTGCACGGATACGTCTTGGCATCCCTGCGAGCATCAATACTTAGCATATCGTTGGTTTCTTTTACGTCCAATGCGAACGCCAACGTCGATGCCATAAGCAAAGCTGCTGTCGCTATGATGCTTGTCATTTGTCTTGCTCCATTCCTAGAGGCGAATGTTCATTTTCGTGCCTTTCGAATAAATCGAATCGAGCACGCATTATATTTTTTATAATGTCTTCATATTTTGTATAACGTCTTCACATGTTAACAGGCAGAGAGCAAACGTCATGCCAGATGCAGCGATGGCTTAAATTTCAATTAGTTACCAATTCTTCGCGCCTTGTGGGTAAAGCGGCGTCGCTATTTTGTCGAATTCCTTGCAGGAATTTGAAGGAAACCAGTCGATAGTTCTTTCACAAATTAGCGGTCGGGACGCCTGGGCGAGATGCCTCGTTGCACGTTCGCGAGCCGGAAGTCACGGTTGGCGACGCGAGAGTGGCAACAGCCATGCGCAAGCATGGCATCCGACGTGGTCTGATGCGGATCAAGACCAAGCCAACGGGCGATTCCGCCGCGCGCAAATAATCGGAACCAGAACCTGCCCCGGCCGACACCCCAGCGGTTTGATCTAGACAAATGAGCCGGGGCCGCTGGCCGCGCCCAGCGGGCGTTTTCACAATGGGGACGCCCGGACTTACGCGAGGGGCTTCCGCGCCGTGGCCCGACCTCGGGAAGTCTGCCTGCGAGGCATTCGCGAATCGGTCGAACTGGCGGACTTTGAAGGTCACGAGCTCCTCAGAATTTTGAAGAGCTTTCATGCCGCAACCCTCTCACGGACAATTTGCGACAGGATGCCTTGGCGTTGTGCGAGGCGCGACAAATATCGGCCATGCCGCGATCGATCGGCATGCCTCTAATGAGTTCTTTCTTTGGCACGCATGTTGCTTGGAGTGTCGCTAAACGCATCTCGCGCAGAGTGTTGCAACGTTCGCACCATGCTGTCTGCCGGGATCAGGCCGTACCGTAGGACCTCCCGATGCAGAAGAAGCAAGCGGCCGCACTGCAAGCAATAGCCGGGCCAAGGGCTGTACAGGCGCTTTGCCACGATGATCCTCTTGCCTGGAGACCAACTCTGCAGTCGGTCCAACCCGCCAATTTCTGGATGTCCGCGACGGAACCCGAAAATCAACACAAAGGAGAATTTGGTGATGCGGCGAGTGGTTTTGACATGTGTCGTGCTTTGCGGTCTGTCGGCGGGTGCGGCCGCTGCCGACGGCCCGGTGTTCGCCGACCCGGCGGTGCGAGCCGACGCAGTGGCCCCGGTCTTTTCCTTCGAGGGCGGGCTACGCTACTGGTACAGTAGCGGCGAAGCATCGAAGGAACTTTACAACGCCGACGTCGCGGGGATGGTCTCGCGGCTCACATACAACGATCTCGGTGCCCTATCGGGCGAAGTCTTCCTCAACGCGACCCACAATCCGACTGGCATCTTCGTCAAGGGCTTCCTCAGTGCGGGCGGGATCCCCAAGGGTTCTCTTACCGACGAGGATTTCGTTAACCCCTCTTTGTCCATGAAATCCTATTCGAGCACGTTGTCCGATCAGCACAGCGGTCGCATCACGTATTTCACCGCCGACCTCGGATATAATTTCTGGGACACGCCGCGCTACCGCTTGGGTGCTTATGTCGGATACAATTTCTGGAACGAAAGCTACCACGCCATCCATTGCGCGCAGCAGGCGGCCAATCCGGGGATTTGCGTGCCAGCCATTACGAACAATATGGGCGTCATCAGCCAGGATAATGATTGGCATTCGCTGCGACTCGGCCTTGCCGGACAGACGCAACTCACCGAACGACTCAGCCTTTCGGGTGACGTCGCGGTGCTGTTCACGCAGCTTGACGGCAAGGATCAGCACCATCTGCGCCCAGAGATCAATCCGCAACCCGAAGATGGGAACGGGAATGGCGTCCAAATCGAGGCGATGTTGAACTACAAAGTCACGGATTTGTTCAACATCGGCGTCGGCGGCCGCTACTGGCGCGCGGCAGCTGCTGGCGCCGCTCATTTCGAGGAGACGCCGGGCGGTGGTAGCCCGCAGATCCTGCATTGGGAGATTGAACGCTACGGCGTGTTCGGGCAGGCGAGCATCAAGTTCAACTGAGAAAGCACCGCCAGCGCCAAGTTGCCGTTGGACAATCGCAGGCCTGAGACAAGCTGCATGATCGGACTCGGCCACTACCACAACATGGCTGAGTCTCGCGAGCGGGTACGGCAGCCGTGAGGCTCGTGTGCAACGCACACGCCCTTTAAACCCCAATCACCGTAGCCGGACGAAGGATTATATCACCTAAGCAGCACGCCATGCTCTGCGAAGTCAAAGGTGGTCGACACGTTGGCGGCGCCCGGTTTCGGGCGTTCGCGGTCGTGCTGGTTGCCCTCGCACTTACGCCTCGTTAGGGGGAGCTCGGTCGAGAAAAGCATCGAATGCGACACCAACCGCGCGAATCGCGAAACGATGCTGCCGCCGTATGCGAACAAGACCGTTTTCGAAGTCCACTATCGCGTCCTTGGCCAAAATCGCCAAGCGTTCAGTTGAATCGAGAAAACGGAAATGACGCTTACGGCCTGGGCCATGCTGCAAGGATCACATGCCCAGTCTCGCTCATGACCATTATGTCAGCGTCGTGCGGCACCGCCTGACGTACCGAGCGGTGCCGCCGCATGATGTCTCAATATCGCGGCTCACAACAAACAAAAGATGTCGCCTTTGAACGAAACCTGTCGCGTATCGAACACACGAACCATGTCCAAAACCTGGCGTTTCGGGCGCGGCTTAATCTCAAGGCAAAATGAGAAGGGAGCGCGAACCAAGGTCCGCCGGCAAACTTCAGTGTCAAGCGACAGCTGCGTCGCCAGGTTGGCACGTCACTTGCGCATGCAACTGTGGAAGTCGTTGTGAGGATCTGCCCACAACTGGCGGACATCACTTTGGCGGTTGGCTCAAAAAGGGGGAATTCACAGTGCTGTATTGCAGCAATTCACATATTTATAAATGCCCCTATTGTTTGTAATATGATTTAGCTTCATCGCCTTTGTTCTTGAACCGTTGTCATGACGGGTTCTTCGCGCTGCGAAAGGCGCAGCGCATTGCGCCACATTTTAGATCGCGGGGATAAGCGAAGGGTCCGCTCTTCGACGTCCTTCCTCTTTTATATGTTTGAACGGAGATCAAATGAACTTCACGAGTCTTCTTCTCGGCTCAGTTGCGACCCTGATTGCCGTTTCCGATGCCCGCGCCGTCGACGCCGAGCCAGACGCGGGCGAATACGTCAAGATCTGCGACGTCTATGGTGCAGGCTTCTTCTATATCCCAGGCACCGAAACCTGCCTGCGCATCGGCGGCTATGTCCGCTATGACATCGCCTTGGGTGACGTCGGCTCGTTGGATGGGGCAAAGGCAACCGACCACGAGGGCGGCAGCACCAATGCAACCTGGAAGAAGAATGCCCGCTTCACAGTGAAGACCTGGACGAACCGGGAAACCGAGTTGGGCACGTTGAAGACCTACACCGAAACCCGCATGAACTTTGGTAACCGCAACGATTATTCGGATCCGGGCAGTCCTCAAAACTATGCCTCCAATAGAGACCTCAGCCTGACTTTCGCCTGGATCCAGCTTGGCAACCTTCGAATTGGCAAGGACTGGTCGGCCTTCGACATGTTTATTGGCTATCCCGGCAACGTGCTCAATCCGATGCTCGTTCCCTACGGTGATTTCGAAACCAACGTCATCCAGTACTACTTTGACGCCGGTGATGGCTTTTCGGCCGTGGTCTCGCTTGAAGAAGGCGAAGGCGTGGCCGGCACCGTCGATAGCTACGTTCCGCACGTGGTCGGCGGCCTGAAATACACACAACAGTGGGGCGCGATCACCGGTGTTGCTGCTTATGATAGCAACTACGGATCGGTGGCCGGCAAAGTCCGCGTCGAGGTCAATGTCACTAACGAGCTGTCGCTATTCGGAATGTTAGGCTACGGCTCCAATGGCAAGCTCAACGATGATTCCACTAACGCAATCGCCGCGCACGGCCGCGGCTTCTACAAAACTTGGGGCGGCAACTGGGCTTTCTGGGCTGGCGCCACTTACCAGTTCAACGAGACAACTGTGTTCAACCTTCAGGTCTCGGGTGATCAGCTTAAGAACTATGGTGTCGCCATGAACGTCGCCTATATGCTCATTCCAGATTTCACGGTAACAGCCGAAGTTGACTATGACCACTGCGGCGACTTCGGCGTCGGCATGGTGAACCCTTCCAACGTGAACTGGACTAACGCCGACAAAAACGACAGCGTCGGCGGCATCCTGCGTTTCCAACGCTCGTTCTAACGGATGAAGAGTTGCATCCAGGTAATTGAGCGGGGATCAATCCCGCAACGCCCTAAAGAGAGCATCGCATGGAAGCGAGGCGAGATTGGAAGCCTCGATCACAGGCCGGATGACGTTCGAGATCCGGACATGGGCGAATGTGCAGGCGACATTCATGCTCTTGCGCTCATAGCCGCGGCACGCATGAGCCTGTTTCGGTCCTGCAAGGAGGTCCAGGGTTCGCCGTCGGCTCAGATACAACGTCGTTGCACGCGGCCGAGCAGCGGCTTCATCACCGATCCGCCGCCTGGCGGCGTTCGACCGTGGGGAATCCCGAACCATCCAGCATTACTTGTATGGGGCTATGATTTGTCAAGCTTGATCCTGGTTCGTTTTCCTCATCTCCTTCTCGGCCCGATTGGCGACCATCTCCTCGTCCCGGGCCTTTGGGCCTTCTGACTGACCGCCGCGCGCAGTGACGGTCAAGGATGGCTGCAGGCCATCGCGAAGCGACTTGTCTTTGACGGTCACGAGCACGGCGGACAGGCTGCCTAGCCACGGGGTGGGGCCTTCCTGCGGGACCCATTGATGGATTCCGAGGCGAGCTCGCCATGAGCAGGCGCGGAGGTCGCGCGGCAGACTTGTATGCGGTGGATCCCGATGATCCGACCATGATGCAGCATGCGCATCGGGGGCGAAGCTCCGGGCGGCGGGCCCATTCTGAAACGCGGCTCAAAGACCATGTAATTCCTCGGGTTGCCGCCACCTCGGATCGTCATCAGCAGACCCTGCTAAAGGCCCGCCAATTGGGGTATGCGTTGTTCTCCTTTTTCCACGTGCCCTCATGATGCCAAACGCAAGACGACGCCGTTCGGCACCTCGCTGGTGGTGACGAGACGCCACAGGGCGATCAAAAGCTTGCGGGCGAGTGCCACGATCATCGTCTTACGTGTGGTTTTGCGGCCGTCGCTCGTGCGCGCCTGGAACCATTGGGCGAGGTTGCTGTCCTTCTGGAAGCTCAGAAACCGCCACGCCGGTTGGATCATGCCGCGCCGCACGCGGGCGTTGCCGGCACGTGCCAGCCCCCTCTCACGGCGGCGCTGGCCGCTCTCGTCCGGCGACCCGGTGAGCCCGGCATAGCGCGCTACGGCGCGGCGGTCGCGCAAGCCGCGTGACAGGATCTTGTGGACCAACATGTCCGTCGTCTCGACGCCGATGCCGATGATGCGTGCGATAAGGCGAACCATCGCGTGCGGGTCGTTTTCCGCCGCCGGGCCGGTGGCGAGCTTGCGCTCCCGTTCCTGTTCGATGGCGCGGATCTGCTGGCGCACCAGGCTGAGCCGCTCGAGGAAACGGTGGAGCTCGGCGCGGGTGTTATGCGGCAGCGCCGTCCCCTCAGCTGTACGGATGGCCTCGAGCCTGTCCGCAGCCTGGCGCAGGCTCAACCGCAAGTGGCGGATGCCGAAGCGGGCGAGGATCGCCTTGATGCGGTTGACGAGCCGCGTCTGCTCGCCGACCAGGCGCTCGCGCTCGCGGCTCGGTCGCCGCGAGTCCTCCTCTTCCATGGTCGGGATCGCCGCCATGGTGCAATGGCGCTTTTCGCCGCGCAGCCAGCCAAGAAAGGCACGCATCAATAGCTCAGTGTCGAGGCGATCGGTCTTGGCGCGGCGGTGCTCGCACGACACTGCAACGCTGGCGGGGTGGACTCGATGGCTTGTCCCCGCAGCCAGCGCGCCAACCAGAAGCCGTCGCCAGCCGCCTCATAGGCGACGGCGATGCGCTTGATCGGGTGCCCGGCCTGGCCGGCTTCGTCGCGCCAGCGCTGCAGCAGTTTCAACAGAGCTGGCGCATCGGCATCGAGCTTCTTGAGCGGCTGGCGCTTGAAGCCCGGAACCAGCGCGGCGACCAGCCACTTCGCCTTGCTCATTTCGATGACGGCGACGATCGTGTTATCTTGTTCAAGAGCGGTAAGGGACCGGCTCGCGTCAAAAGATTGCGACATGGGGACGCTCCTTCTGCTGGATGATCTTGGAGCGCCGAAGGATGCCACACCCTCGCCGCTCGCCCCATATCATCTGAAACCGAGTTGCCCTGAGCGACTACCCAGACAAAGCACCGCCCTCGTGCCCAGTTCCTTGACGCGATGGCGGTTCCTGCCGCGGTCCGGCAATAGTCGCGAGGTGACCGTGGGTCACGGTGACGATTTCGCGATCGCGCAAATCGCGGCGCCAGAACAGGCTAGATGTTGCTCATTGCGGTCGTTTCGCTCCGACAGAGACGTTCGGCACGCTGCCAGCCCTGCGTTGAGACGGCCAGTCGTCGCCCAAGAAGGCGGAAATCTTGAGTGAGACATCTCAGCAACATTCTGGAATCCGTTTTCGGCAACGTCTAGCCTGCAGCATCAATTTTCAGGGAGCAGGTTCATTTTCCATAGACCCTGACCGGTTTGGACAAGAATTCGAGAGAAGAGCCCAATTTTCATGCCGGCGGCCCGAGAGTGGTGTTTCCCGGCCGCCTCCTGGACCAGATAGACGAGTACCGGCGCGTGCTCGAGAGCTATTCCCGGCGCCTTCCGCCATTGGTCCACTAGGAAGCGACGCCGCAATTCAACGTCCGGGTGCTGAATGACACCTGGGATTTCTACCGATATTTCGACGCACCCCGCAGGCCGAAGTCCTCTATTCCTACGTTCACCTCTATTCCTGCGTTCCTCAATGCCGCTGACACGGTCAGACGGAACTTCATGTCGTTCCCCTCAGCACCGCGCGCCAACAGCGGCCCGCTCGGAACTGCCGCCCTTCGTCAGCATCGCGCGTCCATGCCGACTTAGTTTTGCTCATTTCCCGTTTTACAATGTCGACTCATTGATCAATCCCGATGCCGCGACCAGCCCGAAGTCGGCAAGCTCCAGCCTTCGAAGGAACCTAGGGATCAGTTCACATCTGTGCGACTAATGCGCAGACCTGCAGAGAGAGGAAATTGGACGAGCATAACCCCAAGGAAGAACCGATCGAGACCGTCTTCCGCAACGGCACGATCACCGTCGTCGGCATATTGCTGGCGTTTTCGCTGGGTTTCGTCACACATTGGGCGGCGAACCCAGTGCCTTGGCGATTTTACGACCTGTTCGCAGTGGTCCCAATCCTGGTCGGCATAGCCTCGCAGATGCGGGCGCTATCGCTGTTGCTCGACATGAGTTCGCTGCGACGCCAGGTCTACGAACGCGCCAACCGCATTTTCATGGCCGGCCTCATCCTGACCGCCTGCGGCGTCGGGTCGGCAATTCTGCTTGACGTCTTCGAAGTGGCGTCGACGGTCACGCTGCCTGGAGCGTAACCAAGGGCACCACCATCAAGCGCTTTCACGCCCTGTGAGTTCATCTCAGCGCTGTTGCGACTGCTGGCCTCGAACTTGTCGAGCACGTCTTCAAAGTCCAAATGCCGCAGGTCCCGTACCCCGATCGGTGCGCTTCGTCGCAAGGATGTTTTTGGCATTCTTCCATCTCTACCATGTTGCCCCATTGGTTTGAAACTATGCGGCTCGGCCCATCATGCCCGGCATCTCGGCGAGCAGACATTGCAACAGTTTCTTCAAAGAAATTCATAGACTCTTAGCGACCCGACATTGCTGAGAATGGTAGGCTTATCTCAATGTATCAGGTCAGCCAGAGGACTCAAAACCGCGGTCCTTCCTATTCTGCGATCGCCGAACCGCACGAAATCTATAACTAAAGGCAAATAGCAAGAAGAGCTCCCGTCATGGTTGCTTGAACTCAATCACTGTCGGTTCGAAACAATTACGTGCGTGGAAATAGGTACGTATCTACGCGACCGTTCAGAGCGTCTGGTTGGTGATATAGCGACGAGATAATTTTGGTTCGAAAGCTGCAACATCTGCGGAGAACGCCAAATGACAAATTCAGTGCAAAGAGTGTCCCTTCTTTCCATGTGGTTTGATGCTGAACAATGATGACACTGGTCAGTCGCCTACGGGCGGCAGCGCATTTTGATCGCCTTCGAATCCTGGGCCTGTGCGCGCATGCGGATCTAACAGTCTGCGAGCTGGCAGACATTTTGGATCTGCGTCGCGATCGCGTTGTGCGACACGTCCGACTACTCGCCAGAGCCGACCTTCTTTGCTGCAACGAACAACGCCCGTGGCGCTCCTATCATCTTAAACCAGGAGACAAGGACGGCGGTCTGGTCCAATTGCTAGTCGATCTCCTGCCCCACTGCGATGGCCATCATGAACGAGACTTACGACGACTCGAAGCGATACGAAACGAGCAGCCGAAGGGGACAGCCTGCTTGATCGTGAAATAGATCGAGCCAATTGGAGCGCGAGCCTATGATGGACAACTCCGCTGAACGCGCCATGGCGCAGCCCGACGCTTGCGGGCGCTCTTCCTTAGCCTCCGTTGATAGCTGCGTTCACGAACTGCTTCTGAGACAAGAGCGACAGGAGCGCACGACGCTCAAACTAATCGCTTCTGAAAACTTTGCCTCCTCGGCAGTGCTCGAAGCGACTGGGTCGATTTTCACAAACAAGTACGCCGAGGGGTACCCTGGTGCGCGCTACTATGCGGGAAACGAGATCGTCGATGAACTTGAGAACCTCGCCATCGCGCGCTTAAAGAAACTATTTGGAAGCGAACACGCCAACGTCCAGCCCTATTCCGGCTCGCCGGCCAATCAGGCTGTCTATCGCGCGCTTTTGAAGCCCTGCGACAAAGTCATGGGCTTGCCCATTCCGGAAGGGGGTCATCTGACCCATGGTTGGGCTATCAACTTTTCCGGAACCGACTACCGACGGGTCCCCTATGGCCTACACGAAAAGACCCTGCAAATTGACTATGACCTCCTGCGCGAGACAGCTAAGCGGGAACGGGCGCGGCTCATATGGATCGGCGGAACTGCTTATCCGCGTGTCTTTGACTATGCGGTAATGGCAGAAATTGCTCGGGAGGCGAACGCCTATCTCGTGGCCGACATTGCGCACATCAGCGGCCTGATTGCGGCAGGAGCGCATCCGAATCCCGTGCGCCATTGCGACGTCGTCAGCAGCACCTCTCATAAGTCGATCCGCGGCCCCCGCGGTGGATTCATTTTGTCGAGGAATGAGGACCGTTATCAGGCGCTCTATCATCCGAAGAGCAAATACAATCTCGCCAGGCGGATTGATCGCGCGGTCTTCCCTCACCTGCAAGGCGGGCCACATATGAATGTTATCGCTGCGCTAGCAGTCGCCTTACAGGAAGCGGCGACCCCGGCATTTCGTATCTACGGCCAACAGACCGTCAAGAATGCCAAGGCTCTGGCCCAGGCGCTGCTTGAGCGAGGTTATGACCTGGTTACCGGGGGGACCGACAACCACATGCTCATCCTTGACCTGCGCGATCGACCACTGTCGGGCAAGGCCTATGCCGAGCGATTATCAAAGGCGGGCATCATTACGAACTTTAATATGGTGCCGGGCGATCCGCGCGATCCGGCGGTTACAAGCGGAATTCGCTTGGGGTCGCCAGCGGTCACGTCGATGGGCATGCGCGAGGGGGAAATGGTGCAAATCGCTGCCTTTGTTGATCTGGTCTGTCGCCAGCCCAACGATCCGGATGTTCATGCCTGCGTGCGAAAAGACGTTGCCGAGTTCTGCGCTGCGTTCGAGGTCCCGGGCATCACCGACAGGTAAAGCGGGCTAAGCAAAATGCCCCATGCAAACTCCAACACCCGAAGCGAGGCATTTGATGGCTAGGCAGTTCGTTTTCTCTTCCGAATCGGTTGGCGCGGGACACCCGGATAAGCTCGCCGACAACATCTCGGACGCAATCCTCGACGCAGTCTTGCGCTTCGATCCGAAAGCGCGCGTCGCTTGTGAAGCCCTGGTGAAGACATGTGAAGCCTTGGTGAAGACAGGAACCGTCGTTCTGGCTGGCGAGATTACCAGCGATGTGACGGTCGACTACGGCCAAGTGGCCCGCGATACGATTGTTGATATTGGATACGACGATGAGGCGGTTGGCTTTGACGGCCGGCGTTGCTCCGTCATTCATGCCCTCACCGAGCAGTCACCCGACATTAGCCAAGGGGTTGACGAAGGCCGGGGACAAGATCTCGAACAAGGAGCGGGAGATCAGGGCCTCATGTTCGGCTATGCATGCCGCGAGACCGATACTTTGATGCCTTTGCCGATCCAACTCGCCCACGGCTTGACGAAAAGACAGGCAGATGTCCGCAAGGCAGGTCATCTTAGCTGGTTGCGCCCTGACGTGAAATCCCAAGTCTCCGTGCGTTATGAGGGCTTACGTCCCGTCGCCCTGGATACCATCGTCGTGTCGACGCAACACAATGAGCAGGTCTCGCAAGAGACAGTTCGCGAGGGGGTCATTGAGGAAATAATAAAGCCGGTCCTGCCGGCCGACCTGGAAACGAAAGACATCAGAATTCTGGTCAACCCAACAGGGCGGTTCGTAGTCGGCGGGCCCCGCGGCGACTGCGGCCTCACCGGACGCAAGATCATCGTCGATTCCTATGGTGGAATGGGGCGTCATGGCGGTGGCGCCTTTTCGGGCAAGGACCCATCCAAGGTTGACCGCTCGGCTGCCTATGCCGCCCGATATGTTGCGAAGAATGTGGTGGCTAGCGGACTCGCGGACGTCTGCGAGGTGCAGCTTGCTTACGCGATCGGCGTGGCGAGTCCGGTTTCTGTTATGGTCAATACTTTCGGGACAGCAAGGGTCGAGGAAAGAAGGATCGAGCAGCTCATTCCTGAGTTGTTCGATCTCAAACCGAAGGGCATTATCAAAATGCTTGATCTGTTACGCCCGATTTACCGCAAGACTGCGACCTATGGCCATTTCGGTCGCGAAGAGCCCGAGTTCACCTGGGAGAGGACTGACAGAGCCGACGATTTGCGGCGCGAGGCAGGGCTCGCCGCACCTTGAAACCCGGCGCCAAAAGAACGCGCAATACCCCTTCTATGACCAGACTTCGGCCGGTCGGCATGGAAGAAAGCCGGGGGTCCGTTAGCAAACCAAGAAAGCCGTTGATGGTGAAATGTGACCTGCTTTAAATCGGCGATGCCATTGTCGAAATCATCGCGCACGACGCGGACTTCTCCGAAAAGCCTGCATTACATTAGCAAGTCGCGATGACCCCTCTCGTCGACCCCCTGCGCGCCGAGCTGCTGATTTGTGAGCGTCACGATGTAGCCCGCATCTGACCTGCCTCTGTCAACCAACTAGCCAGCCGGTGCGGTGCTCGTGACGCTTACGCTGATTTTTGCAACGCTCTTTGGCCGTGGCTAGTTGCCGCCGCAACACTGACGCATAGTCTGTCGCCTCGGGCAAGCCAACTCGCCCAAGGGGCTTTCCAGACCATTTAGGACACGGATACCTCTCATCCAAACAATCGATTTTACCAATCAAAGAGAACCCCGCATAGTCCGCTCCCGCGATGCCCCGCGTACCAACAGAATAATCACCGCTGAATGCGCACGAAAAGCAAATTGCATGACCGCCAGGTGCAATTGGTACTTTCTGCGCGGATACAAATTCGGGTGCCGACCTCGAATTTATCGGGCCGCGCCGGAGATCGACTAACCATTGGATTCGCCCTGATGACGAAAATGACTGCCTCGATGTTCCGACCTGAAGCTGGCGCAGCTTGAACGATTCGCCGGAGCAAACAAATGCAAATTCTCGATTTTAATCATATATCGCAGATCTTCGTGAACTCGCTCGAGCTGGTGGTGGTCTTCGCCACCATTTGCGCCGCGCTGGAGTTCACCGTTCCGGCCTATCGATACAGTCTTGCCTCATACGCTCGCGGCGTGCGGAATTGGCTTATTCGGCTCGGATTGGGCGCCTTTATTTGGCACTTCTTCGCTGTTGGTCTGGCCTGGCTAGGAGTAAAGCCGCTGGTAACGATCAATTTCGCAACGTTGCTCCACTCTGACAACGCAATCGTCGGCAGTGGATTGGCGGTCCTTTCCGGGGTGTTAGTCGCGATTGCTGGGGATTTCTTTTACTATTGGATGCACCGCGCTCAGCATGCTGTTCCATTCCTCTGGCGGCTTCACGCCACGCACCACTCGATCCGCGAATTGACGGCATGGAATTGCAATCATCACATCTCCGAACCACTCGTTTACGCAGCGCTGGTAGCACTGCCACTAGCTCTGATTAACTTTGAATCTGGCGTGGTGCCCATCGTTGCCATGACGCTGATTACGTTCCAGGCCCATCTTTCGCACTCAAGTACCCGCATCAATCTTGGGCCGCTTCGCTACATCATTGGCGACAATAAGTTCCACCGCATTCACCACTCGATGGAACCGGGTCACCGGCACCGAAACTATGGGTTCTTTACAACCATCTGGGACACGATTTTTCTAACGGCATACTGGCCAAAAAAGAATGAGTGGCCGGAGGTTGGCATGCGAAACCAGCCCGAGCCGCTGACCGTGCGGGATTACATTATGTTCCCATTCGATCGACGTCGCTGGCGTAAACCCAAAGTCGGAAAAGCTGTGGAGGCCAGGGATTAGACGAGTGGAGGCTTACGCCCCAACCCGACTGTCGAGGCCAGAAAGCCATCGATGAATGCATATCTGGAACATCCCACAGACACCCGACAAGCCTCCGCCTAACAAGGGCTGTTGCGCCTGAGCGGCAGCAGAGTAGGGAATTTTCCTATCGCGCTGCCGCGTTGGCGAGATTGACCGGAAATGGTCACGCCAGTCGGGTGACTTTGCCGGCGCTGCACCGTCAAGCCAGCAATCCGCCTCGGGCCTCCGCGCGCTCTGTCTAGCGGGGCAAGGCGGGCACCTGTTATCTGCTTCACGACACCGTTATTCAACTGAGACCAGCCAGACGGCGGAGTGCAAACCGGTCAAATAGCCGTTTTGCACCGCCCCGTCGCGCGGCACCATCAGCCCGCTACCACCTCGGATCGTCTCCGGCATAGCGTTGCGTTTCGGTTGAGCGTTGTAACAGGTCCTTCCAGAAAATTCACAGAGGCTTTGCAACACCAAATCGCTGAAAATGGTAGGAATCCCAAAGGCTATTTGAGCTCAGCGAGGTCAAGCCGGGTGCATTTATTTCCGGTCACAAAGCCGCCGACCTATGAGCACTTCGGGTGCGAAGAGCCTGAGTCTGGAGAGGCTGGCACTTACGGCGCGGTCGCAGCGCCGCGAGACTCGTGCCGAATAGATTGGCATGCGGAAAGCCCATCCCAAATGATCGCGCCCGGCCGGCGTGGCAGAAAGCCGGCAATCGCTGGCGGAGATTTTGATGCCGGAATATAACGTGCTTTGCATCGGCAATGCCATTGTCGACATCATCGCGCAATGCGACGAGGCTTTCCTCGAGACCAACGGCATCATCAAGGGCGCGATGAACCTCGTCGACGCCAAGCGCGCCGAACTGCTTTACAGCCGAATGGGACCCGCGATCGAGGCTTCCGGCGGCAGCGCCGGCAACACCGCCGCCGGCGTCGCCAGCCTCGGCGGACGGGCCGCCTTCTTCGGCAAGGTGTCGAGGGACGCGCTGGGCGAAATCTACATGCATGACATCAGGGCACAGGGCGTGGCCTTCGATACCGGGCCGCTCGAAGGCGAGCCGCCGACGGCGCGTTCGATGATCTTCGTCACGCCCGACGGCGAGCGTTCGATGAACACCTATCTCGGCGCCTGCGTCGAGCTTGGCCCAGAGGATGCCGAGGCCGACAAGGCGGCCGGCGCCAAGGTGACCTATTTCGAGGGTTATCTGTGGGATCCGCCGCGCGCCAAGGAAGCCATCCGCCAGACCGCGAAGCTGGCGCATGCGGCGGGCCGCGAAGTGTCGATGACACTGTCGGATTCCTTTTGCGTCGACCGCTATCGCGACGAGTTCCTCGAGCTGATGCGTTCGGGCACCGTCGACATCGTCTTTGCCAACAGCCACGAGATCAAGTCGCTCTACCAGACCGCTTCCTTCGAGGAGGCCCTCGACGCAATCCGCAGAGATTGCAAGATCGCCGCCGTCACCCGTTCCGAAAAAGGCTCAGTCATCGTGCGCGGCGACGAGACCGTTACCATCCAGGCGACAAAGATCAAGGAACTGGTCGACACGACCGGTGCCGGCGACCTTTATGCCGCCGGCTTCCTTTACGGCTACACGACCGGACGCAGCCTCAAGGAATGCGGCGATCTCGGCTCGCTGGCGGCCGGCTTGGTGATCCAGCAGATCGGCCCGCGTCCGCGCCAGAATCTGCGCCGCGAGGCCGAACAGGCAGGGCTGCTGCAGGGGCGTGCCAAGGACTAGCTTCCTTCCTCCTAGTGAAAGCTGTTTAGGAAAGCGCGACGTCCACATTCGCGTACTCCAGCAAGAGACTAGCCTCGCAGTTCTGCTGGCGCGCCACCGGGCCCTTGCGCCCCAATCGGTCCGACCAAAAACCTGGGCTCATAGCCCTGCGCAGCCGGGCCGAACCGCGATTTGGCCCGGCAGAGGTCAAAAAAGAAGGACCGTGTCGACGCCCTGAACGCGACCCGCGCGGCCGTAGAAGGAGGCATTGTCGCGGGGGGTGGCTCTTCTGGGCGCTGCGCTGGCCATTACCTTCACCGGGGCCAATGCCGACCTCGCGGTATCGCCATCGTTCTGCTTTGGGCGCCAGACAACCGGCGTTCCACGCTGCGCGTCAGCAGGTCATGCTGGTTCGGGTCGACTAGACGCGTCGACCCGCGACCCGGTGTGTGCTGGGCTCTTTCATTTCGCACCGGAGCTCAATGGCGCTGGTCGCGAAGCCTGAAATGGGAGTGATTAGACCCACCGGTGGTGATGATTTTGCCGCTTGAGCAGGATGCTACGGCCGGCATTCCCTCTCGACATCAATCTTCCTGACAACAATCGTTTGGCGCCATTGCCGCTCGCGGCGATCTCCAGGCGCGCGGGCATCAAATACAGCGGCAATCCGACTTCACGGATGTTTTCGGTGATTGCTAACACCATTTTTGTTTTCGGTCTCATGCGCACTGGGCGTCGGCATATCCATCGGCCGCGAACCCAATGCGTTTCCGATGGACCGCCCCAGCTATGAGCGCGTCACAATCATTCGACGGTGACTGATTTTGCGAGGTTGCGCGGCTGGTCGACATCTGTGCCCATGAAGACCGCTGTGTGATAGGCAAGAAGCTGTATGGGCAGCGAGAAGATCATCGGCGCGATAATCTCGTCTACAGCTGGCAGCACGATCGTGTCCATCGTGTCGAGCTTCGATGCGGTTGCTCCTTTTTCATCGGTGATGAGGATGATGCGCCCTCCACGGGCGGCCACTTCCTCCATATTGGAGACTGTCTTGTTGAAAAAGCGATCAAATGGCGCGATGACGATAACCGGCATGTTCTTGTCTATCAATGCGATCGGACCGTGCTTCAATTCACCCGCCGCATAGCCCTCGGCGTGGATGTAGGAAATCTCCTTGAGCTTCAACGCACCTTCCATCGCGAGTGGGAAACTGGTACCACGGCCAAGATACAGGACGTCATGATACTTGGATAATTTGCGAGCAAGAAGCTCTATCTTAGGTTGGATGCTGTTCAGGACCTGGCCCATAATGCGCGGCATTTCGGCAAGGCTTAGGACCAGCGCCTGCACCTCATTTTCGGTTACCGTTGCGCGGGTCCGGGCGGCGCTGATGGCAAGTGCGGCAAGAACGGCAAGCTGGCAGGTGAAGGCCTTAGTGGAGGCGACGCCGATCTCCGGGCCGGCAAGGATCGGGAAGACCGCGTCGGCCTCCCGAGCGATACTCGATTCGGCGGCATTGACGATCGCGCCAATTTTCAGTCCAAGCTTCTTGCAGTATCTCAGCGAGGCAAGCGTATCGGCGGTCTCGCCAGATTGCGAAATGAGAAGAGCAGCAGACTGGGGCGACAACGGGATATCGCGGTAGCGAAATTCGGACGCAACGTCGATTTCGACTGGCAGGCGAGCATAGCGCTCGAACCAGTATTTTCCGATCAGTCCGGCGAGGTAGGCGGTGCCGCAGGCAGAGATCGCCAGGCTCGGAATGCTGGCAAAATCGAAGCTAGGAACCGGATCGGCGCGATTCTCTATCAAGCTGACATAATGGGCGAGCACATGGCCGATGGCCTCGGGCTGCTCGTAGATTTCCTTCTCCATGAAGTGGCGATGTTTGCCCTTGTTGGCCAGATAAGCTGCGGCCATGGAGGTCTGACGCGGACGCTCTACGGGGTAGCCGTCGATATCGAAGATATCGGCACCCCCCTTGCCGATTACGGCCCAATCGCCGTCTATGAGATAGGTGACTACATTCGTGAAGGGGGCAAGCGCGATCGCGTCGGATGCCAGAAACATCTCGCCGTCGCCGTGGCCGATTGCCAGCGGTGGTCCATTGCGCGCCGCCATGATGCTCGACGGATCATCCTCGAACAGGATCGCGAGCGCATAGGCGCCCTTGACGCGTTTCAGCATGGCATGCATCGCCTCACCTCGCCCCATCCCCTCCTGGCGGTGTCGCGCCAGGAGATGCGCGACGACCTCGGTGTCGGTGTCGGTCTGGAACTCGGCTCCTGCCGCCGCCAATTCCTCCTTCAGTTCGGCAAAATTCTCGATGATGCCGTTATGAACGACGGCCACACCGCCGGTAAAGTGCGGGTGCGCATTGCGTTCCGTCGGCGCTCCGTGGGTTGCCCAGCGCGTGTGGGCGATGCCGATGGAGCCGTTTAGCGGCTCTGCCTTCAGTCTCGTCTCGAGATTGACGAGTTTGCCCTCAGCGCGCCTGCGCTGCAAGGCGCCCCCGATGATCGTCGCAACGCCGGCGGAATCATAGCCGCGATATTCCAGACGCTTCAAGGCGTCGACCAACCGCTCCGACACGGGCTGTTGCCCAACGATACCAACAATCCCGCACATGCCGTCTCCGAATTTTTCCGGCAGCCTCAGTCGACGCACCAATCACGACGAGGGATACCCAACGCGCTGTAATTCAGGATCCTCTAATGGGATCTGGTTACGTCGGTAAAATTGATTGTTTGAATAGTAATCATCCAGCCGATAAATGGACCAAAGATGCACGCGCCTGTGCCATGACGGTGGTGGCGGAGACAAGGGTTTGCATCCGGCCCGATAGCGACCTTGCCGCGGTTATCCTCGGCACCACCTATGCCAACATCACAGGCCAAGGACACTAAAGGGGCACGTTTCTGAAGCCCTCGCGCCCCAATACGCTCAATCGTTATGGTCTCCTCACACGTATGAGCCTGCCATTGGAGGTGAACCTTCATGCCGCAACTGCCTGTGCATTTGCACAGGTAGATCAAAGAGGGATTCTGTTCCTCAGAGGATTGATGATCGTGAGGAGGCCAGGAGCGTCACCGCCTGAGTTTTGGTACGCACGCCGAGCTTCTTCTTGGCATTGTCCAGATGGAAAGCGGCCGTACGCTCCTTGATCCCCAAGATGCAGCCGATCTCCCAGGCGGACTTGCCCCTTGCCGTCCATTGCAGGCATTCGTACTCACGGGGCGTCAGCGAAACACCATCCACCGCCAGACCACCTGAAAGCTTGCGGCGAACAGAGATGTGAAAGCACATCGCCATAATCTCGAGCGCCTGTTCATATTGCTCGGCGGTGCGCAGGAAGGTCGGATCGAGCCTGTCTGCCGCGAAGGTCATGGCAGCGACACCGCCGCGAGAATCGACAAGTGGAATCGTCAGTCCGCAGCAGATGCCGAATTCGGCAGCCTCATCGAAAAGCTGTTGCTGTCGCGTTGAAATGCCGGCATGGCCGAATCCCGGTCCCCACTGAAAGGGACATTCGCTGCATCTTGCCCATTCTATGACCGGGTCAATCGTTTCATATTGGCGGCGCAAGTAGTGCGACGTCCAGCCGGAATGATAGTTTGATATCAGCCTGGGTTTTGTGACGCGATGAGACACCAGAGACAGATAGGCGAATGCGGGAATTTCGAAGGCGCCGGCGGCGCTGGCCAGTGCGTTATGGAAGTCGACTTCATCAACGCTCAAAGACAACTGATCCAGCAAAGTTTCGAAGACGAGCTGCATTTTCTCCTGCGGCTGTTTCAATTAAACCTGGGACTTAGAGTAGCAGCTACGGCGAGAAGACTTGCCCCCGAGATCCGACGCTGGAGAAAATTCACCGCAGTGACTACTCTCCGGACCTTCGATCATATGAAAGGAGGTGTCTGCGACCTCGAGGCCGGCTGCCGTAAGCCCCGGTCCGAAGCTGCCATTGTGGGCGTTTGCCATGGTGAATGGAAATATCGAAGCTCGATGTGCCATCCGGATATGCAGATGACCTCCTTCTCGAACTGTCGATTGCCGGACGCGCTACAATCACGCAAATATCAAAAAAGGCGCCCTGCCGGCGGGGAGGTACACCGGCAGGGCGCGCCGCACAAACGCCCCGGTCGTTGGGCAACAGGACAGCGGCGGCAGAACTGATTTGGTTACCGCTTGCGATCGAAGTCTGAAGCATGCTTAGAATCTGACGGCTTCAAGTTTAGCGGTTTCGGTCGGCTCGGCGGTAAAACGCGCTGTCAACCCGTCTTCACCAATGGGACATCAATGCGCGACCAGTTCTAATGCCAAGCTGACGTCAAATGTCTGGTCCGTGGGAAAATTCTCCCAGGGACCACCACTTGGTTACCCGGGACGGCGTCGACCCGGGCTCGCTTCCCTCGGCGGTCTGTTCAGATCGCATTCTCGGCCTTCAGCGCGCGATAGGTCGTCTCGATCGATTTCGCGGTTGCGTCGACGATTATGTCGATCTCCTTCCGGGTGATGATCAAAGGCGGGGCAAAGCCGAGGATATCGCCGTGCGGCATGGCGCGGCCGATGACACCGTTCTCGAACAGAGCAGCGGCAACGCGAACGCCGACCTGGAGATCGGGCTCAAACGGGATCCTTTGTTTTGGATCCCGCATCAACTCTACGGCGGACAGGATTCCGACACCACGAACTTCGCCGACGATGGGGTGTCCCGCCAGTTCGGCATTCATGCGGGCATGCCAATACGGTCCGACATCGCGGACATGCTCCAAGATATTTTTTTCCTTTAGGAGTCGAATATTGGCCAGCGCGGCCGCAGCGCAAAGGGTGTGACCTGAATATGTCCAGCCATGGCCCAGCGCGCCGTGCTTCTCTGTTCCTTGCTCCAAGACCGACCAGACGCGGTCGCCAATGATTGATCCGGAGATGGGCAGGTAGGCCGAACTCAAACCCTTGGCGATGGTGACGAAATCCGGACGCATGCCATAGAGGTGGGAACCGAATTTCTCACCAGTTCGCGCGAAGCCGCAAACCACTTCATCGGCGATCAGAAGGATATCATACTTATCCAGCACCTCTTGAATGGCTGTCCAATATCCCTTTGGGGGCGGAACGATACCGCCTGTCCCAAGCACCGGCTCGCCTATAAAAGCCGCAACCGTCTCCGGACCTTCGGCGAGGATGAGGGCTTCAAGTTCGTCGGCACAACGGCGGGAGAACGCCTCCTCACTTTCGCCGTCAAGCGCCTGGCGATAATAGTGCGGCGTCGTGGTATGGCGCACCAGATCCAACGGCAGGTCGAAGAAATTATGGAAGAAGGCAAGGCCCGTCAGGCTCCCGGTGACCAGCCCAGACCCGTGATAACCGCGATGTCGCGAGATGATCTTCTTCTTTTCAGGGCGTCCTAGAATGTTGTTGTAGTACCAGACCAGCTTGATGTTGGTTTCGTTGGCGTCGGAACCGGAGAGGCCGAAAAAGACCCTTCGCATGTTCTGGCCAAAATACTCGACCACAGCCTCTGCCAAGAGTGCGACTGGCTCTGTTCCTTGACTTGCATAGACATGGGCGAACGGCAATTCGTGTGCTTGCCTCGCAATGGCCTCGGCAATTTCCGTGCAGCCATATCCCATATTGACGCAGTAGAGCCCACCGAAACCGTCGAGGCTCTTTCGGCCTTCCGTATCCCAGATGTACACGCCTTCCGCACCGGCCATGATCCGATTTGGGGTCTCCCCTCGGCTGTGCTTGGCCAAATGCGTAGACGGATGAAAGACGAAGCTTCGATCCTTCTCTCTGAGTTGCTCGGTTCCCAGATTGCTCAACCGCATAGTCCCTCTCCTCGCGATGGATTGGCGAAGGGCACTCGGCCAGCCGCCTCCTTAAGCAATTATCATACCGCAAACGCCTCTCCAGTTTCGCGGGAATGCACGTCATTCGCCGACGAATTCGCGGAATCGCGACCAAAAGCCGTGGAAACCAAACCCTCGGCGTTTACCGTTGCCTTGTTGCGGGCATGGGATTGGTGAATTGAAATCCATAGGTTTGGTCACGCGAAGGCTCGTCGAGATTTGCTGGCGGACGCCTTCATTCACGAGATCAGCGAAACTAGCCCTTTATTGCACGCGGGCCCGCCGAGTTCGGTTCGCGCGCGTATGTCAGCGAAAGGTATTGCATACGGTCGGGAGATGCGGGAGATGGTGGTACGAGATGCGCCGTCCGTAAGCCGCCGTGCTGGAGTTCAGCAGAATCTGCCCGATGGCGTCCCTCGCGTCGTCGGAATTGGTTCGGCCATATGTGAAAGCGAACAAGCACGACGACTGCGACGCCGAGTCGGCGACGCCACCACGATGCGCTTCGTGCCGGTCAAAGCAATAAGTCTGGTGGCGGAGCGGACGGCGCTGTTCAACAATCTACGCACCGTTTTGCTAAGTTTGCGAGCTCTGGGCCTTGGCTGGGAGCCACGAACATCGAATTTCCGGTGGACGCAGCTTGGCCCAGTATCGTCATTGCGTGTAGCTGGCCTGCCCGTTGCCGCACTGTCTCAGCTGGCTTACGAGCTTACGAGATCGCTCTCGTTGCCGAGCGCATCAAACCTTTCGTCGGCGACGAATGGAATGCATTCGCAATTGCGGCCGCGGGGATGCTCATCGCGATGAACACCTGAGAGCACGAGGGACAAATTACAGCCGGCTGAGGCCAGAATGGCGTTGAGGGCCAGCCGGCTGGGCCGGCAAGATAGTTGCTGCCTGTCCGGTGCTCGGCCTTGATGTGGCCGGTCACGGACTCGATGGTCGAGTGGCGCCGCACCTGGCCTTAATGGCCGGGGTGACGTGGCGCTTCTGGCCCGCGGTGCAGCTCCTGAGCTTGCGGCTCTCTTCCGCAGTAGTGTGACCGCGCTAGCGCCGCATGGCCGGCGTCACGTCGCAGTCGCTCCAGGACGCGCTCTAAATTTTTCTTTCATATAGGTCTGATCGGGCTCGCCAAGGCTCGACACCCGTGTCGTCACACCAGTAGACTCTTCCTTCGCTAATCCAGAAATGGCTTAGGCATCCTTTGGTTCTCCAAACAGAGGGATGCAACGTTGGCCGGCCCTCCACGCTCACCTCAATGCGCCACCTGGGGTTATGTGGCGGATGCGTTGGTAACGAAACCACATCGCCACACCCACAGGGGCACCTAAAGAGCGCCCAGTATGGTCGACCTTTGTGCATGACGCTGATGAACTGTCCCGGCCGAACCGCGTCATTCGAAGGCGTTTTTTCAACCACATCACTGCGTGCGAAAAATATCTCCGCGGATGGTGCCTCAGAAGGATTTCGGTGCTCGGACGTTTGTAGACTGCGTGGGCCGAGAGTGATTTCCTCTACCCACCGCAAGAATCTTAACAGCCAAGACCACATGTGAATCAACACAGCTTGCCGAGTGACGGCATTCTGAGCCGATAGCCATTCTCGGGTTCGAGCAATAAACCATTTGGACCGCAGCAAAAACAACCTGTGTTGTCCTTTGGCATATTGCTGTAAATTAGCATATGCACAAAGTCGTACCATATATTGTCGCGGCGAATGTCGCTCGGAAGCCGCCGATAGGGGCGCAGCAAATCAAACAATGTCGCGACGGCCATGTCGGCAGTCGCACTGGTGAAGGGGCCGACCCCGGGCGCCCGCTCCCCGCCCCCGACCAGATAGTACTCTTCCCGGAGCGTCTCTGGATCCAGCTCCACCAAATTCGGACGCGCCTTCAGTGCACTCTCGTAACTGAGCTTTTCCTCGGTGACGACGCCTTGGCATCTTAAGCACCTACCAGATTCGGGAAGAACTGTGCTAACCCGGCCTCTATGATCGCGTAGGTACGGCTGACGCTCCTGGTCAACACCAATATTGCCGGCGAGCCCGCAGTCGATAAGCGCTTGGCAATAATAGTACACTGCTTGATTGAGAACTTCTCTTCCAGCGACATCGTCTGTACAGCCGAACACCAGGTCGGCGCTCGAAATCGCATCGACCGCTTCTGGAGACTCGTTCACATACGCCTCAATCGCAACGACCCCCAACGTCAGGCCCAGATCGCGGATGTATCGCGCTAACGTGGCCGCTTTGCTCTCGCCTATATCGCGACGGCGATATCCGCGGACGCGGTTGAGATTGCTTTCTTCGAGCAAGTCGCCATCAATAACGATGAGTTCGCCTACACCCGCGCGGGCGATGAGTGTGGCGACTGAAGACCCGGTTCCGCCACCTCCGACGATTGCTACGCGCAACGATCTGAGCTTCTCGTTGAATGGTTCGCCAAAGGCAGCTTCTTGACGCCGTAGCAGTTCCGATGGCACAGCGTCGCCTGTCTCGTTGATGTGAACTGCGAGCTCCGTCCCGAGCACACAGACATGACGGACGTCAGTCACGCGTTGAGGAGCCGCACCCGGCCGAACTCTCGCACGCCACTGTCCGTCGGCCAGAATCATCGCAACAAGCGATACTTCAGGGCCGTTGCAGCCAGCGTACCCCCTCAGAATGCTTTGTTCGTTTTGATCATCTTTCGTGGAGAAATCCAGCATTCCTCCTGGATGACTATGTGCGAATCCCAGCTCAAGCCGTTCCTGCTCGCAACGAAGGTAGATGTCCTGAAACTTGCGCAGATTAATGCGCAGGTGAACTGGGGAGCTGTCCAACACCCAGTCACCGTCCATCTCAATCACATCAACAGCCACAAAACGTGTAGACGCCGGCAGACCCGATACAGTCCTGTCCATCTTGCGAAAGAGAACCAGCGCGCCCCGTTCGTGACCGCCCAGGTGCCCCGTCAACCAGCTCTTCAGCCTGTTATCGAAAGAACCGGTAATTGAAATGCGATGTCCGCTCATGAGCGCCTCGCGTCAGGGTACTTAAACGCCCATGAGATCCGGTCCATAATTGTCTGGATGTTGTCGACCTTTGCTTTCCAAGGTTTGTTATGCCAGTGCCTGGACCACCGACAGAACACTAGCCCGTTGTGCGTACGCGAATCCTCATTTGGACGAGGCCCGCCAGTATTTGGTATTGGCTTTCCATCAGTCCGATGCAGGCGTGGGTGAACCCAGAACATGTCTCCGCCCGAGCTATTGTAATTCTGCGGAATTACATACAACACATCGACCGCATCAGCAGGCCTTTCATCTACCGTGTAGATGTCTTTCGGCAGCGGAAAATTCTTGAATATAAGAAAACGGGTACCGTCTTCTTCCTCAAAATCCACGCCTGCTTTGCGGAGTATCTCGTAGTCGGAATCGAACAACAGGGGCATTATTGGTTTCCGGCTTCGGAACTAGCATCCTGGGCGTAAAACTTTTCAATCCCCGGAGACCGCAAATCGATTGAGTCACCACGCCCAACCGGCTGACCGGGCTGGCCCGGCCTTTTCACATAAAGGTCCATGCTATCTGGTATGCCAGGGCCTAAGCCTCGCACTTCAGCGCCGGTTATGAACTGGTTGTCCCATTCGTAATTTTCGTTTTCGATTTTGAATTTGAACTTCTCTTTCGGAGCCATAGGCTTCGATCCTTCTCTCGCAGTTGCTCGATTTCCAGGTTGCTCGGCGGCACCATCCTCTTGCCGCGTTCGACTGTGGAGACGCCGACCAGCCGCCTCTTATAGGGGAAGCGTCCCTTTGTGTTTCACGGAAATGCGCGTGTTTAGCCACGGAATTCGCGGAATGAGGATCCAATCCCGTGGAAACCAAGGGCCTGGGGAGTTTACCGTTGCGTTAGCGAAGACAAGGGAATCGGCGCATTGGATTTCACGGGTTTGGTCACGACAAGGCTATAATATTGATCGATCCCCAAGCCTGCCTGCAGCAGTCCCTCCATGAAATCCTGATAGGTAGCCATGGACAGAGATGCGACGCGCATTAGATAATCGATCCGCCCGCCGATAGCCCAGCAGTCGAGGATTTCCGGATATTTTTGGATCGCGGTCTCGAAGTGTCTTTGGTCCTCGAGGCGATGACGATCCAATACGACCTCCACCATGACGAAGACCATGCCGCCGATGAGGGCCGGACTCAGTCGCGCGTGAAATCCCTCAATAATCCCTGCGACCTCAAGTGCACGGAGCCGCTCCGAGCAGGCCGACGCCGAAAGATGAACGCGTTTTGCAAGCTCGCTTTTTGAAATCCGGCCGTCTGACTGAATCTCTGAGAGAATGCGGAAGTCCCAAGCGTCCAGGCGCGCAGGATTGGGTTTCGACTTCATGACCTTCTGCTCTTAGCCGTTGTCGACAATGGAATTGACGCCAACCAACCGAACTTGGTCGGAGGCTCAAACGCCAATGTTGCGTGCGATGCTGTCCGCCGCCATGCGCTTGCGCCACTCAAGGGGCCCGGAATTGTGAATGGAGTTTCCCTCAACATCGACAGCCATGATGACAGGCATATCCTGCACCTCGAATTCATAGACTGCTTCCATGCCCAGGTCTTCAAAGGCAATGAGCCGCGCTGACTTGATCGATTTTGATATCAGGTAGGCAGCCCCCCCTACTGCTATGAGATACGGGGTTTTGTGTCTCACAATCGACTCGATCGCCGTCCGCCCCCTCTCCGCTTTGCCCACCATTGCGAAAAGCCCGGTTTTGGCGAGCATCTTGTCCGTAAAATCGTCCAAACGGCTGGAGGTTGTTGGGCCAGCCGGCCCGACGACCTCGTCTCTCACCGCGCGGACGGGTCCAACGTAGTAGATAACGCGTCCCTGCAGATCGAATGGAAGCGGCTTGCCGGCGTCGATCAACTCGACCATTCGCTTGTGGGCGGCGTCACGGCCTGTCAGCATCTTTCCGGACAGAAGGAGCGTTTCACCACAGCGCCACGATGCCGTCTCTTCCTTCGTCAGCGCATCGAGATCAACACGGCGAACGCCGCCTGGACTCAATTCGTCGGTTCCAATGTCGGGCCATTCGCGCAAGTCGGGCGGCTCCAGCCTGACTGGTCCAGAGCCATCCAAGGTAAACTTCAGGTGCCGGTTGGCGGCGCATTGCGGAATGAGCGCCACGGGCTTGGACGCCGCATGGGTAGGATAGGTCGCAACCTTGACATCGACGACTGTCGTCAGGCCACCAAGGCCCTGAGCGCCGATGCCCAGCGCGTTAATCCGTTCATAAAGTTCAATCCGCAGTGCCTCCTCCGCGCTCGACGCCCCCCTGGCGATCAGTTCCGCTATATCGACGGGCTCGTTCATGGCTTCCTTGGCAAGCAGCATCGCCTTTTCAGCGCTACCACCGATGCCAACGGAGATCAGGCCGGGCGGACACCACCCACTGCCAAGCGTCGAAACAGTATCGACCACCCAGTCGGAAATGGACCCGCTGGGGTTCAAGGTGGTAAAGCGTGCCTTATTCTCTGACCCGCCGCCTTTTGCGGCGATGGTGATCTCAATCTGGTTCCCTTGTACAAGGTCGACGTGGACGACCGCCGGCGTGTTGTCACGGGTGTTGACCCGTCCGGCCAGCGGATCGGCAACGATCGATGCCCGAAGGGGATTGTCCGGGTCGAGATAGGCCTGACGGACGCCCTCATTCACGAGGTCTGCGAAACCGACTGTTGACCTGATGCGGGCGTCCATGCCGACTTTTGCGAAGACCACCACAAGTCCGGTGTCCTGGCAGATCGGCCGCCGCCCGAAGGCCGCCATGCGGGAGTTCCGCAGAATCTGCCCGATGGCATTCTTCGCCGCCGGGCTCTGTTCACGCGCATACGCTTGCGAAAGAGAGCGGATATAATCTGGAGGATGGTAGTACGAGATGTACTGAAGGGCGTCTGCCACGCTCCTTGTGATGTCCTTGCCGGCGATGGTCCGTGTTCTATTTCCCACAGGATCTCATCCAAATGAGCCGAGGCCGTTGACCATTTTGAGGATTTGAAAGCTTCGCACCCCCTGCTCGCCGCCTTCATATCCATAGCCGCTTTGCTTGACACCCCCGTAAGGCGCGTCCGCGGAAACCCCTTTCAGGTAATTCACACTGACAGCCCCTGCCGAAAGGCTGTTGGTCAGCTTGCGTTGGACATCAGCAGTGTTCGTGAAGAAGTAAGCTGCCAAGCCATACTCAGTGGCGTTGGCTTCCTGGATCGCCTCCTCGAGTGTGTCGAACGGCGCGACGGTGAGAATTGGCCCGAACGGCTCTTCGTGCAGCACGCTCGCTTCCTTCGGTACACCCGTCAGGATGGTTGGCGGCCAGAAAAAGCCCGGCCGGTCAAGGCGGGCGCCCCCAGTCTCGATGCGGGCGCCGCGTTCGACCGCATCCTTGGTCAGGCGCTGCATGGCCTCGATTCGCCGCGCGTTCGCCATCGGACCCATGTCCGTTGCAGCGTCGTCTGGTAGGCCGATCCCGATTTTGCGGACCGCCTCCGTCATCCGGGTCAGAAATTCCTCGTAGAGTGGCCGCGCGACCAGGATCCTGCTAGGCGCGTTGCAGCTTTGGCCCGCGCACTCGAACTTGTATTCAGAAATTGCCGGGATGGCCTTTCCCAGGTCGGCATCCTCACACACAATAACCGGAGAGTGCCCGCCGAGTTCAAGAACGCAACGCTGCAAGTTATTCGCCGCTAGTGCGGCCAGCTGTTTTCCAACCGCCGTCGAGCCCGTGAAAGTCAACACCTTCACGATTGGCGAACCGAGCAGATGCCGCGATATGTGCACCGGAACACCGAAGACAAGATTCACCACGCCGTCAGGGATGCCTGCTTGGCGCAATGATTCAACGATATGGACAGCCACGCTCGGTGTCTCTTCAGCCCCTTTGAGGATCACCGGGCAGCCTGCCGCCAGCGCCGGGGCGAGCTTGCGGGCGATGAGGACGGCCGGATAGTTCCAGGGCGTAAATGCAGCAACGACGCCGAGCGGCTCCGGGACGATCATCCGGTTCGGCCCCATCGGAATAGGGGCCGACAGCTCTTCGGCATGCCTGCCGTTCCATTCCAGCGTTTCGACGGCACGCGTGTACTCACCTGTCGCTTCGGCAATCGTCTTTCCTTGTTCGGCCGTCAGGTCCCTGGCTGCTGATTCAATCTTCGTTGCCAAGATTCTTGCGGCTGCTACCAGGATCTCGCCACGTTCTTTTGCAGGCCGTGAAGACCAAGCCTTGCGGGCGCGTTCTGCCGAAGCCAGGGCCTCATCCAGATCCGACACCGTCGCCGAGGCCACCGAGGCAAATACCTTCTCCGTTGCCGGATTAATCACCGGCAATGTGGCTCTGCTACCACCGGGCCGCCATTTGCCGTTGATGAAGAGCTCGTGGCTCCTGGCGTCGGACATCGCGTGCTCCACTTGTGTGAATTCCAGCCATGCGAGTGCCGTTCGACGTTGAAACCGGCAACTCGCTTGAGCCAGTTTCATCGCGACGGTCGCGGCGGGTCAAATATCGATTAGTGCCGAAATCCATCTGGAATCCAGATCGATCTAATCCGATGGCAAAAAAAGGTCGTGTTTTGTAGATCGACGGCTGTCAGGCCGCGTCAGGAGCCGCGGCTGCCCAGCCCCGACTCTCAATTAATTCTCTGGCGACCTTGGGGATGAGCTTGCGGACCGCGGAGACGGCCGCGGAACGCTCATCTTTAGGATTTACAGCAAGCACAACCGAGCGTGTAATCACCGGATCGACGATCTTGACAGTCCGCACCAGCCCTTGACAGGCTTCTTTCTGGACCGCGGACGGGGCCAGAATAGAATGGGCTTTTCCCTCTATAACCATGTTGATGATCGTTGAGAGCGAGTCCACTTCAAACTCGACGTCCAGCGCGCAACCGTGTTGTGCCACGACGTCAGCCACAGAACGCCTGACGTTGTTATTGCGCATGGGAACCGCCAACGGGAACGCATGCAGGTCCGCCAGACATATCGACTCCTCGAAAGGCGGCTCACCTGACGGCACCACCAGACACAGGTCTTCGCGTGCCAAGACTGTCATTCGCCCCACACTGTCTGCGGTGCGGTAGAGAACTGCCAGATTGAAGCGTCCAGCAGCCATCCACTCCTCTAGCGGTCCAGTCATACCCTCGACCATTTTGAGGGACACTTTGGGCAGTTCGTTTCTTACCGACTCAAGCAGCGGGCCGCTTAGGACTCGAGCAGCTCCAGACGGAATGCCAATAGTCACCTCCCCTGCCGGGGAAGCAGCTGAGTTGGTTAATTCCACCTCGGTCAGCCGAATTTCCCTGAGAATCGCCCGCGCCCGCTCCAGGAGTTTGGCTCCCGACGCCGTGACACTCACGCCGGTCCTATCGCGTATCAGCAACTGGGTGCCGAAACCTTCCTCCAGTTGGCGCACATGTAGGCTCAGCGCACTCTGGGCGACATTGAGGAAGCCGGCGGCCTTCGTAAAACTGCCTGCTTCAACCACGCCGACGAAATATCTTAACTGCCTGATGTCCACGATGAAGAAATCCAGCCGCGGCATGATCCCCAGCGTCTTCGTATCTATCTCGAAATGAGATGGCAGGGAAGTCACAAAGCTGTAATAATTTCACAAAACTGTAAGAGTATTCCTGTGAATCTAGCGCCTGTCCGGCCGCTGATTGGTGGGTCGGTTATTGCTGGCGAGAGCCAGGATCTCGTGGGCGCGCCGCACCACCGGCGGATCGATCATCTTGCCGTCCAACGAGAATGGAGCTCGTCCATGCGTGGCGTCATCGTTTTCCGCAGCGACGACGCGACGGGCCCACTCGAGTTCTTGTGCGCTTGGCGAGAATGCCTCATTGAATATGGCCACTTGTGTCGGATGGATCGCCAAGGCTCCGACAAAGCCAAGCCGCCGCGCACGCGTCGCGGCTTCACGAAGTTTATCACTATCGGAGAACTCGCCGATGCTCCCTACGAAGCCCAGTGGGAGCAAGCCTGCCGCCCGGGCGGCAAACAAAACGGAAAGGTTCGGCGCCAACAGAAGGTCGAACTCAGGGGAGCCGCCGACAGCGGCACTGAAGTCTTCGGGCCCGAGCGCCATTGCGGCCATCCTGGGATGCGCCGATGCAATGGCCGCGAGCCTCTGCAAGGCGCCCGGGGTCTCGATCTGGGCAAGGAACCGGATGCGTCCCAGCGGAAGACTTCTTTCCCGTTCAAGTTCTGAAACTGCATTGGCGATCTCTAGTACCCACTCTGGCGAATCCGTCTTCGGAAGAACAAGCGCGTCAACACTCTCTATCACTGCTGCATCAAGATCGGCCGCCAACGCGCGCAAACCATGATTAACGCGGACCAAAACAGATGCGCCTTTCCGGCCCACCTTGGCCACGCATTCAGGAAGCTGTCGCCGTGCCTCACCCTTCTGATCCTGAGGAACGGAATCCTCCAAGTCGAGAATGACGCCATCCGCACCCCGCTCATGCGCCGTCTCCACAAAGCGCGGTACGTGAGTGGGTACGAAGAGCAGGGATCTCCAGCGTGGTACGGACATCGCGGTTTCAACTGACGGAAGGGGGTCCGCGATCATGGAGTCATCTCTGCCATAAATGTTAGCGAGCGTGACGGCAGTGGGCTTGCTGGATGGGCGACGCGCTGAGATGGTCCGAGGCACACAGGCTTTTCGCAAACCGCGAGCGCACTCCCCATACTCAGACGCGCGCTCACGCTGACGCGGCTCTGTCGCGCAAAAGCCCCAGAACCTCCTCGCGGACAGCCTCAGTATGAGCGCCAAGAGCCGGAACTGGGCGTAGCGAGGGCTGCTCATAGTTGAAAATTGCCGCCGGCGCGATCGTCTCGACGCTTCCTTCAGGCGTGCCAATCTCGACTCTGCGGACATGTGGATGTTTTGAAACATCCGCCACTTCGCTCAGTCGGCCGTAGGCCAGTCCGGCCGCCTCAAGCTCCTGCATTGCTCCCTGGCAGGATAGTTCAGAGAACCGCCGTTCAATGATCTGATCAAGTTGCGCACGGTGACTGAGGCGCTGCATATTATCGGCAAAACCAAGTGCGCGTGTAAGTTCCGGCTGCTTGAGGAACTTCTCGCAAAAACTCACCCATTCGCGGTCATTCTGAACCGAAAAGATGACGTCCTTGCCATCGGCACAACTATAGGCGCCATATGGCGCCAGAGACGGGTGTTTCACACCGGCGCGTTCGGTGTGGTAGTCGCTATAGTCGTTTTGGAGAACCGGAACATTCATCCAGTCAGCGACAGCATCGAACAGTGACACCTGAATGCTGGTTCCTTCGCCGGTGACCTCGCGGTGATACATCGCCTGAAGAATGGCGCTGTGCGCTGTCATGCCCGCTGAGATGTCACAGACCGAGACCCCGACACGTGCGGGCCCTTGTTGGTTGCCGGTGATCGCACATAGACCTGTTTCGGCCTGGACGATGAGATCGTAGGCCTTCAAGTGTGAATAAGGTCCTTTGTCACCGAAACCCGAGATGTCACAGGTTATCAGGCGCGGAAATCGGCGACGCAGGTCAGCAGACCCGAAACCTAGTTTTTCAATGCTGCCCGGCTTCAGATTCTGGATAAAGACGTCAGCGGTGGCAACCAGCGTGTCGAGGACCTCGCGATCCGCCTCCAACCTCAGGTCCAGACACACCGATTCCTTACCCCGATTAAGCCAGACGAAGTAAGCACTCTGCCCTCGGACCAACTTGTCGTAGCTTCGGGCAAAGTCCCCTTCGGGCCGTTCGATCTTGATCACCCGGGCACCTGCATCCGCGAGCCTAGACGACGCGTAAGGCGCGGCCACCGCCTGCTCCACGGCTACGACAGTGATCCCCTCAAGAGAGTTCTGCATGCGACACCGTGCTTTTCATCCAACGTTTTTGGCTCGAACTCGACGACGGTTCAGCATCGCCAGCAACCGGTTCTGCTCGTTCCCGACGATGGAATATGCCTCGTCGACACCCATTCCGGGCTTGGCAAGCATCATGTCGGCCTGGGTTGCCACCGATACGTGGACCGAAGCCTGGGCGGAGAGATCCGTCTCGGTACAGCTTCCCCCGACATAGGCCCCTACCCCATTCTGCTTGCAGATGAGAACGGCGCGCGCCGTATCGGCAATTGAGCCGACATCGGGTGTCTTG
Organism: Mesorhizobium humile; assembly: GCF_033977215.1. Lineage (NCBI taxonomy): Bacteria > Pseudomonadati > Pseudomonadota > Alphaproteobacteria > Hyphomicrobiales > Phyllobacteriaceae > Mesorhizobium > Mesorhizobium humile. The sequence goes on from NZ_JAVIIV010000014.1 coordinate 116,141, forward strand.
ATCTGGATCAGATGCGTCGCTTTGGCTTCTGCAAAGAGCCGAATGTCCTCAAGCGTATTGCACCTCTCGTCTACGACAATGCGAGCACTGGAACCCCGGTCATCCAAAACCGATACAATCCGGGCGTAGTTATCAATTTGGGCTTGTGTCGAGCCAAAATCCGCCGGGCACTCGATGTTGAGAGCAAAACCCGGAACGGTATCGGCAACCCTACAGATAAAGTCGGCAATCTCTTGCGGCTCCATTCCAATTTCCAGGCCGATCCAGCCATACACATCGAAATGAAGCACCGGATGATACCCCGGGCGGCCGAGTTCGCGCGTGCGCGTCGCAACCCACTTGACGAAGTCAAGGAAAGTCTTGCCGCCTTGGCCGAATTTTTGCCGTGAATTGATCAGGCCATGGGGAAGCACATCCACCGCCTTCAAGATCATTTTGTCGACATTGATTTCGCGAGCATCGCCGCTCTGGCAGTAAATCGGTACCCTGCGCGTTGGCAGCAGCGGTAGATCAAATTCACTACATATGATCTCCGCCATCGTCGCACGTTGAAGATGAGCCGCCGCGCGAAGGAGCGCCTGGCTCACGCCATACTCAATAGCGAGGGGTAGCCGCTTGTCTTCGAAGGGCTCGAAAACTTTCGCGCAGGCATCAAGATAACGAGAAGCATCGGCATCAAGAAGCCGTGGCGTCACAACGCGCGACGTCAAATCCGAGATTTGAGCGGTTTCAAACACAGGATCGCGCCCGCCAGCACCAGAGTACTGCACGTTCATCATGTCGCCCCAAACAACGGTTTCGTCGGTGAGGATTAGCCCGATGCTGAGCGAAGATGCTGGAACACGAATTGATTGGAAGTCGGGTGTAACGGGCTCGCCCACATAGACAAAACCGTCTTGCGAGGCACCGGCTCTTATGGCTGCCTGATCGTCGTAGAAAAAAGCGCCGTTTCCTGGCGCGAGAAGCACGTCTCTGATCTGCACTTCAGTTCGTTCCATTTGTGTCGGGTCGCGTTGACGGGCGGATGAAGTTCGATCTGGTGCTCCCCATTTATGTGCCACTTGGCATTGGGTCCGCCAATATAATGTTCCGGACAGTGCCATCGCGTTTTGAGATGGCCGGCAGCTGCCCGAGGAGAACGGTAGTCAGCCGGACCGCGGTTTGGGCGCCGGCGACCGCTGATAGGGGTTTTGTTCGGGTAGCAGATGGGCGTGCTCCTGAGGCACAGTAGCAGCAATCTTCATGACTCCGCAGGCGGAGCAGCCGGTCCGCCCATCCGCCAGGGCAACGGTATTAGGCCTCAACGGGAGATCTGTCGCGAATAGGTCGAATATAATGGAACATATCTAACACATATATGGCAGTGAGAACATGTACATGGCAGCGGCAATAACAATGCCTTTGCGAGCCTATCTTGGACTGCGGCGTGAATTAACGACGTGACATCCGCAAACCCTGCGGCCGCTGAAATTCCCTCGATTATCATCGGCGGCTGCAAATCATTCATCGACATTCTCTCCTTTCGGGCATCCTCGCCCGCCAGCCATCGCCAGAAAGTATCCGACCGCTGCCACGGTAATAATGGTGCCCCCTATTAGGGTCGATAGCGAGGGTGTTTCGCCGAATCCGAGCCAAACCCATAATGGAGCAAGCGGCGTTTCTATGGCACCAATCAAGGAGCCTTGCGAAGCTGGAACTCGACGTAAGCCGGCAGAAAATAACACAAAAGCCATCACCACTTGCACCAGGCCGAAAAGCGCAAGCCATACGAGGTCTCTCAGGTTCGCAGAGAGAGGCGCTGCGAAGCACAAGCTAACCAATGAAACTAAAATGTTGGCAAGGCAGACAGAAGCCAGAGGCGATTGTTCTCGGTGTCCGCGGATAAACACAGTAACAGCGGCGGTTATCAAAGTCGTGGCGAAGGCAAATGAGCTCCCAAAAAAATCGGACGCTGAACTCGTTCCCTCCACGAGCACACAGCTGCCTATAAGAATGGTCACTACCGCGCAGATCGTCGTAGGCCCAATTTTCTCTCCGAGCCAAAGCCACGCCAAGATGGCCGTGAAGACCGGTGTAGTCACGTAGATGGCTGCTACGTTGGCAATCGATGTTAACTGGCACGCCGGTATGAACGCTAGCATGGTGAGTGCCAAAGAGCCAGCAACGATCATCGCGTGCCCTTTCGGAAAGAGGCTATATTTTGGTCTAATTACACACAGATAAACTGCTAGGAAACCGGTCGCAAACAGACTCCGCCAAAACAGAATCGTCCACGCGTCCAGCGGCAGAATTCTGACGAACATCCCCCCGGTGCTCCAAGCGATTGCAGAGATCGCGATAAAAAGGAACCCTATTCTATAATTGCCTTCACCCAAGCCTTCACCCAAGACAGCCTCTTGAGAATTAGTGGTGTTCATCACTTGCCTCTTCTCTCTAGACAGGGATGGCAAAGGTCACGCCCGCGGTGTGCATTGGTCTGCCTTCCATGGGAAGACCTCACAAGCAGCACTTCGTTCAGATCGCCCCGGGGAGCAGGTCCGGCACCAATAAGCGCGTCCGTATTCTTAACGAGACCAAGCCGACTTGCTTTTGACGCCAGCCGCTACGCTTGCTTGTGATCCGGCGAGACCGAAATGCATGAATCGCACTCAGATTGGTTTCACCACCCAGGCAACGTGTCTCGTTCCTCCTCCCAGTCAGGCCTTTGAAGCAAAAACTCGCGAAGCGACATGTAACCGCCATGTCGAACAGCCACATTATTGACATAGCATTTCCTCTGCTGATGAATGGTTCTCTTGCTATTATCGAGACGATATTCTCACAGTCACAAAATAGGTAAAGAAAATTGTTTGCAAAGGTTTCGTTTCTTCCTTGATATTTTTGTGACAATCATTGACCGTTCCTCATTCGATATTGTACCTTTCCGTCATGCCGCTCCGGCAAAAGTGAAGCCGCTCATCGGCACTGGTTCTTCCGCACGCGCGTCCTCTGGTTCGCCGGCGCCCGCAGATCGACAACGCGATCTAGGCCCCACGTGGCGAAATCCGGCCTCACAGAATGTCGACCGATTATCGAAGGGACTCAACTGGGGGAGGTGGCTTCAAGTGATCGAAGGTCCGACGGGCGGCGGCGCACAGACGCGCGGAGAAGGTGCGGTTCGTGGCGGAGAGCCTGATGTCCGGCGTCATTGTCCGGTTGGCGGAGGCGGCGCCCAAGTACGGGGCGACGCGCTGGCAGATCTATGATTGGCGCAAGCGGCTGCGGAATGGATCCTGGCATTGCCTGAAAGCATGGCCGCAACACCCTTGCTTTGGGGGCGCTGCTGGTCGAAGAGCCGCCTTCCCAGCCGCGGCACGCGCATACCGGGACCGAGAATCCTGATGGACAATGTCGTGATCCGCGTCGGGCAGGATGCCGACGAGCGGCATCTGTCGCGGGTGATCCAGGCGGTGCGGGCGGCGACATGACCACGCCTGGTGCGCAGTTGGAGTCTACGTCGCGACGCGGCCGATCGACTTTCGCCGGGGACGTGACGGCCTGGCTGCATCATCAAGCGTCGCCATCGCCGATCTCCGTCATGAAACCACGGGCACCATCCGGGATTTGGGGGCGCGGAAAAAGATGGGGTCTAATCGCGGTGGGGACGTCAAGTATCTTTGCGCTCGGAGATGCGTTGCCGGGTACACGATTGTCTTCGCGGTCGACATCGATCGCCGCATGATGGAGTTTCGCGGGACGAGCCTTTAATGTAGACGACGCACTTTGCTGAGTCAGCGGTGCAACCCATCAGCGGAATGGCTCGGCTCACGTCCCGGCAGGGACGCCTCAGGCGTTCAGATTCTGAACGCTATCCGGATTTACGTTGTGGCTCCTGCATTCGGATTAACGAGCTCGCTGGTTTTAAGCATTGAATGCATAATCACCGCCTGTTTGCGCCACAACGGCAGCTCTTTTGAAGCCGATCCTCTCTCGGAGAAGTTGTCCGGATCTGGGCCTCTCCCTCCCGCGATTATCCCATGTGGCCGCACCAGTTGCCCTCTATCGCCGAAACCCTGCAGGCCTTGGCCTTTCTCAAGGGCCACCATCAGAGCAAAGTCGAAGATCTCATGCCCTGGAACTTCCGGAAAGCGTCAACCCCCAACACATAGGGGATCGGTAAGGCGCTTACACTCGGATGCCGGTGACCTTGCGGTTCGAACAGTTGACCAAACGGACGGCCCGAGCGCTGCGATCCCCATCCGGCGAATGATGAGCCCGCTTGCGGTTCACCGGTGCCTCGGGCGTCGACAGCATCAGCGCTATCTGGCGCGAGCCCAGGAACGGTGCTGTAGGAACCGAATGGTCGCCTCGATCAAGGATCCAGGAGATCATCATGTGCTCGTCGATGCGCCGCATCAGCACCAGATCGTCGTTGTCGTTCGCCGCCCGCTGCCGATAGACGCCGGAGCGCGATAGTCCCAGCATCTCACACTGCGCCCGGATCGACAGCTTCGGATCGTCGCGATCAAGCATCCCTCTACGGTCCGCCGTGCTCATCGTCCGGACCTCTTGGCGAAAAAATCGTTCTCGATCATGAGGCGACCGATCTTGGCGTGCAGCTTCTCGATCTCCCGCTCACGCGCCTCGTCCGCCTCCATCCCGACGCCGGCGTCGAGGGCCCGCGCCGCATTGCCCAACAGCTGCTTCTTCCAGGCATAGATCTGGTTCGGATGCACCTCATAGCGCTGCGCCAAATCCGCAATCGTCGCCTGTTCCCGAAACGCCTCCAAGGCGATCTTCGCCTTCAGGCTCGCATCGATCTTCCGTCTCGTCTTCCTCATCATCGTCTTTGAGGTCAAGGCATTCTCTGAAACGTGTTTGCCGGCGCATGGTTGTCTGCGCGGTTGCCGTCGCAGTCTCACTTCTAACCTTTGCTATAGGATTTGTTACCGCTTCACTTTTCCTCATTGTGATTTCAGGAAGGAAACCGTCATCGCCGCAGACGCGGGTCGAGCGCTTCTCTGAGACCATCGCCGACATAGGTGACGCTGAGGACGGTGAGCGAAATCGCAATGCCCGGCCACAGCACTAGTTGCGGGTAATCCTGAATGTATTCGATCCCGTCATAGAGCAGCCGCCCCCAGGTCGGGAAATCGGGCGGAAAACCGAGGCCAAGAAAGGACAGCAAGCTTTCCGAAATCACGGCATCGGCGATTTGGAGAGTGCTTGAGACAATGATCGGCGATATGATGTTGGGCAGCACATGACGACCGATTATACGGTGCGATGGCGCGCCGATGCTGCGCGATGCCAGCACGAATTCGCGCCGCTTGACGGTCAGAACTTCACCGCGAACGATGCGCGCAGTTTGCATCCAGCTCGTCAATCCGATAGCCGACACGATGAGGATGAAATTCCCCATCTCGACTCCGAGAACGTTCGCCAGCGCGTCGCGGAACAGCATCACTGTGATCAAAAGCAGTGGCAGCACCGGCAATGACAGAAAAAGATCAGTGAGCCGCATCAGCGGGCCATCAAGGGATTTGAAATAACCGGCAACGACACCGACAAGAGTGCCGAGAAAGATCGAGATGACCATCGCCGTCAGGCCGACGGCGATCGATATGCGACCGCCTGTCATCGTCCGCGCCAGCAGATCGCGCCCAAGCTGGTCGGTGCCCAACGGATGGGCCCAGCTCGGTCCCGCGTTCAAAGTCGTGAAGTCGATATAGGTGGGGCTTACGCGCCAAACAAAAGGGCCGAAGACGATACCGGCGACAATCAGGAAGAAGACGGCAGCCCCGGCGAGGGCGCCCTTGTGGGTCTTGAACTGGTCCCACACGTCCCACCACTGATTGCGCGACCGCGTCGCGAGCAACACAGGGTCCACGCCGGCGATGGGATCGATCGGAACAAGCGCCTCGGCGACTTCTTTCGATTCGTTGTCGCGAAGCAGCTCAGTCATAGCGAATCCTGGGATCGAGCAAGCCGTAGAGCAGATCGGCGATCAGGTTGAAGACGACGATTAGCACTGCGAAGATGAAGGCCAATGTCTGCACCACCGGCACGTCATTGGCGTATATGGAGGTGATCAGAAGCTGGCCGATTCCGTTTACCTTAAATATCTGTTCGGTCACGATGGCGCCGCCGAAAACGCTAGGCAGGCCAAGCGCGACTACGGTCACGACGGAGATCATCGAATTGCGCAATACGTGGATGAACACGACCGCAGCCTCGCCCACGCCCTTGGCGCGAGCCGTGCGAACGTAGTCCTGATTAAGATTGTCGAGCATTGACGAGCGTAGATAGCGACTGATGGAGGCGGTGGTCTGAATCGCCAGCACCATCACTGGCATGGCCATCTGCCGAAGCTGCTCGATGAAACTGCTCCAGCTGTTGATGACGAGATTGGTGTTGTAGATGGTCGGAAACCAGTCGAAATAGACCGCGAAAATCAGGATTGCCAGAACGCCCGAGAAGAAAGGCGGTACGGCCAGGCCGAGCATCGAAATGAAGGTGCCAACCTGATCGAACACAGAATACTGTTTGTAGGCTGAGATGATGCCAATCGGCAGAGCAATCAGCACCCCAACTATATAGGCGAGACCAACGACTAACAGCGTCTGCGGCAGGCGCTCCGCGATGACACTGAAGACCGAGCCCCGCGATTGCCAAGAGATAATACGCTGCATACCGTCCGAAAAATGCGTCCCGAACAGAACATCGAAGGCGTGCAGCGGCTCGGTTACGAAGAATAGCTTTAACCAAAGGAGATACTGCACTATCAGGGGCTCGTTCATTCCAAAAGCGGCGCGCATGTTCGCGCGGACTTCAGGTGGAATGGTAGGTGGCAACTGCGATAGCGGATCGCCTGGCGCGATTTTGAGCAGCGAGAAGATCGCGAGGCTGATCAAGAACAGCGTCGGGACCGCTATAAGCATTCGTCGAATGGCATAGTTAAGCATGCGCCGGACCTGTTGCTGCCGGCCGGGCAATGGTATTCGCGGCCGGCGTGGGAGATGGACAGCCAAGCGCCCTTACAAGAACGCGCAGGCAAGCCTACTTTTTGCGATGCCAATCCTGGGCGTTCCACAACTCAGAATCCCAGGCGTTCATGGCATGGCCGCCCAGCGTACTGGAGATCGCCGAGACGTTGGAGCGCCAGACCAGGGGCATGATCGCGTAGCTGTCTACCAGCATAGTATCGAGCTTCTTCACTATCTCGCCGCGCTTCTCGACGTCAGCAGTACGGCCGAGTTCTGTCACTAGCGTCTCGTAGTCGTTGTCGCAGTAGCGCGGCATGTTCCAGCCTTGCCACTTGTTGTCCGGGCCCGGAGCTTGGCTGCAGGTGTAGGTTTTTACATATGAGCCGAGATCGGTACCGCTAGCATAGTTGGTCCACATCTGGACGTCCGCATAGAATTTCTGGGCTGTGTCCGTACTGCTTGAATCGCCGCTGAACATGACAGAAGTGTCGAGGCTCTTTAATTCGACGTCGACACCAATCTCGTCCCACCACTGCTTGATGATTGCCTGGAACTGGTTGCGTATCGAGTTGGTGGTCGTCACGAAGGTGAGCATCATCTTCTTGCCGTCCTTCTCCCGGATTCCGTCGGGACCCGGCTTCCAGCCCGCCTCGTCAAGAAGTTTCACGGCACCCGGAGTATCCTGCTTCAGGCACTCCGTATTGCCGGCGGCGAAGTGTGCCGGCGCCGGAATCCAGTCACAGGTGGGTTTGCCCATCGAGCCGTAGCCGATCTCGCTCAACCTCGCGCGGTCTAGTGCCATCGACAAAGCCTTGCGCACGCGAACATCACTGAGGATTGGGTTTGGATGTTTGGCCGTCGAACGCTCTTCCGGGGGGAGACTGGAGGAGCGATCGGTCAGGTTTATGAAGAGTGTTTCGACCCACGTCCCGTAGGACGAGAGCACCTTTCCCTTGCCCACTTTCTCCATCTTGCCCAGCACGTCCGGAGCGAGCTGCATGTTCAAGGCATAGTCGTATTCGGCTGTCTGCAGCACTGCACGGGCCGCCCCGAGCGCATCGCCCCCACCCTTGTAGTTGACTTGGGCGAAAGCTGGTTTGTTCTCATCGCGGTAGTTCGGGTTGGCCTTGAGCTGGACCGCGTCACTCGGCTTGAAGTTGGTGGCGACAAACGGCCCAGTGCCGACCGGATAGAAATTGGCTTCAGTGCAGGTTGGAGCCTTCGCGCCCAGGCAGTCAGCGAACTGTTTGGCTTGGATGATTGGAGAGCTCGCGCTGACAAAGAGAGTATAGGGGACTGCTGTCGCCTCCTTGAAGGTTACTTTTACGGTCAGGTCTTCCAGTGCCTCGACCTTGTCGACGCCCTTGAATTTGTCAAGTTGGGCGCAACCGCCCTTTGGGTCCATGCAGTAGTTCGCGGTGAAGACCACGTCCTTCGCGCTGACGGGCGTGCCATCCGACCATTTGAGACCAGGCTTTAGTTTCCAGGTGATCGACTTCAAATCCTTGGAGATGCCGCCGTTCTCGACGGTCGGGATATCCGCTGCAAGCCGCGGGAAAAGCTCGCCGTTCTCGTCATAGCCGGCTAGCGGCTCGAGCACCAGCGAGGCAGGAATGGTGTCATTGTCGCTTCCCGAGAGGTAAGGATTCATCATCGACGGCGCCTGCCAATTCAGGATGTTGACGGCCCCGTCTGCGCCGCGTTCGGCAAATGCAGACGTAACGAGTACGGTCACCATGACCCCGGCTATTAGAAGTGGTTTTAATCTAGACATTCTATTGTTCTCCTCTTTTTTTAAACCTCGGCCTGGCTTATTCCGGCCTTGTTGCCCACGCCAAGTCCTTCATCTCGCGATCGCGGACGCGCGAGCCTTCCTGCGAGGAATCTCGCTTGCCCTGCTTCACTCGGCCCTATGGCAAGCGACCCATCGGTCGCCGGACACCTTTCGCCAAGCTGGTTGATCTGACGCGCACCGGTCGAACGCAACCGGGCAGCGGGTACGAAATCGACACCCCGAAGGCGGATTGGCCGGGCTCGGCACATCGCCCGCCAGGACGATGCGGTTGCGCGCACGTTCGACCCCCGGATCCGGCACCGGGACCGCAGAGAGCAACGCCTTCGTGTAGGGATGCATTGGGTCTTTGTAGATGAGGGCGCGGGGGCCGAGTTCCATCACCTTGCCCAGATACATCACCGCCACATCGTCACAGAGGTGACGGACCATTGAAAGATCGTGGCTGATAAAGAGGTATGTCAGCGAGAACTGTTCCTGAAAGTCTTTGAGGAGGTTGACCACCTGGGCTTGGATGGAGACATCCAAGGCGGCGATAGGCTCATCGCAGACAATGAAGTCCGGATTGAGCGCGAGCGCCCTGGCGATCCCAATGCGCTGGCGCTGGCCGCCAGAAAATTCGTGCGGATAGCGGTTGGCTAACCTCGGATTGAGACCGACGGAATCGAGCAACTCGCGTATCCGCCTTTCCTTTTCCTTGACTTTCAGTGCGCCGTGCTCGTTTAGCGGTTCGGCAACAATGGAGCCGACGGTCATGCGCGGATTGAGACATTCCTGCGGATCCTGGAAGATCATCTGCATGCGCGGGCGGATCCGGCGCAGTTTGTTGCCCTCCAGATGCGTGATGTCTTCGCCATCAAACACGATCCGGCCCCCGGTAATGTCGCAAAGGCGCAAGATGGCACGCCCTGTGGTCGACTTGCCGCAGCCGCTCTCGCCCACAAGCCCGAGCGTCTGGCCGCGCCTGACTTCCAGATTCACACCGTCCAGCGCTCTGATGGCGCCAGCCTGGCGCCCGAAGACACCCTGATATGTCGGGTAGTGCACGGCCAGGTCACTGACGCGGAGCAGGACGTCGTCCCGGCCAGGCTGTGCGTCTCTGGTGAGGATACTTGGTTCAGACATCATCGCGCGGTCTCTGCTCGGTCACGTCCCACCAGCAGGCAGCTTCGTGTCCTTCTTGCACCGGCATCAGCGGCGGCTTCTCGACGAGGCAGCGATCGAATACATGCGGACATCGTGGTGCGAAGGGGCAGCTCGTCGGAAAGGCGGTAAGGTGTGGCGGCTGGCCGACGACACTCTTCAATCGCTCCTGTCCCGCCTGGTCGGGCCTCGGCAACGTCTCCATAAGCGCGCGTGTGTAAGGATGGCGGGGATTTGCGTAGAGATCGTCGACAGGGGCGCATTCGACAATGAGGCCGCCGTACATGACCATTACTCGGTCGGCGATCCCGGCCACCACCCCGAGATCATGCGTAATCCAGATGATGCTCATGCCGATTTCCTGGCGGAGCTTCTTGACGAGTTCCAGGATCTGGGCCTGGATCGTCACGTCAAGCGCGGTCGTCGGCTCGTCGGCGATGAGCACATTTGGCTCGCAGGCAAGTGCAATAGCGATCATCACCCGCTGGCGCATCCCGCCGGAGAACCGGTGGGGATAGTCGTTCATCCTGTCATGTGGCGAGGGGATGCCTACCAGGGAGAAAAGCTCGATCGCACGCTTGCGCGCCTCGCCACGGCTGAGACCGAAATGCTTGCGCAACGGCTCCTTCAACTGGTAGCCGACCGTCAAGACCGGGTTGAGCGACGTCATCGGGTCCTGGAAGATGAACCCAACCTCGCCGCCGCGGACCTTACGCATTTCGCTCGGATCGAGCGACAAAAGATCCCGGCACCCGAGACGCACCCTTCCAGACAGGATTTCGGCAGGCGGCGACGGCAGAAGCTTCATGAGCGACATCATGGTAACGCTCTTGCCAGAGCCGCTTTCTCCGACGACGCCCAGAAGCTCGCCGGGCTGGAGTTCAAAGCTGATGCCATTGACGGCGTGGATCGTGGTTCCGCGGGTCCTGAAAACAATCCGCAGATCCGACACCTGCAAGATCGGCGCACCTATTCTTTGCGATATCGACTCCACCAAAGCTACCCCCTCGAACGCCCTCCACCTGAATCCCGGATAGCTCGTCCCGCATCATCTCAACCTGTGTCGTTTGTGTTCACACAGAAAATGAATCAAAAATCTCAATCCTCACTTTACTTCTCGATTGTTAGCCGGTGATTTCCTTTGGATTATGGCAGGGATGAGAGAGCACCAGTTCGGACTATCAAGAGCCGGGTAATCTGAGTCAATTATAGCTTTTATATGTTCGTCATCTTGAAGCGAGATTGGTCGAGCCGGGTCGGATAAGCGCGATTGGGGTGTGGTGAGTTGAGCGCGTCGCATGCCGGCGCATCGTGTTGGCGATGCGCCGGCATTGTAATCCCGAAAGTCAGTAGTTTACCAGCATGTCACGGGACATACTGCTCAGCGACTTCGCACCGTTCTCGGTCACGCGGACTGTCTCACTGAAGATGTAGCCGTCCTCCTTTTCAAAAATGCCGATGAGGACATGGAAGGCCATGTTGGGTTCAATAACAGTGTCGTTGTCCCCCTGGAAGCTGATATCGCCGTCGACCCAACCGAGGCCGATGGAGTAGCCGCTCCTGGATTCTTTACGCACGCCGTATGGTTTAAAGGCGCGCTGGAAGGCTTGCCAAACTTCAGAACACCTAACTCCCGGGCGTATCATCTCGGTCTGCGCGAGGAAGCCGTCCAACGCAGCTTGGTGCAGGTGTCGCGCCCGAGCGGTTGGCTCACCCAGAAATACCGTCCGCGATAAAGCGCAGGCATAGCGGTATCGGTAGGCGGCCAACTCGAAATTTGTCTGACAGCCCATCTTATAGCGAGCGTCGGACCACTTAAGATGCGGCGCGTTGGCAGGAGAGCCGACCGGCATTGTCGGAAAGCCGGTAAGACCCCCTGGGATTTCCGGAGTGCCTTTGACCAAAGCATTCATTATGGCGGCGGCCACGTCACACTCGCGCGCGCCAGCAGCGATCTCGAGCCGCCCCACCTGCATGGCCCTATCAGCAATCTTTCCGGCCTGCTCGATGTAGGCGAGCTCGGCTGGGGATTTGACCGTCTTCAGTTTATCAATCAAGCCATCGGCATCGATGAACTTAGATGAGTCCAAGCTGTTACCGAGGGCGGCATGGTCTTTCACTCCAAACGTCTTGGCCGTCAGTTCCACCCCGATTCGGCTCGACTTGGTGCGCTCGCGGATTAGATCACCGATCGGCTCCCACGCCGTTCGCTGCCTCGACCCGATGTACTTCTCGGGATAACTGAGAATGCGCGATTCCGGCAGGTACGAAGTGGGTGATGCACATAAAGTGTCCATTTCGCGCAAAATCAGCCACGGATCTTCATCATCTTGGCACACGAGAGCGAGCTGCGGAACGTATTCGGAGTATCCGTCATAGCCAGTGAGATAGTTCATATTCATCTCATTCATGACAAGCAGCGCATCCATACCGTGCGCCGTCATCTGCTGTCGTAGCCGAGCAGTCCGCTCGCGGTATTCCTGTTGACTAAATGCAGGAACGCGTTCCTGTTGACCAAATGTGGGCATGAGAAACTTTCTCCTATCTTGCTGTTGCGGTAGATGGCGATTTACTTGGTTTTACTTTCCTCGAACGCGGGTGGATTGGCAGCCCACCTAGACCGGTTCTTGGCAGTAGTCATGTGCAGGCCGCGGAGGCGTCGGCAATCCACTCCGCCAGGCCTTTGCTGAAGCTGCGTGGGACGAGAAGGTCGCATTCGACCCCGCTCCTGCGCAGCAGCAGAACCGGCGTGCGATGGAGACCGGTCTGGACCGCCCGTCCATCGCCCAGTGCCTCCCAATCCACCGCGACGCACCGCTCCAGCACATGTCTGAGGCCCCGACCTGACACCCGCAGTCGAATCCTGCCTTCGCCGAGCGGGAGGGCGCAGCCGAGTTCCGCGTCGACGTCTATAATAGGCGGTGGACCCTCGCAAAGCAGCCAGAACCGGCGCGGCGCAATCCGGACGACGAGTCCATCGTCATAGCGAGCAGTGTCGCCAACCTTGTTCGGCAGCGGCCCGCCCAGCATCCGTTTCAGTTCTGCCTCGAACTGCGCCATCGCGCCGTCCCAGCCCTCGAATTGGACGATCGCGCAATCATAGGCCGCCATCTCGAACCCCGGGATGTTCGAACCATCAGCCATGCAGCCGCTCTCCCTTCGAGTCGAGGAACATGGGCGACACGATGCGGGCGCGCACCGTCTCTCCCTTGATCGGATGTGTGGCGACCATGTCCGAGCCTTCCTCCGCTGCATTCCGGGCAAACAGTCCGAGGCCCACCCAGGCGTCGAGCGTGGGGCTGTAGGTCACCGAGGTTATGCGGCCGAGGCCATGGCCCTGCATCGGCTCGCCAGGCCTGAACAGAATTGCGCCTCCGCTCAACCGCTTGCCCGGCTCGACGCATTGCAACCCGACCAGCCGCGGGCGCGCCGGGTCGCTGAGCGCTTCGCGGCGGCCAAGCACCGCACCTACATAGCCGTTGCGCTTGCCCGCAATGCGGCTGAGCCCGAGGTCGTCGAGCGTCGTCCTGCCGTCGATCTCCGGCCCAGCGACATGGCCTTTCTCGACGCGCAGGGCGCCCAGAGCCTCCACTCCGTAAGGCTTCAGGCCGAAAGGCACGCCGGCCTCGATCAACCGGCACCACACCTCCTTGCCCACGCTCGCGCCGGCATAGATCTCGTAAGCCCGCTCGCCGGAAAAGCTGAGGCGAATGATCCGCAGAGGCCTATTGCGATAGTTCGCTTCAAGCTGCCCCATATGCGGCAATGCTTTATTGGAAACGTCCAGGTTGGTGAACGCAGCGGCGAGGATATCGCGGCTCTTCGGACCCGCCACAGACATCGCCGCCCATTCGTCGGTGACCGAAGTTACCGAAACGCGAAGGTCCGGCCATGCGGTATCGAGCAGGAATTCAAGCCGGGACAGCACGTCCGGCCCCTTCGCGGTCGATGTCGTCATAAAGAAGTGCCGCTCGCCGAGCCGGGTCGTCGTCCCGTCGTCGAAGACGATGCCGTCGTCGCGCAACATGACACCGTAACGCGCGCGGCCGATCGGCAACTTGGAAAAAGCGTTGACATAGACGCGGTCGAGGAATTCAGCCGCGTCCGGCCCCTGGACGTCGATCTTTCCGAGCGTGGAGATATCCATCAGGCCAGCCGCCTCGCGCACCATTCGCATCTCCGCGAGATAGGCCTCGTCCACATTGCGACCGGAAGCAAAGTAGAACCAAGGCCGCATCCAGACTCCCGTTTCCAGCATCTGCGCGCCATTGGCGACATGCCAGTCATGCATTGGCGTGCGCCGAAACGGCTTGTAATGATGGCGCTGGCTGCGCCCAGCCAGCGCTCCGACGGCGACTGGGGTATAGGGCGGCCGGAACGTTGTCGTGCCAATTTCGGGGACCGTCATGCCGCGTAGGCCAGCCATCGCGGAAAGCGCGCGGAAATTGCTTGTCTTGCCCTGGTCGGTGCCCATCCCGAGGGTCGTATAGCGCTTAAGATGCTCGACCGACTCGTATCCCTCCCGATGCGCCAGCACGATGTCACCGACGGTTACGTCCATCTGCAGGTCGATGAAGGCCTTGTCTTTGGGAAGCCCCGCTTTTCGGTTCCCGAACCACCTCTCGGCCGACCGACGGGAGAGAGGATGCTCCGGCCTCCTCGAAGGGCTACCATCCTTTGCCGCCCCGAAAAGGTGAGCGTGACGGCTGTCATTATTTCCCGCGTTGATCTCAGCAAGGTTGAGGCTAAACGACGGCTGGGCAAAATTCGTTGCGCCGCAGAACGTAGCTGCCTCTGTCCCCACACGACGTCCTTCCTCGATGGCGCCGGCGGTGATGAAGCCTCCTGTCACAGCGCCCGCCGCGAAGTGCCCTGCTCTGAGCTTTCCGGGTACGAAAGCGTCTATGTCCTCACGATATACCGGCCTTTCACAAAGATGCGAGGTCAGATGCACCGTTGGCGACCAACCGCCCGAGACCACGACTAGGTCGCATTCTAGTGTAACCGTACCGCCCGGCTCAGAAACCGTAACAGCGCGTACGGCCTGCCCCCCCGAAGCATTGGAGATCAGTGATTTCCTGCGGACGGCAATGCCCAAACGACGCGACTGCTCCAAAAGTACAGGCATCGGCTCGGCGCGGCTATCAACTATGTTTATTTCCACGCCGGCAGCAGCGAGGTCGAAGGCTGACGGATAGGCGCTGTCGTTGTCGGTTGCAACCACCACCCTCGTACCCGCCAGTACGGCAAAGCGGTTTAGATAGATCCGGGCCGCGGAGGCCAACATGATGCCGGGCCGATCATTGTTGTCGAAGGTAAGTGGTCGCTCTATGGAGCCCGTAGCATAGACGATCGTTCTCGCGCGCAAGAGCGCTACCATCTGGCGTGCGCTGCCTATTTCAGGATCGATAGTTCCTGAGCCATGCCGCTCCACGAGCCCGAGTACATTGCTGTCATAGACACCGAACACGGTGGTGCGCGTCATCACCGAAACATTAGGCATGCTGGCGAGCCTTGCGAGCGTTCCGGAAAGCCAAGCCGAGGCCTGTCCGTCAGCCGGCTTCGACAAAAGCGTACCGCCAGCCAGAAAGTCCTGCTCTACGATGACAACGCGGGCCCCCGCCTCGCCCGCCGCCAGTGCCGCTGAAAGCCCCGCCGGTCCAGCACCGATCACGGCCACATCCGCAAAGAGATTGCGCACCTCATACCGGTCCGGATCTGGCTCCTCGCCTGCTCGGCCCAGCCCAGCGGCATTTCGGATGAAATGCTCATAGAACATCCATGCCCGCCGCGTCGGGCCCATGAAGGTCTTGTAGTAAAAACCGGCCGAAAGAAACGGTGCAAACAGTCCGTTTACACTTTGGATGTCGAACTTCAATGACGGCCACCGGTTCTGGCTCTCGGCAACCAGTCCGTCGGCCAGTTCCACCGTGGTAGCCGGTAGATTCGGCTCGCGGCGACCGGCCGTGCCCATCGTCACGAGGGCGTTCGGCTCCTCCGGCCCGGCAGAATAGATCCCGCGGGGCCGGTGGTACTTAAAGCTGCGGCCCACCAGGCCGATTCCGTTCGCCAGCAACGCCGAAGCGAGCGTATCGCCTCGGTAGCCAGTTAAAGCTTTGCTGTCAAAGGTGAATTCGATCCGTTGCGATCGGTCGATCCGCCCGCCTTCGTGAAGCCGCCTCATGCGCGCGGCTCCCGTGCGGAGCGGACTGCAGCGATCTCGTGGTTGCGTGTATCGCGCCCGACCACCAACCATTGACGGCAGCCCATCACGTGCTGCCAGTATTCGCGATGCGGTCCGGCGGGGTTCTCGCGCACGAACACGTAACGGTACCAGGCCTCGAAATCGGCGTCGTCGTGGACAGGACGGACCACGGACGCGTCGCCGCCGTAGCGGAACTCGTCGTGGTCGCGCGGGCCGCAGTTGGGACATTCGATGCGTAGCATGCTCTTGGGTCTCTCGGTTATTGTAGCCAGGCAAACGGCCCGACGCCGCCCTCGTCGATCGTGCGGCCCGTGCGGAAACGGTCCAGGCTGTAAGCGGCACTCAGCGGATGCGGCTGTCCGGTAGCGATTGTATGCGCGAAGCACCACCCTGAGGCCGGCGTTGCCTTGAAGCCGCCATAGCACCAGCCACCGTTTAGGTAGAGCCCGTCGACTGGCGTCAGGCAGATGATAGGGCTGGCGTCCGGCGTCATGTCCATCACGCCGCCCCAGTGGCGCAAAATGCGCACGCGGGAAATGCACGGCATTAGCGCGACTGCGGCCTCCGCGACTTCGCGAACCATCGCGAGATTGCCGCGCTGAGCATAAGAATTGTAGCCGTCGATACCGCCTCCGAAGACCAGCCCACCCTTGTCGGACTGGCTGACGTAGAAATGCTCGGTGCCGTGAGCCACGATCTGATGGACTAGGGGCTTGACTGGTTCCGTGACGAAAGCCTGCAGGACATGGCTCTCAATCGGAAGTTCTAGGCCCGCCTTCTGGCCGAGCACCGATGTGTGACCCGCCACCGCAAGCCCGACCTTCCCGGCTCCAATCTTGCCCTTCGTCGTTTCCACGCCGACGATGCGCTCGCCGTCACGGACGAAACCTGTCACCTCGCAGCTCTGGATGATGTCGACACCATGGGCGTCGGCAGCGCGCGCGTAGCCCCAAGCCACCGCGTCGTGACGTGCCGTGCCGGCGCGGCCCTGCAAGATCGCACCATGTATCGGAGAACGCGCCGTTTCCGAAAAGTCGAGATAGGGGACGAGCTCCCGCACCTCGTGGCGGTCGAGAATGTCGGCGTCGATGCCGTTCAACCGCATGATGCTGGCGCGGTGGCCGAAGCCGTCGAGCTGGTCTGCCGAATGGGCCGTAATTAGCATGCCGCGCTGCGAGAACATCACATTGAAATTCAGCGCCTGCGACATGCCTTCCCAAAGCTTCATCGAGAATTCGTAGAACTGGGTGTTGCCGTCGAGCAAGTAGTTGGAACGTATGACAGTCGTGTTGCGGCCGACATTGCCGCCGCCAACATAGCCCTTCTCTAGCACGGCGACGTTGCGTATGCCGTGGTTCTCGGCTAGATAGAACGCGGTCGCGAGGCCGTGCCCGCCGCCGCCTACAATGACTACATCATAGACGGGCTTCGGATCGGGAGCCCGCCAGGCGCGCGGCCAGTACCTCTGGCCGGCAAGCCCATTGCGCAGAATAGAAATGGCCGAATAGCCGCGCATACTGTTTCCCTATTTTGACGAAGAGGCGGCGGGCGAAGCTGTAGAAGGTTTCCGTACGCCGCTCGATCATGCGGACCGCATCGAGTTGCCATGCGTTGCAACTGTGTGACTGTGGGACTCAGCATGAAAGAGGCTCTCTAGCATTCCGAGCCGCCTGACCATCGCGTTCCCATCAAGGTCCCGTTCGGATCCTTCCCCGAGGCTTAACGTTAAGCTGACGGTCGTGAGACCGGTCGCACTCTGTTGAACAATGTAGAAAAAGCCGTTCTGAGTCGCGCCGACCCGGATAGGAGTTGGGTTATAGCAGAACAATGCCCCATTTCCGGGTGCTGGGCGAACGTTTTCACGCTGCACTTACTTCATTTTGTTTCATGGTAGCGGATCACTACGTGTCGTGGGAGCGGACCACTGCGTTCGATCTAGCCACCTTGCGCTGGATTCACCAACATAGAGTCGCGAATGGTACCATCGTATTTTTAGATGACAGGCGACAGAGCCTTCGGAATGCACTTTGCGTGGGTTGGCTCTGTTTGTTGATTTTCACTGAGAACTAACCCGGCAACACAGGATATTTCCATCGAGAATTGACCCATGTTTGAACCTTGCCCCGCGCGTTTTCAGCGGGGGCTACGGAGTGATCGACATGGCGTTATTGAGCGTAATGCGACGCTGGCATTTTCGAGAGCATTTATCGATCCCGGAGATTTGCCGCAGGACCGGCCTATCCCGGAATACCATCCGCAAATACCTGCGCCAGGGCAGCGTGGAACCGAAGTTCAAAGTGCCTGATCGGCCGAGCAAGCTTGATCCGTTTACGGACCGGTTGTCGGCGTGGCTGAGGACGGAAGCCAAAAGAAGCAGAAACGCACGATGAAGCAGTTGCATGGCGATCTTGTGAGCCTCGGCTATGAGGGTTCGTATGGTCGTGTTGCTGCTTTTGCTCGCGAGTGGAAGGGGGATCTGCAGAGAGAATTACAGACGACAGGGCGCGGGACATTCGTTCCGCTTGCGTTTGATCCGGGTGAAGCGTTCCAGTTCGACTGGTCGGAAGACTGGGCGATCATCGGCAATGAACGCACCAAGTTGCAGGTGGCCCATACGAAGCTCAGCTACAGCCGGGCCTTCATCGTGCGAGCCTACCTTCTGCAGACACACGAGATGCTGTTCGACACCCACAACCATGCTTTCCGTGTCTTCGGTGGCGTTCCCCGGCGCGGCATCTACGACAACATGCGCACGGCGATCGACAAGGCTGGCATTGAAGTCCGGGGTTCCGACTAAGACCCATGTGCTGAATCTGCTGCATCGCCTCGTCGACGGAAAGTCGTTCGCGCCACCGACCATCGACGCGCCGCAGGCTTTGACGCTCACCAACGAGCCCAAGGCTAATGTCGAACGCTACGATGCTTTGAGGAAGGCCTTGGAGGTGCGCCATGCGTCATAATCCTGCCAGCGGCGCAATCGTTATCATGCTGCGAAGCCTGAAGATGCACGGCATGGCCCAGGCGGTCGGCGAACTCACTGAACAGGGATCGCCGGCGTTCGAAGCAGCCCTTCCGATCCTATTGCAACTCCTCAAGGCTGAGACGGCGGAACGGGAGGTCCGATCGACAGCCTATCAGCTCAAGACGGCCCGCTTTCCGGCCTATCGCGATCTCAACGGTTTTGACTTCTCAAGCAGCGAGGTCAATGAGGCTTTGGTGCGCCAGCTCTATCGCAGCGACTTTATCGACGAGGCCAACAACATCGTTCTGGTCGGCGGGCCCGGCACTGGCAAGACCCACATCGCCACGGCAATCGGCGTGCAAGGCATCGAGCATCATCACAAGCGTGTCCGCTTCTTCTCGACGGTCGAATTGGTCAATGCACTTGAGCAGGAGAAGGCACAGGGTCGCTCGGGCCAGATTGCCAATCGGCTGGTTCACTCCGATCTCGTGATCCTGGACGAACTCGGCTACCTGCCGTTCAGCGCATCAGGCGGCGCATTGCTCTTCCATCTGCTGAGCAAGCTCTACGAGCGCACCAGCGTCGTCATCACCACCAACCTCAGCTTCAGCGAATGGGCCAGCGTCTTTGGCGATGCCAAGATGACGACCGCGCTTCTCGACCGGCTCACCCATCACTGCCACATTCTCGAAACCGGAAACGACAGCTTCCGCTTTAAGAACAGCTCGGCGCACGACGCCAAAACCACAAAGGAGAAAAACAGGAACTTGACCACAACACCCGACCCGAAACATACCTAAAGGCGGGTCAAATCTCGGTGGAAATACCGGGTCAGTTCTCAGTGAAAATCAACAGTCGGGCGGCTATCCAAGGCTGACGACGTGGGTGGAGGAGACCATCGAGCGCACGCTGACCTTCTTTTGCCTGCCGCGCCAGCACCACAAGCATCTCAAGTCCACCAACATGCTCGAACGCCTCAATGAGGAAATCCGCCGGCGCACCTATGTCGTACGTAAGCGACAAGCTGAAGCCGTTCAGGTGGCGTAGTTCCACGGCATGAGTGCGTCGATTTTGCTGCTTGGCCAGCCATTGGCAATACGCTCGAGGGTCTGAGTCAGCCAGGCGAGCGGATCGACGTTGTTCATTTTTGCCGTCTGCAGCAGTGTCGCGATGGTTGCCCAGTTCCTTCCGCCGCCGTCGCTGCCGGCGAAGAGCGAGTTCTTTCTCGTGATTGCCTGGGGCCTAATGGCGCGCTCGACAATGTTGGAATCGAGCTCGATGCGGCCGTCGGTCAGGAAGCGCTCGAAGATGGCGCGACGCGAGATGGCATAGCGGATCGCCTCGGCGAGCTTCGATTTGCCGGAGATCCGCGGCAGGGTCTTGTGCCAGAGGGCGAAGAGCTCGGTGACGATCATGGCGGAGGTTTGCTCACGTACCGCGACCCGGGCGTCGGGGCTTTGCCCGCGCACGGTCTCCTCGACCTGCCAGAGCTTCGTCATCCGCTCGACTGTCTCCGTTGCGACCTTCGAGCTTTCCGAGGCATGCAGCTCATAGAACTTGCGCCGACTGTGCGACCAGCAGCCCGCCAATGTGACGCCGTCATTGCCGCGATCGGAGCGGATCAGCTTGTTATAGGCGGCATAACCATCGACCTGGACGATACCGCGATAGCCGTTCAGGTGTCGCGCGACACATTCACCAGCTCGGCTATCCTCGAAGCGATATGCCACCATCGGCGGACCGCTGCTGCCAAAGGTCCGGTCATCCCTGGCGTAAGCCCAGAGCCAAGTTGTCTTTGTCGATCCGGACCCCGGCGCGAGCGTCGGCAAAGTGGTTTCGTCGGCGAAGATCCGCTGCCCTTTCTTGATCTCATCAAAGAGGTAGTCGGCGAGGATCTCCAGCTCGAACCCGAGCTTGCCCATCCATTGCGCCATCAGCTTGCGGTCGAGCTCGACCTTGTCGCGGGCATAGATCGCCTCCTGCCGGTAGAGTGGCAGGCCATCGGCATATTTGGAGACAGCAATCTGCGCCAGAAGCGCTTCCGTCGGAATGCCGCCGTCGATGATGTGCGCCGGCGCCGGTGCCTGGACGACGCAGTCCTCGTTCTTGAAGGCATACTTCGGGCGGCGGGTGACGATACCCCGGAACTTCGCCGGCATGACATCCAGCCGCTCCGACAGGTCTTCGCCAATCAGCACCTTCTGCTTGCCGGCATGTTCCGGCAGATCCTCGGGCTCGATCACCACTTCGACCCGCTCCAGGTGGGGGCGAAGCCTTTGCGCGGCCGCGGCGAACGTTTGTCTTCCCGACGCTCGCGACCCTTGTTGACCTGTGCCCTGATCGCGGCGATGCCGGTCTCGATCGCCTCGAAGACAAAGGCCTGCTGCTCGTCGTCGGTGGTCGGGGAGCCAAGCTTTTCCGATCGGCGGCCGAAGCGGGCACGATCGAAGGCCTTCAGGATCTGCGTCAGCCGCTCGATACGCTCATCAGCGTCGGCGTTTCGCGCCTTGAGATCAGCGACCTCGCTCTCCAGGGCATCGGCCCGCGCCGCCTTCTCGACCATGGCAAGCACCATGGCTTTCAGCGTGAAGCAGGAAGCGGCGGATGAACTCATCGGCCGAGAGGGTCATGACCTTCTGCCGATCACCATGCCGGTAGTCCTTCCAGCGGAAACGAACGGCGCCATCCTCGATGTCGACGAGGCGGCTGTTGGAGATGACGACGCGGTGCGTGTAGCGGCCGACATAATCGAGGACCTGTTCGGGCCCGCGAAGGGCGGCTTGGCGTAGATCACCCACTCGGCCTTTCGAAGGGGCGCCAGATAGCGCCGGAAGGCGTTAGGCGCGCTCAGGCCCTGCAAGTCGGAGAAGAACTGCAGTTCGCCGGCCGCGAAGGCTTTCTCCAGGTGCTCCAGAAACAGCCGCCGGAAGAGGCGTGAGAGCACGCGGACCGGTAGGAAGAAGCCGGGCTTGCAGGCAATCCATTGCGTGCCGTCCGGCGAGAACCCGCCACCCGGGACGACGCAGTGCAGGTGCGGGTGGTGCAGCAGATTCTGGCCCCAGGTGTGCAGCACCGCGAAGAAGCCGATCTCGGCACCCAAGTGCTTGGGATCGGCGGCGATGGTGCGCAGCGTCTCGGCGGTGACGCGGAAGAGAAGGCCGTAGGCGAGCGCCTTGTTCTGATAAGCGATGACGGCAATGGGTTTCGGCAGCGTGAAGACGACGTGGAAGTACTGCGTGTCGAGAAGCTCGGCGCGACGATCCTCCAGCCATTGCGCGCGGGCCAGCGATTGGCAGCGGGGACAATGCCTGTCGCGGCAGCTGTTGAAGGCGATGCGCCGGTGGCCGCATTGATCGCATGCTTCGACGTGCCCGCCGAGTGCGGCGGTCCGGCACAATTCGATCGCGGTCATGACGCGACGCTGGGCGGTCGACAGCTGCGCATCATGCTGAGTGCGATAGGCATCGCCGTAGCGGCGGAATATCTCCGCCACTTCCCGCCCCGAGCGGGCCATCGGCGCGAGCTCAGAAGTATTGCGGCTTGGCGGGAGGCGGCAAGCTGGGCGCCGGACGCGGCAAGAGCTCGAAGGGGCTCGACGTGGCGCACACCTTGTTGGCGGCAATCCGCAGATAATGGGCGGTGGTCGCGAGGCTCCTGTGACCGAGCAGCAGTTGAATGGTGCGCACGTCGGCGCCGGCCTCCAACAGGTGGACGGCAAAGGCGTGCCGTAAGCTGTGCGGCGTGACCGGTTTGGACAAGCCGGAGAGGTCGTGCGCTTTCGCGCAGGCATGTCCCACCGCATCCCTGGTGATCGGCTGGCCGGCGCGATCGCCGGGGAAGAGCCAGGCCACTGGCCGGTACACTTTCCAGTAGCTACGCTGGATCTCCAGGAGCTTGGGCGACAGCATCACGTAGCGGTCCTTTTGGCCTTTGCCCTGCTCGACACGGACGACCATTCTCTGACTGTCGATGTCGGTGGGCTTCAGCTGAATCGCCTCCGAGATGCGCAAGCCGGCGGCATAGTACGTGGTCAGGATCGCGTGATGTTTGACGTCGAGCACGCAGCCGAGGAACTTTAGAACTTCCTCGGGACCGAGGACGATCGGCAGCTTTTGCGGCTTCTTCGGAAGCGGCAGAACGTCTTCAGGCGCCCAGTCCCTTTCGAGCGTCACACTGTAGAGAAAGCGCAGCGCCGCGATGGCGGTGTGGATCGAACCGGGCGCTAGCTTCTTCTCGTTGGTCAGGTAGACCTGGTAGGTTCGAATGTCCTCGCGCCCGAGCAGGTCCGGCGACTTGCCGAAATAGCGGGCGAACAGCGATACCTGTTGCAAATACGAGAGCTGGGTGTTGAGCGCGAGGTTGCGCACCTGCATGTCCTCGCTCATGCGCTGGCGAAGTCGGGTCATGACGAGCTCCTTTGTCCGATGGAATGGGCTGCAAGCAGCCATCCCATGCTCGCGCAGTTGGAGCTCCTTTTGCATGCATGACCGGCGCCACGGACGACGCCATCAAGACCGCGCCGGGGAGGCACAGCCTTCTTGCCGCTCCGCGGTCGCGGAGCGGGTTAGTCCAAGAACGGTTATGTGGCGCGCCACATAACCGCATAACGGCGCGCTTTACATCTTCCGGGCCAAGCGAGCGGATAGAGTGAAGATCGTGTGGTGGGACGGTTCCGGGGTGTGCCTTTATGCCAAGCGGCTGGAGAAGGCGCAGTTTTGCTGGCCGCGGGTCGGCCATAATCGGATCCAGCTCAACCACGCTCAGCTTCTGGCGCTCATCGATGGAATGGATTGGAAGCGGGTTCGCGCCGTGCCGGTGAACCCTGCGGCGAAGTGAATCAGTGGCCTGAACAGGCAGGAAAGCCGGGGCAAAATGTGCTCTGGTCGAACCGATGACGCCGCCCGATCTCCAACTCCCGGATGATGTAGAAGCGGCTTTACCCAACAATCTCCGGCGGCCGTCGCATGACCGCCTTCGCCCGATTCCTCGGCGAGAAGGCCGAGCGGTACATCGAGTTGCGCCACTCCCTCGGCTACGCCTTCAGCAAGCAAGCCGGCACGTTGCGGGCTTTCGTCCGCTACGTTGAGCGCGCTCAGCTCGATGCCCCCGCCACTCGAACGATGGCGCTGGATTTCGCCTTGTCGTTCGGCGGCGCCGCCAACAGCCGCGTCACTCGCCACGGCGTGCTCCGCCAGTTTTACGAGTATCTCGCCGTCTATGACGTCCGAACCGAGGCCTTGGAGCGCAGAGCTTTCCCCAGATCTAGAGCGATTACGCCTCCGCGTATTCTCACCGACGCTGAGTTGGCGTCGCTCATCGACGCATGCGCCCGCATTTCGCCAAGCACCCCTCTCAGAGGGCGGACGATGGCGTCGAATGCCCGTGGTGGCGAGTAGCAGCAGGACGGCTCGATCGCGGATGTCGACCGGCGTCGTTGCGCCGATCGCATCGATTGCGCGCCGAACGTCATCCCATGCAAGGCGCGGTGGCAAATGCGCCAAACGCCAATGAGGCGTCCTTGGGACGACGCCGGCGAGATCCTGGTCATGGTGGCCAGCCCAACACAAAAACCGAAGAAATGTTCGGATGTGAGAAGTCGCTGCCGTGCGGGTGCCAGAGGTCGCCGATAGGGACAGCCGATGCTCGACAGCAGCGAGGACGTGCTCAGCCGCCAACGCCTCGAGGTCTTGGCCGGGATGGTGATGGCGGAACCAATCCATAAAGCGGCGGCCGCCCAGAAGAACGCCTTCGCGGGTCTTCGGCTCCAGGCCCCGCACCCTGCGCAGATAGTCCGAAAAGGAAGCCAGAAGCGGAGCATCCGGGTCAGCATCTACACTGGGAACGGAAGCAATGAATCGTTCCGAAGCCACTCGCAGTGCGTGTCCCAGCGCCGACACTGCTCCAATGCGTGGAGAATCCGTCGTAAACGTCCACAAATAGCTATCGACGACATCCTGATGGATCGGCATCGGACCACAGCGCGTCGCGGCAAACTGGCTAAAGCGCGCAATCCGGCTCAGGTAAATCTTGGCGGACGCTCGCTTATAACCAAGCGTGAACAAATGCTCCGCGAGGCGATCCATCTCGCCACCGAGTGCGCCGCTGCGCAGGCGCTTGAGCACCCCACAATACGAAAAATAGAACTCGAGCATTCTGCCGGCATTGTGGCGCAGGGGAATCCCGCGCCCAATGAGAGAGGCATGAAATATTATGTGGCGGAGGCAAGCCGGGTTTTGGCCGGCCCTGCCGGGCGTCAGGGCGGCTCCGCCACATAATCTCGCCCGACGCATAAGAAGGGATCGTTGCCCGCATCCCGCACCAGCGACAGCAGACTGTCCGGACCCTTGCGGAAGTCGACCGGATGGCTGGCCAGTAACACCTTCACACCCGAAGGGATCATGCCGAACGCACCGCCCGGATCACCCGCTGCAAGTGCGCCCCGTCAACCTCCGAACCGGCACGTACGACAATGTCGCCAATGACAATCTCGATCACCGGAGCAGCCGCCCGCGCCGAGACCACTTCGCCCGCCGAATGCTGCGGGGAGGCATCGTTGCGAGCGTCATGACGCCAGACGAAGAGCTGGGAGGGATGAAATGCCTATCCGGTGGGCGATTGCCGATACGCTTGCGCCCGGCTCCAATGCCTCTGCTACCTCTTGCGCCTTGAACTCATTCGACCAGCGCCGGCGCAGTCGCCGTGGAGCACCCTCAAGTCGCTCGGCAACCGCTTCAATCATATGGAAGGTTCTGGTTTCAGAACTAGGCGCAGACACAGAAGCTCACTTCGGCTCACAGCAGGCGATCCAGATAGCCGACCCACAATCTCCTACGCCAGACGGGGTCTCCTTGCCGCTTACCGTCGTACGCATCTTCCCCAACGCCGAAAGCT
This sequence comes from Mesorhizobium humile, assembly GCF_033977215.1. Lineage (NCBI taxonomy): Bacteria > Pseudomonadati > Pseudomonadota > Alphaproteobacteria > Hyphomicrobiales > Phyllobacteriaceae > Mesorhizobium > Mesorhizobium humile. The sequence goes on from NZ_JAVIIV010000014.1 coordinate 142,099, forward strand.
GCCTGCGCCTCGTCAGGGCACTGGCCGTCGAGACCAACGAGAACTGGATGGAGGCCAACCGCTACATCAACATGGACGACCTGCGCGAGCACAAGAAGCTCGCTCTACGCCAAGCCGCATGACCAGCAACAGGGCCGCCCCTTTTTGCAGAACTTGACGCACACAACCCAAATATTTTGCTTGACCCGTCAAACAGTCAGCAGTTCAACGATCTAACCCTCGCCGCTGAGGGAGGGGCGGCTACCCATAGGCCCTAAATCAAAGCATGGCGGCGATCCTTGCTGCGGCGGATTGGCTTTTGCGCCGTCTTGGCGGATCGCAGACGTGGGGGCGGCTACCCTCTCCGCTGCGGTCCTTTCTCGCCTGTTCGGCAGCAACAGTCATAAGACAAGCAGTACATCTTCTTTGTGTAACCAAGCACCGCGGAAGGTAAGGACCTAGATCTGTGATAAGGTCGCCTAAATGGCCAAGATTGGCTTCACCCTAAAAATTGAGGCTACTCACCTCTGACTGCTGGACGAGCGCGCTGAAGGCCGAGCGTTGATCTCCACCCCGCAACGAAGAGGATCATTAACATGAACAGGGGCAAAAGGGTCACTAGCGTCGCTACTGCGGCAATTGTCGGGTCGATCTGGTGACGAATATCTTCCCACATCTTCAGAGGCAGCGTGCGCATCGACATCCCTCCCACCAAAGATGTAATGACGACCTCATCAAAGGAGTGAAGGAACGCGAACACAGCGCCGGCGATGATGCCCGGCCTAATCAGCGGCAACGTAACCCTTATGAAGGTTTGCAGCGGCCCAGCCCGCATGCTCATGGCTGCCTGCTCCAGCTGCGGGTCAAAATTCGCCAGCGACGCCGAGACGATTACGACGACATAGCCGATAGCGCCAAGGGTATGCGCCAGGACAGTACCGGTCATCGAATCGAGCAGCCCGAGTTTGACCAGCCCGAGATAGGTCGCTATGCCGACGACGATAACCGGAAAGGTGATCGGCGTCAGCATCGCCATGGTCAGGAAACTGCGCAGGCGAGGAAGAGTGCGGTTAAGCCCGAAAGCGGCAAGCGTTCCGGTGGTGGTCGACAGGATTACAACCATAACGGCGATTTTTACGCTTATCCAGGCGGCGCCGTACCAGGACGGATCTGCGAAGAAGGACCGGTACCACTGCAGCGAAAAACTCAAGGGAGGGAATTCCAAATACCTTCCGCCACTGAAGGACATGATGACGACGACCAGTTCTGGAAATAGTAAGTAGCACATAACGAGTGCGAGAAACACTGCGCCGACTATCTGGGGCCTGCGGCTGTTGCCGCCTGTGCGGTAGAGTTGTGCCATCCAGCGCTTCGCCCGATAGGAAATAAAAAACTCACTGAGATAGCACTTCATCGCGCCGAGTGAAGGAGAGAGACCGCGCCAGGGCTTGAGGGCCTGTTGCGTCGTGCGGCCCTGTGTGCCGGAAAGGTCCAGCCCCACCAGGGAGAGCACGACTATAGCGACTGCCAGGAGGACAAAGGCCGAGGTAGCGACGTGCGCCATGTTAAACGAACTCCGGACCTGCGCTGCAATGAACGTCGAGAGCATGGCATCTCCCAACCCGCCAAGGGCAGCCGGCGTAATGTAGAATCCGAGGCAGACTACAAAAACCAGTAGGCAGCCGCTGCGCACCCCCGGCATGCTGAGCGGAAAGAAAACGCGCCAGAAAGCGGTGGAGGGCCGCGCTCCCATGCTACGAGCTGCCGCCATCAGCGATTTATCGATGCCCATCATGACACTGATCAGAGGCAGGATCATCATAGGCAGCATGATATGCACCATTCCGATATAGACGGCCATGCGATTGTAGATGAGCAGCAGCGGACTGGATATGAGCCCGTGATCAATCAGCAGACTGTTTATCAGGCCGCGATCTCCAAGAATCACGACCCACGCATAAGTCCGCACCAGTCCACTGGTCAGATAGGGTACAAGAATGAAGACAATGAGGGCAATGCGTAGCCGTTTCGAGGCGGCCACGATCAGATAGGCCGTGGGATAGCCGACAACGAGGGAGATTGCCGTGGCTACCACACTAATTTCGATGGTTTGAAAGAGAACGCGAACATTTGCTTGCTGGCCGAAAAACGCTTTGTAGTTGGCAGTCGAAAAAGCCGGTGCGTTAAAGCTGGTGAGTAAAAGTTGAACGATCGGTATACCGAGGACAACCAGCAGGATCGCGAGGGCCGGCCCTGTGAGAGCGATGGGCATGCGGCCAAATTCCCGAAGCGTCTTCATTACAACCTCACGCCGTGACAAAGCGAACGTCTGATCGCAGCCAGTCGAGGCGTACCTCATCGCCAGGTCGGAAGATCTGTTGGCCCGCAGCAACGTGCTCGCGAACAATAAGCCCAATGCCCCCGGCACGCACATGGTACTTCCGCAACGGGCCAGCATAGATCATGTCTTCGACGATGCCGGTGACAAACTGTCTCTTGTCCGCGTCGGCTCGCCTTGGAGCCCCCTGGGCGGCTACGCAAATACGCTCCGGCCGGAGCATCGCGACGGTGCCCAAGGGTGGGCCCGCATCGGCTTCGACCTTGAACGCTGAGGTTTCAAGAATGTTGGCTTCTCCCAGGAATTTCGCGACGAATCGTGTCGCGGGCCGGTCATAGAGGGCCTCCGGCGTATCGGTCTGCTCGATTTGCCCGGCGCGCATGACGACGATACGGTCCGATAGCGTGAGCGCCTCCTCTTGGTCATGCGTGACGCATACGGTTGTTTGGCCAAATTCTCGATGCAGGCTTTTAATCTCGCCTTGCATCTGCTCGCGAAGGCTGCGGTCTAGAGCGCCAAGCGGCTCGTCGAGCAGGAGAAGCGGCGGATCGGCTATCAAAGCTCGCGAAAGCGCTACACGCTGCTGTTGCCCACCACTCAGCTGGGATGGCATACGGCTGCCGAAATCTTTGAGGTGAACACGCTCAAGCATTCGATTGACATATACTGCCCGCTCGGCGGCCTTGATGCCGCGCATTTCTAGCGGGAATTCCAAATTGCGGCGCACCGTGAGGTGCGGAAACAGCGCATAGCTCTGGAAGACGATGCCCTGGTCGCGCCGGTAAGACGGCACTGAGACTACCGACTTGCCAGCAATGAGGATGTCACCCTTACTAGGCGCTACGAACCCGGCGAGAAGCATCAGCGCTGTGGTCTTACCCGAACCACTTGGACCGAGAATTGTCAGGAACTCGCCGCGACGGACAGCAAGTGACAGGTCGCTCACCGCAGAAACCGCCCCGTACATCTTGGTGACGCCTCGGAACTCTATCTGCGCCGGAGCCGCGTTATCCGATGATTCTTTTTCGGCAATTGGCCGGATAATATTTTGATACAAAGTCACGAGAATCCTTTTAATACTTCCGGGCGCGTCTGCAAGTCGTACAACTTCCCAAGGGCAAAAGCGTTGAGCGAAGCGGGCCTATCGAGATTCAGGGGGTCGTGAAGGCGACGAACTAGTTCCTCGCCGCCTTCACAACTACTTTAATAGCGGATCACTGAAGAATCCACTCGTTCCAACGCTGGATAAGCCGATCGTTGTTGGTTAGACCGTCCGATCCCACTTCATTGTACCAATTGTAGTTCGTTATTATGGTGGACGCCCTGTAATCGGGATGGCTGGCAAACTTACGTCCAACTTTTTCAGGTAATAGTTTGAACGCATTTCGGTTAGTTGGGCCATAAGGCATGAGCTGCACAAAGGCTGCCTGCCTGTCAGCGCGGGTCATAAATTCAATAAACCTCTGTGCATTCTTTGGATTCGGACTACCCTTGGGAATGGTCCAGCTTTCATAGCTCATCCTCTGCTGGTTTCGATTGATTTCAACCTTCGCGCCTTGATCGATCAATGCAACGGCCCGACCATCGTAGGACTGCGCCAGGTCGACAGCTCGGTCATGCAGCATCTGCTGGTTCTCGGAACCTGTAACCATCCATTTACGGATATGCGGTTTGATCTTGCCCAGGCTCGCGAAAGCCCGATCAATATCCAAAGGATAGAGTGCGTCCGCAGGCACACCGTCCGCCAGCAGCGCTTCTTCCCAAGGGCCTGTCGCTGGGTACTCGCCGGTTTGCAACGCCCGAACTCCGGGATATTTTACGACGTCCCAAAACTCTGCCCAAGTAGTCGGCCGCGGTTTGTCAGTCGGGAATTTCTCGGTGTTGTAGGTCATGCATAAAGCGTAAACAATTGACCCCACACCGTGAGGATCCTTGGCGAGGTCGAGCAATGCGTCCAAGTCGTCTGGCTTATAGATTGAGTAATCAATTTTTTCGAGATAGCCCTTTTGAGAATTCTGCATGACGGCCGTAGGACCCATGGGAAGCACATCGACCGAAACGTTATTGGTCGACACCGCCAACTCCAACTTGGCGGGGGAAAATTCTTCGGTAATCGGGGTCACTTTGATTCCCGTCTCGGCTTCGAATGGCTTCGCATAGGCTTCGATACAGGCCTTTGCGTAGTCGCCACCATTGAGCATGGCTATCACTTCGCCCCCAGATTGGGCCGCAGCGCGGCGGGGTTGGCAAGACATCGCACCTACTGCGATAGCGGATGCCCCGTGGAGGAAACGTCTGCGGTTCATAGACAAACTCATTATTTGTTCTCCCTCATTGTTCCCGCCACCGGCAGGACTCCCTAAGCTGTTTCGCAATCACGGCCTTTGTCTCGAGCCGTCCGCGTATCTCAACTAAGCTCACCCTTTCGTCGTTGAAGCCGTAGCCGGTTTCTGCAATGCTGCCCGTTGGGGCGATTACCAACGTTAGAGTCAGGCCGCGCTTCAAGGTGTGAGCGAAATCTTTCTCCCGCAAAGCCTCAATGCAGTGCATTCGTTGTCCGAAAACTATTGGTAAGGGTGCCTAGCATCTCAAAACAAAACAGCGGCCCAGCGCCCACGTCAAATGCAATTTGCATATCGGTCTCATCTAGGACTGAGATGGCTGTGTGAGCGGTCAGGGAAGATAATGATATGGGAGTCATTGCGTCCGTCGACCCTGAGGCCGCGACGCTGCCACGAGCGTCACCGGGGCGGCATTTTGTCGGTTATGAGGTATTCGGCTGCGGTCGACTGCGCGCTGCGCCATGGTGCTAGAGCGTGTCGCGATTTAAGGGATTCAGGATTGAACGAAGCGCTGACGCGGCATTTGGCGGGTCGGTTTGCGGTTGAGGCTTCTGTTTTGAAGGATTGCGGCTGTTGAAGCGCAATCTTGGAACAGGAGCACTGAGATGGCCGAGTTGAGCCCTCTTCGCCGGCGCATGATCGAAGACATGACGATCCGCAATCTGTCGCCGGCCACACAACGATCCTACGTGCACGCGGTGGCGAAGTTTTCCCGCCATTTCGGCCGATCCCCTGACCGCCTTGGCCTGGAAGATGGAAGATGTCCGCGCCTTTCAGGTGCATCTGCTCTCGACCGGGATCTCGTGGCCGGCGCTGAACCAGACGGTGTGCGCGTTGCGGTTCTTCTACGGCGTGACGCTCGGCCATGCCGAGATTCCGGAACGGATCGTCTATGCCCGCTCGCCGCCGTGGCCGCGGCCCTTTATGCCCGACCGAGAAAAACCCTTGGCTGAAAACGCCGGCAGAGGCGCTTGACGAGTTGCTGGCGTGAGTGGACACAATGATTGTTGCGATGACCGCTTGAATCCGCCCAATATACGAGCGAACAGTTCCAGCGGTTGATGGCCGATCACGGCATCACCTGTTCGATGAGCCGGTCGGGCAACGTCTGGGACAATGCTGCGATGGAGAGCTTCTTCTCGTCACTGAAAACTGAGCGGACAGCCCGCCGGTCTACAGGACGAGGGATTGACGCCAGTGCGGACGTGTTCAATTACATCGAGCGCTTCTAAAACCCGCGGCGGAGGCACTCGACACTGGGCTATCCGAGCCCCGTCGATTTTGAGGACAAAGCTATGCTAGCTTAACTGCGTGTCCGAAAAACCGGCAGCAGGCCAGCACCTGCATTTTATCTCCTTTTCCTGCGGATGCAGTCAGGGGTTGGATGCGCTTCGGACCCTCAGAGTTTAAGCGGTCGCGCGACGAGCGCTACCACTTCGTTGGCGTGGACATAAGACCCCGATCCTATGCCCAAGATGATGGATAGCCCCTGCGCGCGTATGTCGGTGGACTCAGCAGTTAGCGAATCGATCGGATGCAGGACGCCTATGATATCTCCCTGGTTCACTTCATCAAACACCGAACAGCGAGGTTCGAAGATGCCCCGAGCGGGCGATTTCAGCTGATCGGACAGGCGCGTCTCCAGTGACTGACTGGACTTCCTTTGACGGAATGTTGGATACTCGGCTTTTCCCTCGACCAGCCTGAGCGATATGAGCGCGTTGCGTACTCCAGCCTCGTAGATCGCGAGATTGTCCGCGCCGACCGTGCCTCCGCCGAATTCAGCGCAAACAAATACTTTGCTCTGATTTTGGGCCTCGATATCGAACATTCCAGCCGTGTCGTTGTGTTGCCAGACCAATGTCAAGGGCAATTTAAACGCTTCCGCCGTTCTCACAGTCCTGGCCATAAGATCGGGATCGGCAATGGGGTGCGTCGTGGCCGCCGGTGGGAAATCCCACGTTGGTCCGAAGCTGTGCAGATCAAATACAGTGTCGGCCATTGGTAACAATACGCGTGAAACCGCATCCGCGATTCGTTGTGTTACTGACCCGTCGGCGCGCCCTGGAAAGACGCGATTGAGATTCAACCCATCAAGCGGCGTGTTGCGGCTCCAGGCCTCAACGGCCAACGGATTGAGCACCGGTAGGACGATGACCCTTCCACAGATCTGCTCTTTTGGCAGCCATTTGATAAGCCGTCGCGCAACGATTGGCCCCTCCAATTCATTGCCATGATTTCCGCCGGTGACAAGAAGATGCGGTCCCTCTCCTTTATTGAGACTGAATACCGGGAGCGAAAGCTCACCACGGTCGCTACCTCCCGGGACAACAAGATGCCCCCTGCTCACGCCGGGCGTATCGGGATCAAACGTGAGATGCGGTGCTTCGTTCATTGTTCAGCCTTATTGTGAGTGCTCACGCAACCTTAGCCGGTTACGTCCTTCGCTCTGCGATCATGAGCCAAGTTACCGTCAGTTTTCCAATATAAAGTCCTGGACCGAGCCATCGCGTTTTCAGATGCCCCGCGGGCACTTTCACCGCACTCGTCGAGGCGGTCATCTTGCGGGCGAAGGGAAGCTGTAACGGACTGTGGGTGGCTACTGACTGTAGCCAGGTCACTTGTCTCGAGATAGTTGACACTGGTTAGCCGACGCCGCTAGTCGGAGGAGGAGAAGCTGCGGGTCGTCGAGGAGAGCTATTCGACCCCGCGTGGCGCAAGGCGCATCGCGGGGTCGGCTTGGCGAAAGTGGCGTCTGCGGTTTCGTGCCGGCGATGATCGTACCGGAGCAGCCAAAGGCGCAATCTCCCCGAGATCATCGAAAACCGCTGCGAGCGTCGATCGACGATCGTCACCAGCCAAGTGCCTCTGGATCGCTGGTATGAAATTATTGCAGACCCAACTTTGGCCGACGCCATCCTGGATCGCCTCGTTCAGAACGCCTATCGCATCGATCTCACCGGTGAAAGCATAGAAAACAGCGTTCGCCGCCTGAAACACCGCACGCTTGACCTGAAACAAAACCGGATCCAAACATCAACCAGACCCACGATTAGTGGCCGCCTTCAATCGGAACGCCGGCGGGAATGAAATCGGAATGACTGGCCGGCTTCAAATCGGAATCGATGGCCGGCTTCATCGGAATACGCAGCCATAGAGGCGGCTTTCATCCTTACCCCTCGATGACCACGCCCGCATTGACGTATTTCCACATTGCGACGAGCAGCTTACGGGCAAGCGCAACAATTCTCTTTTTCTTGAGCCGCCGCCATTACACCTGACCCGATCTTGGAACCACAAAGTGAGCGCCGAGTGCGATTGATGGCGCAACCATAGCCAGGCGATCCGAATCAGCGTCGCTCGTAGTCTTTGAATTGCCGGATTTCGACCCTCTGGTCGTGATCGATAGGCCCGCTCAGCCAGGGTGTCGGTGCAAGAACCCGCATAGGCGGTAGCTTTCGTCGGTCGCCAGCAAGCATGGCATCGCGCGCGGCTTCGATCGTCTTGATCTATTCCAGCACAAGTTCCAGCCGATCGAGTTCGCGGCCAGTGGTTTCGCTAATGTGAGGATAGTTTGGCGGCGACGGTCCGCGGGTGCCTTGTTGCGTTCATGGATGATTGATTTCGCCGTTTTCGGTGCCGGTCAAGAGGGGCGCGGCCTTTTTGCTTTCGCCCTGGAGCACGATGCGGTGGGCGTTCACATGGGGATTCGATTGAAGCAAAGTCGATCTCCTCATTGCACACGGAACTACATGACACGGCGCCGCTTCGCGGAGCCTGATCCAACTCACGTTCGGTGGCCGTCTATTCCGGCCGCACCAACATCCCGCGTTCGGCTGGCTGAGCCCAGCGAAGCGCTTTTGGCGCTGTGGGTTCCGATGTCTGTAGCGCGGCGATCATGGAGACCGGTCGGCGGCGATTACGATGGCCTGCGGGGGGCGGCGCCGAGGGGCGTGATTTGGGTATCACCGGGGTCGGTTGTCTGGTAACTGGCCAACGGCAATTATCGGAGGTGTAGTTGTCGCTGGGGCATTGTGACGGGCGGGAGGCGCTCGCGGATCTGCGGCGAGTAAATTCGTCAGCGGCAATTACGATGTATGCGGCGTCTCCGCCCCATTGATTTTCTTGTTGCGACAGTAAGGTCGAGCGCTGCAGATGGCCCCTGTGAGCACGTTGGGGACTCCCGGACGTGCTCATTGTGAGGCGTTAATCCGTTGCGCATGGGCCCAGGGCATGAGGGCGTCGATGTCTTTGGAGAGGTGGCCATTTGCGAGGCTGATGAAGAGATCGCGCACGTAGGCGTATGGTTCAACTCGGTTCATCTTGCATGTGCCGATCGGACTGGCGAAACGGCCCCAATTACGGCCGCCTCCATCATGGCCGGCAAAAAGAGCGTTGCGGCGGTTCATGGCTGGACTTCTGATCGCGTTTTTTTACGAGGTTGGAGTCGATATCGACGCGGCCGTCGTCCACGAACAGCCGGAAGCCGGCCTGGCGTTTCAGCATATAGGCCATGGCCTCGCCGAGGTCGGACTTGCGCGGCGCGCGCGGCCTGAGCTGTCAGCCAGGTGAAGAACTCATCCACCAGCGGGCGGGACAGGTTCTGGCGGACAGCCCGGCGATGATCGTGGTCACAACCTCGGACGCTGTCTCGATCTTGTAGAGGGCGGCGATGCGCAACAACGCCTCGTCGACGATGGGTGAACCCTACTTCGGCTGGGACTTGATCAGTTTTCTGCGGCCAACCGCGCCAACACCCGTTCGACAGTCTGGGCAGACACGGCCTATCGCTCGAAAAAGAACGAGGAGTGGCTGGAGAAGAACGGCCACGTCTCTGACATGCACCAGAAGAAACCGAAGGGTCGGTCCATGAGCGAGGCGACGTCGCGGGCGGAGATCGAAAACCCGCGCATTCGTCCAACACGTCTTCGCGCAGCAGAAATCCAGGATGGGCCTGTTCGTGCGCACGATCGGCATCGCGCGGCCAGGATCAAGATCGGCATGGCCAACCTCGCCCACAGTCTCACCCGCTTCGTATGGCACCAGGGGCGAACTGCGCCCGCATGACGGCGAAGGCGGTGAAAACCGCTGACGCAACGCCGAAGTCAATCGGCCATCCACCCAGGCAAGGGGCGAAAAACTTGTCATAGAAGTCAGATTCGGCGAAACGCCCCCGTTTGTGCGACTTGCGTTCAAAAGCCGCGGTAAATCGATCTGTCCAAATGGTCAATATAATGACAGCGTGTAGGCGAGGTTGTTGATGAACGCTCGATCATGGGTAACGACGCTCGCGTCTGGGCACCGCGCGCCGCAAGAACACGAAAAGTTCGTGCACATCAACGAGCTGCTCGGCGTCAGTTCTCTCTGCGTCAACCATTAGGCTCAAGCCGCAAAGCGTCGGAGGTCGGCCCAGCAGTCTTGCCGACCTCGTTGTTGGCGGCCATGATGATACGAGCCGCAGGTCCGAGCGGATTGCAGCCTCAATATCTTCAGGAGCGACTCTGGCCGTGTCGTCGACAGGAAGGTGGGCCATCTCAAACCCCTCGTGTTCGAGCTGGCGTAGTGGTTCAAGCACCGCCGGATGTTCGATGGCGCCGGTGATGGGACGCGCCCGCTTCGCGCAGAATTGCTATGTTGCTTTCCTCAGCGCAGCTGCCATTTGAAGATAATCTCGTTATCGCGCGCCCCAATCAGCTGAAGCGCGGTGGTCGAGTCCTTACCGCCCGAGGAGCCCGAAGGGCGAGAATCGGCGAGATAGATTTCTGGCACACCATCATGGATGGCCCTTCAAAATCTTGTCTTTTTCGCGATACGCCATCTTGCTCATCCCAGCGATTCTCAAATTCTAGCGCGTGCTGCCAGCACGCGACGTCATTGTCTGCGGAGGTCATCGGCCCAGCGCAAACCCGGAGCGTGGATCTTTTGCCTTCCAAAGCGACAGCCCCACTCTGTTCCCGCGCAGCAGCAGCTGGATCGCAAGCCCAGTTCACGTATGGCTGGGTGGTCAGAAATGCGTCAGGCTCGATACAAGGTATGCGGGGTTTTGCTCAGAATCTTGGCACCCTGTCGGGTCACCAAGACGGTCTCGCTGCAGCCGATCTGATACCCCTCCTCATCAAAGAGAATGATCGGCATATGAAAGCTCATATCGACCTCAATCACATCGTCTCCCGTTGGTTCGATGCTAAGATCGCCGCGATCGCTCCAGTAGACGCCGATCTGGTAGCCCGTCCTGCTACGAAGCGCTTCCGGACGAGCACCCCGTTCGACCACCCTTCGTATGGTGGCACTCACAGCCCCCGTCGTCGTACCCGGCTTTATGGCTTCGACCGCTGCTTCAATAGCCTCTTCTGCGACCTTGTGCAGTGTTTCGAGGCTTTGATGGCGTCCCAGAACAGCGGACCGGCACACTGGAGCGCAATAGTCTTTGACCGTTGCGCTGAGTTCGATGAATGCCGCATTATTCATCTCCATCGGATAGCTTACCGGCCTAGCGTGCGGCAATAGGAGTCGTTCTCCGAACGCCAAATTAAGACCGGCTGACAACTCCCCGCCTGCAGTTTCCACACCACTTCGGATTGCAGCAAATACTTCAGCTTCGGTGGCACCTTCGCGAAGGGACCTGTGAAATATGCCAATCGCAAGGTCAGTGATAATCGCGGCCTCGTGCAAAGCCTGGATCTCCACCTCGCTCTTCACTGCTGCGACAGATGCGACGAGCCTGCTCGCATCAGCGATCTTCAGGTCCGGAAGCTCATCTCGAAGCGCGGCCACATCGGCAGGCGCCAGAGACCAGCAACCGAGTTCCATCCCGATTCGCTTGTTGTGGAGTTTCAGTCGCCGCAGAACATCGCCACAAACTGTGCGAAATTCGTAGCCATGCGTGTAGGGGACGATCTCGTCAATGCAACTGAAAGCTCTGACATTCTCCTCGTCAAACTTACGAACAACAAAAGTCGGTTCTCGCCCTGGGGCGAGAATGAGGGGAAAGGGACCAAAATACGCGCCGGTGCCGGAATATCCTGTCAGATAGCGGAGATGGCTCTGCGCCGTCACAAGTAGGGCATCAAAGCCTGCCCGTTCTACGGCTTCGAGCACCCGATACTGTCGTCTCTCATATTCGGATTGCTCAAACAATGTTCCGGTACAGGGAATTGCCGATCGCTTCGAATTCATTAACTGCCTCCATACTCTGGCCGGAAGGGGACCCGTCACGCGTTCCCTTAAAATGCACTATTAGAACTCCGCGCATCTTTTGGATGTTCTCCCAAGCCCCACTTGAGGAAACTGATTGGCAGTCCGTCCCCCGCAGGGGCGGACCAGTTCATAATTGAGCTCTACCATACCACGACAGCCATCCTTTTTCGGTCGCAAACTCCTAAAGCGCCTGTCGAATACAGATGCGACTTGTCAGTAACATCTCCATCCACTCCGCTTTACCGCGGATACTTTGGGCCTGCTTAGCATTCTTCAGTTCAAGAAGCGCCCGCCGGCGGAACCGCAAGAATGCACGACCATAGATCACCTAGATTTACTGAGGATTGCCTAGAAAGCGCCGAAAGCGTAGCCAAGTCACGTCTTCCTACCCGACATTCATCTTCCACAGCCGCTTACGTCAAATTCAGTTTCCATATTGTCGTCATCTGGCCGCGCGATGGGCTCCAAGGGTACATTCTACCAGGCCCTCATCCGGCTTCCGTCGTGACGCGCTCATCCAGATTTGGATTCTGATCCGCCGCTGCCATCGCATCCAGCAGTGCCTCCTGATCAGCGCCGACTTTTTGAGTGGCTGGCGCCGCAGGCCTCGAGCAATCTCTGCGCCATAAATTTCCTTCAGCGGCTGGCGCTTGAAATCTCTCAGCCACTTCGCCTTGCGCATTTCGATGACGGCGAGGATCGTGTTATCCTGTTCGAGAGCGGCAAAGGACCGGTTTGCGTCAAAAGACTGCGACGTAGGGCGCCTCCTTCTCATGGGATACGACAGGGCCGAAAGTGTCCACACCCTCGCCGCTAGCCCAAAGTATCTACCTGACCGGACAAAGCCTTCCAATAAGTTTACATAAACTTCACGACCGCAAGTCGCTCGACAATGGTATGTTCTCTACAAAGTCTGGGGCAGGCACGACTGAAAAAGCCGGCCTCGGTTTACCTTTGACCGCCGCACGGCATGCAACGTTGGAGTGAACAAACAATGGCAAAAAAAGCGCTCATTCTGGTTGAAGGCACAAGGAATACTGGTCTACTATACATCCAATCGACAAAATATCTTGGGCTTCATCCAATTATCCTTTCGGCTAATCCAGCTCGTTACGACTATCTTGCAGCGGAAGGCAATGAGGCAGTCCATGTCGATACAGACAATCTCGATGCGCTGATCCGCGAATGTTCCCGGCTGCGGGCGACCTACGACATCGCTGGCATTACGTCCTCCGCGGAGTCGTTCTATGCGACAGTCGGCAAGCTCTGCCGGCATTTCGATCTACCGGGACCGAATCCCGCGTCCATTGAGCGATGCTGCGACAAGTTCGCTCAACGGCAACTCCTGGCGGGGGCAGGCGTTCCAGTGCCGGCTTATCGCGTGGCAGCGAATGCCACGGACGTAGAAAGTTCCGCTGCGGAGATCGGCCTACCGGTGATTCTTAAGCCAGCTGTCGGCAGTGGCAGCCGCGGTGTCCGGTTGTGCCGCAATATCGATGAGCTAGCCGAACAAACGACATATTTATTGGGCGGGAAGCACATATGGCGGTCTTCGCCGAGGATACTGGTCGAAGAATTCGCGCAAGGCCCATACTATAGCGTTGATATAATGGGAAATGAAGTCATCGGGGTTGCAGCCGCTGACTTCGGCCGCCCACCGCATTTCGTCTTTCGGGAGTGCACCTATCCGGCACTGCTGACTGATGACGAGCATCAGCGTATAGCCGATGTTTCGCTGAGCTGTTTGCCAGCTCTGAGCCTTGGCTGGGGCCCAACGAACATTGAACTGCGGTGGACGAAGTGTGGCCCTACCGTCATTGAAGTCAATCCGCGTCTTGCGGGTTCGCCCAATCCTGAAATGGTTCAGCTGGCCTACGGTGTCGATCTCGTCACCGAGCACATCAAGCTTGTCATCGGCGACGAATGGAACTTGAGTAGAAGGCATTCGCACACTGCGACGGTGCAATGCCTGCTTCCTGACCGCGATGGCACCCTGGATTGGATCGATGGCGACAGTCTGGCAGCTGCTATACCAGGTGTCACCCAGGTCAAATTGTTTGTTAAACCCGAGACGCCGATCGTCAGGAGAGGCGACTACACAGACAAGATCGGACATATCATCGCCGCGTCACCCACCCGTGCCCAGACTGCGGCGATACTACAGCGTGCCGTCGATTTGATTAATTGGTCGATCACGCCATTTCCGACTGCTGGCGAACGGGAGCAATATGCGGCTCCTTACCTCCCGGATTGAGAAAGAGATCCGGCTTACGAACTAGTCTAGTTTCCGTCCATAAACAGCAAGCGATTGATTCTATTGAGTGAATCGTAGCTTTGCGCGAGCAAGGCCCGGCGGTTTCAGGTATCTTGGATCATGCCACTGATTCCAAAAGTCCTGCCACCGCCGGAGACGACAATGCGCCAAGAACGCACCGTCCAAGCGAGTATATTCGATGTTTTCGCCACGCACGAGATCGGACGCGAACTGGAGGCAATGTCGCACTGGCTGGACGAGCATCGCGATCTGCTTGGCTTGGTGGCGCGTGATTTGGTGCGGGTTGGCGTCACTGCTGTCGAGCGCTCGACAGGCGAAGCTCGAAGACGGCGCGGTGGTGCGGCTGGACGGCAACGTGACCTCGGCACTCATGCACGAGCCGAGTGACAGCAGCCTGCTTTGGGATGCCGTGCGGGTCATGGTGCGCCTTCTGAAGCGAGCTGATGTCTTGATTGGCGGCACCAGCATGGCATGGCGCGATCACTGCCGCGCAGCCAAGAAGCGGGCTTGCAAAATCCAGTTCATGCGCGGTCGACCCAACCGGGTCCAGCTCTACCGCGAACTGATCGCAATCACCCGTGCGACCCTGGCCTATCTGGAGCAGGCGAGCGAGCGTTTGGCCGTGGCGAGCACACCGTCCATAGCCCTGTGGCAGATCCAGGTTCGCCATTATCGGCCGCTGGTGGAACGCATCATCCGACAGAGCGAGCGGCGGGTGTTGGCCGGCGAGCCAGTGCCCGCCGGCGAGAAGTTGGTCAGCCTGTTCGAAGAGCATGCCGATATCATCGTCAAAGGCAGCCGCGATACCGAATACGGCCATAAGCTCAACCTCACCACCGGCAGGAGCGGCATGATCCTCGATTTGATGATCGAAGCAGGCAACCCAGCTAACAGCGACCGCTTGCTGCCGATGCTTTTGCGCCACGTCACCCTCTATGGTCAGGCACCACGGCAGGCGGCCGCCGATGGAGGCTTCGCCACTCGCGCCAACCTGGCCACGGCGAAAGCGTGGGGCGTTTCCGACATAGCCTTCCACAAGAAGGCTGGCCCTGAGGATCGAGGACATGGTCAGAAGCAAGTGGGTCTATCGCAAGCTGCGCAACTTCCGCGCCGGCGTCGAGGCCGGCATTTCATGCCTCAAGCGTGCTTACGGTTTGGCGCGTTGCACTTGGCGCGGCCTCGATCCCCTCAAGACGTACGTCTGGTCCTCAGTCGTGGCCTACAACCTCGACATCTTCACCCGCCTCAAGCCGACCTGAACTGCCCCCCCGGGATCGCAGGTTGCCCCGCGCCGACCATGCCGGCCGCCACCGCACGCGCCGGTGACACTATTTTGGCGACAAACAGCACTCTTCGACCCGTCCGCGCCCGTCAAGGCGCTCTCAATCGCGCGCAGCTCATTGTAAACGCACTGAAATATGCACGTTTATGGACGGAAACTATTCTAAGGTGCGGCGTCCGCGCTGCCGACGGTTGCGCAATCACGATCACCCGACTTCGAGCCCGGTCAGATGACCGCCGATAGGCAGGAACTCGATTAGAACTACAAGGCCCGAAACAGCCTCAACAAGAAAGAAGCAGCAAGGAGCCCGGTCAGAATTCATCCAGCACTTCCCGCACTTTGCCGCCCTTTTTTGCAAGTTAGCGCCCATCCCGCGTGGTCAACACGCGGTCTGTCGCGTGCATCGCTTACAGACGGAGCTATTCCCGCCCAGGTTGGCATTCGCCTATAATTTACAAAATCTTTGCGATCGCCAATCGCTGACAATGTTACCTTCACCGCGAAGTCTGAGGTCAGTCACGGATAAAGCTGATGACTGTTTGCGCTCAGACCGCTCAGATCGCAACGGAGGTTAACGCCAATGGCAAGAAGAGCGCTCATCCTGGTTGAAGGCACAAGGAGCAATGGTCCGCTATATGTCCACGCGGCCCAGCGTCTTGGTCTTCATCCAATTACCCTGTCGGCCGATCCAGCTCGTTACGACTATCTTGCGGCGGAAGGTATTGGCGCAATCAGTGTCGATACTGACAATCTCGATGCGCTGATCCGAGAGTGTTCCCAGCTGCGTGCGACCTATGACATTGCTGGCATTACGAGCGCCACGGAGTCGTTCTATGCGACAGCCGGCAAGCTCTGCCGGCGTTTCGATCTGCCGGGACCGAACCCCTCATCCATTGAACGATGCTGCGACAAATTCACTCAACGTCAGCTCCTCGCGGAGGCGGGCGTTCCAATACCCGCTTATTGCTTGGCAGCGAATGCGGCGGAGGTAGAACGCTCTGCCGCGGAGATCGGCCTGCCGGTGATTCTTAAGCCAACCGTCGGCAGCGGCAGCAGAGGTGTCCGACTGTGCCGCAATGTCGACGAGTTAGCCGAACATACGATCTCTCTGTTGGGCGGGAAGCACATTTGGCGGTCTTCGCCGAGGATACTGGTTGAAGAATTCGCACTAGGCCCCCATTATAGCGCTGAGGTAATGGGAAATGAGGTCATCGGGATTGCCACCCTTGACTGGGGGGGCACCCACCGCATTTCGTCTGTCGTGAATGCACCTATCCGGCCCCGCTCACTGATTACCAGCATGCGCGCATCGCCGACGTTTCGCTGGGCTGTTTGCGAGCTCTTGGCCTTGGCTGGGGGCCAACGAACATTGAATTTATGTGGACGAAGCTTGGTCCAGTCGTGATCGAAGTCAATCCGCGTCTTGCTGGCACGCCCACTCCTCAACTGGTTCAGTTGGCTTACGGTGTCGATCTCGTCACAGAGCACATCAAGCTTGTCATCGGCGACAAATGGGATTTGCGCAGAAGCCATTCGCACACTGCGGTGGCGCGGAACCTAATTCCTGATCGCGAGGGCACCCTCGATTGGGTCCACGGTGACAGTCGGGCGGCTGCTATACCAGGTGTCGCCGAGGTCAAATTCTATGTTGAACCCAAGACGCCGATCCTTAGGAACGGCGATTACCGAGATAAGATTGGACATGTCATGGCCGCTACACCCACCCCTGCTCAGACAGAGGCGATAATTCAGCGTGCCGTCGACTTAATCAATTGGTCGATCACCCCATTTCCGACCCTTGGCGAACGGGACCGATATGCGGCCCCTTACTTCCCGGACTGAGGAACAGAAAGCGGTTTGCGAACAGGCAGATGATCGCGGGTGTTGCGTCGAGGGTACGCGCGATATCGTCGCCAGCGGCTCCTATGTCATCTCGCGTCGCGCGGAAGAAGGTCGAGATGTGTTTGCCCACCTCAAGCGCATTGTGAATGCTGTATCCGCCTGCGACTACGAGGACCAAACGTTGTTTGAGACGAGTCCAGCTATCAGCAACCTCCCAAAGCCAAGGCGGACGCCGGCATGAGAATGCCCTGCCGACTTTGCCGTCGCGATGCCACGACATTTTCATATCCGCCAAGACCAACACCAAAGTCAGCGTCCTCGGATACCTCGGCGCTTAACGTAACTCACTGCGGAGCTTCTCCCGGACTGCCGTTGCTAGCCGCTATCCGGGCGGAAAACATCTCGGTCACTGTACGCTCCTGCGGCTAAAATGCCATGAGGTGGTGGACGCCTCGATCTACCTCAGCACGCGTCAGATTCATCAGATTCTTCTAAGTGCTAGAGTCCGTTTTTGAAATTCAAGGATGAGCGTTTCTGCGGATGAGGTTTGCGCACATTGCGACGAGGATCATAGCGTGAGAGACGATGCGCTGCTTGCGTATTCCGATGAAGCCGGCCACCGATTCCAATTTGAAGCCGGCCAGTCATTCCGATTTCATTCCGGCCACCATTCCGATTTGAAGCCGGCCATTTTTCGGACTGATCCTGGGTCTCGTGATGTTTGGGTTGGGTTTTGTTTCAGGTCAAGCTTCGAGGTTTTCGGATGCGACCGGCGGCGCTGTTTTCGCATGCTTTCACCGGTGAGATCGATGCGGTAGGCGTTGTGAACGAAGCGATCCAAGATGGCATCGGCAAGAGTGGGGTTTGCAATAATCTCCCACCGGCGATCCACGGGCACCTGACTTGTGACGATGGTTGAGCGTCGCTCGTAGCGGTCCACAATGATCTCCAGGAGATCGCGACGTTGGTCGTCATTGAGCTTTTCCGGTCCCCAGTCATCGAGGATCAGCAGGTCGGTCCTACCAAGAGATTTGAGGATCCTGCCGTATCGCCCGTCGCCTCTTGCAAGCGAGAGAGCGGCGAATAGCCGGGGAACCCGCTGGTAGGCGACGGAGAAGTCTTCGCGGCAGGCCTTGTGGCCGAGAGCGCAGGCAAGCCAAGTTTTGCCGACGCCGGCTGGCCCGGTGACAAGAAGGCCGTGATGCTTTCTGATCCAGTCGCAGCCGGCAAGCGCCATGAACAGATTGCGGTCGAGACCGCGTGCGGCGCGGAAATCAGCATTCTCGATCTGCGCGTCCTGGCGAAGCTTGGCTGCGTATTTCAGACGATCGTGAGCACGGATTTCACCGCATCGTGAGCACGGATTTCACGGGATCATGAGCAACGATTTCGGGGGATCGTGAGCAGCGATTTCAGACGATCGTGAGCACCTTTTCGGAGGTGCTGGACGCTTCGGCCGACAACTCAGCCTGTCTACAGGGCGGATTCAACCGGTCGTCGCAACACCCCATAGCAGGAGGTGTTCATGGCTACAGGAAGACGGAAATCGGAGCGCTCTACTCGGCATAAATTGTCCTCGCCAGGGCGGCCACCAGTGTGGCAGCGTGAGAACCTGTGCCGGTTCTGGCGAGGAGTGGCGGCAGGCCTGTCCAGTGAAGAGGCCGCCGCCGAAGCCGGCGTCTCCGGCCCCGTGGGTATCCGGTGGTTTCGGAGTTCAGGCGGAATGCCTCCCACACATCTTTCACCCGCGGCGGCGTCACTCACGAGCCGAAATTTGACGTTCCGAGAACGCGAGGAAATAGCTTTGGAATGCACTCGGGGCACTGGAGTGCGTGTGATCGCACGCAAGCTGGGGCGGTCGCCCAGCACAATCTCCCGCGAGTTCAGGCGCAACTCGGCGACGCGTGGGGGAGACTTCGACTATCGGGCCATTACCGCGCAGTGGCACGCATGGTTAGGTCTTCGGGGGAAGTCCAGCTTCAGACCGCCGCGCAATCTGTTCCGGGCTCCAAGCTGTGGACCAGCGTCGACTTTGCCGATGAACCGCTGGTCGAACGTACAACACGGTTCACAATGCTCTTGCACCTGCCGCGCATGGAACGCCACGGCAAGGACAAGTCTGTCAAAAACGGCCCGGCTCTTGCCGGGCATGGTGCCGAAGCGGTCCGCGATGCCATCGCCGGGACCATCATGGATCTACCCGCACACCTCCGCCAATCCTTGACTTGGGATCAGGGCGCGGAGATGGCCCAGCATGTTACAACTCCGGATCGACACTGGCCTCGCGATCTACTTCTGCGACCCTCAAAGCCCTTGGCAGCGCGGAAGCAACGAAAACACCAACGGCTTACTGCGCCAGTACTTTCCGAAAGGCACGGATCTCAGCCAGCATGGGCCCGATGAACTCAGCGCTGTAGCGCGTGCTCTGAACACCAGGCCCCGCAAGACGTTAAGCTGGCGCACGCCTGCAGAGGCTCTCGACCAGTTACTCAAACAAGATATGATCGAGGCTGTTGCGACGACCGGTTGAATCCGCCCAGGATGCCTCGTTCAAAACGAGGAAGCCTGATGCCAACCCAGAGATTGTCGATGCGCCGGATCAGAGAAGTTTTACGTCTAAGACATGTCCAGGGCCTGACCGAACGTGCCATCGCGCACACGCTCGGGGTCAGCAATGGCGTCGTGCATGGTTATCTGCGGCGCGCCCGTCTTGCCGGGCTGAGCTGGCCGCTACCCGAGGGGATGGATGACGAAGGTCTTGAGCTGCTGCTCTTCCCGGCGCCGAAGGCAGCGTCGCAAAGCCCCCGGCGGCCGGTGCCCGATTGGAGCTATGTCGAGAAGGAGTTGCGCCGGCGCCCAGGCGATCTTGGATGCCATTCGCAAGCGCTGGCCCTGGGTGAAACATCTGTTCGCCGATGGCGCCGATGATAGTCTAAATGGACAAGGCCGCCCATCTGGGCTTCCTGATCGAGATCATCCGTCGATCTGATGACCAGAAGGTCTTCGAACTTTTCCCACGACGCTGGGTCGTCGAGCGGACCTTCGGCTGGATGACCAGATGGCGCTGCCTCGTGCGTGCGGCAGCAGTTGGATTGACCTGGCCCTTGCCGGGCGAACTGACCGACGATGCGCTCGAGAACAAGCTTTTCAGCCGCAACGGCGTTCAAGCAGGGGACACGGCGACGCACGGAGCCGAACTGGGCCGATCTTGCGGTCGAGCTCAAGAAGCCCGGCGTCACTTTGCTCATCCTCTGCGAGGAGTATCGAGAGGCGCATCCCGAAGGCTACGGCTACAGCCGCTTTTGCGAACTCCTGCGGGGATTTCAACAACGACTGTCGCCGACAATGCGCCAGGAGCACGCCGCCGGCGACAAGGTCTTCGTGGATTATTCCGGCAAGAAGATCCCGATTGTCGACCGCAAGAGCGGCGAGATCCGCGAGGCGGAGATCTTCGTGGCGGTGCTGGGTGCGTCCAGCTACACCTTTGCCGAAGCGACCTGGACGCAAACGCTCCCCGACTGGATTGGCTCGCATGTCCGAATGTTTCGGTTTTTCCAGGGCGTTCCCAGACTCATAATTCTCGATAATCTGAAGTCGGGCGTCAGTCGCGCCAGCTTCTACGATCCCGAGATCAAACGGCAGCTACGGCATGATGGCCTCTCATTATGGCGTCGGTGTTCTTCCGCACGGCCCAAACGCCCTCGGGATAAATCGAAAGTGGAAAATGGAGTGCGTTTTGCCCAATCCTGCATTCTGGGCCGTCTGCGCAACCAGACTTTCTTCTCGCTGGCTGAGGCTAATGCCGCCATTGCCCGGGCACTCGATCGCATCAACGACCACGTCATGCGCCGGCTGGGCGTCAGTCGCCGGCAGCTCTTCGAGAGCGTCGAGCGCCCGACTCTGGCCGGTCTTCCACTGGAGGATCACGAGTTTGCCGAATGGCGTTTGGCCCGCGTCTCGACGGATTACCACGTCGAGTTCAAGACCTTCTTTTATTCCGTGCCCCACAGCCTCATTCGTCAGCAGGTCGACCTGAGAGCGACGGCGCGCACCATCGAGATCTTCCACCGCGGCAAGCGCATCGCGGCGCATCAGCGCCGCTATGGAGGTCCTCGCCATGGAACCGATCCGGACCACATGCCCAGTTCCCACCGGCGCTATGCCGAATGGACACCGGAGCGCTTTCGGCGCTGGGTCGCATCCATCGGACCGCAAACGCAAGGCCTGGTCGTCGCAATCCTTGCCAGCCGTCCGCATCCCGAACAGGGCTTTCGAACATGTCTGGGCATCCTACGTTTGTTTCGTGACATCGATCGCAATCGGGCCGAAGTCGTGTCAGCCCGCGCTGCCGAGATTGGTAGCCTGAACTGCAAGAGCATTGCCTCGCTCATCGCCAACCATAAAGCCGCACGCCATTCCACCGAACCAACCGCCATCGTCGATCACGCCAATCTGCGTGGCCCTGATTACTTTCATTGAGAGAACCACCAATGCTAATCAATCCCACCATCGACATGCTGCGATAGCTCGGCCTCTACGGCATGGCAACCGCTTTCCAGGAACTCGACGCTCAGTCTGAAGGCGCGGCCTCGAGCACGGCGAATGGCTTGCCATGCTGCTCGAACGCGAGGCGACCATGCGCCGCCAGAAGCGTTTCGAAGCTCGCGCCAGGGCGGCCAAGCTGCGCATTTCGCTGATTGTGAGCAGCCATTTCACGCGATGGTGAGCGCTCATTTCATTTGATCGTGAGCAGGGATTTCACGCGATCATGAGCGGCCGCTTCGACCGACCTGTTGATTGATTCAGGTGTTTGCGGCTGCGTCAAGAGCGTGGGCGCGGGCTTTATGTTTTCGCATGCTTTCTCCGGTGAGTTGAAGGCGGTGAGCGTTGTGAACGAGGCGATCCAAAATAGCATCGCCGAGCGTGGGATCGCCGACAACATCGTGCCAGTGTTCCACGGGGATTTGGCTGGTGACGATTGTGGAAGCGCGGCCATGGCGATCGTCGAGGATCTCCAGGAGGTCGCGACGCTCGGCTGCATTGAGGACCGACAGGCCCCAGTCGTCGAGGATAAGGAGTTGAACGCGCCCGAGCGTCTTGAGCAGGCGGCCATAGCGCCCATCGCCACGCGCTAGCGCGAGCGCCTCAAAGAGGCGCGGGACGCGATGATAGAGCACCGATCGATTGTCGCGGCAGGCCTTGTGGCCGAGGGCGCAGGCGATCCAACTCTTGCCCAGGCCGGTTGCGCCGGTGACCAGCACGTTCTCGTGGCGGTCGATCCAGTCGCCGGCGACGAGCCTGGCAAAGACGGCGCGGTCGATGCCGCGCGGGGTGCGCAAATCGACATCTTCCACACAGGCGCTCTGGCGCAGCGCGGCGAATTTGAGCCGTGTGGTGAGCCGTTTGGTGTCGCGCTCGGCGGCTTCGCGATCGACAAGAAGCCCGATGCGCTCCTCGAACGACAGGGCATCGAGATCCGGTGATCGTCGCTGCTCCTCGAAGGCCTTGGCCATTCCGGTCAAGCCGAGTGCGATCAGCCGTTCGTGGGTGGGATGGGTGAGCATTGAGAACTCCATGGTTCAGTGGAAATAGCCCTGACCGCGGATGTTGCCGTGGCGCAGGGGTTGATGATCGGGCGTCTCGTCGAGGAACGCGCGATCAAGGCCGTTCTTGAGGATCGAACGGATCGAGGCGACGGAGCGTGCCTTGATGAGGATGCCGCGTTGGCAGGCTGCATCGATGCGCGTGTTGCCGTAGCTCTTGGTCAGCGCCAGGATGCCGAGACAGGTGCGAAAGCCCTGTTCGGGATGCGGCCGATCGGCGATGACGGCCTGGAAGAAGGCGGCGGTGGCGGGACCGATCTTCTCGCCGGCCGCGATCAGTCCCCCCGGCGTCCACTTGCCGTAGCGGCGATGCGCGCTCGGCATGTGATCGGCAACGGTGGTGTGGCCGCGCCGGTTGGGCGCACGGGCGTGGCTGGCGATCCGCTGCCCCTTGTGGAAGATCTCGACAGTGTTGTCGGCGATACGCACATCGACGAGCTCGCGGATCAGGCGGTAGGGCGTGGAGTACCAGTGTCCGTCGACCTCGACATGATAATCGGGCGCGACACGGCAACGCTTCCAGCGCGCAAAGACGTATGGCTGGTCTGGCAGCTCTCCCAGCTTCGGCCTGTCGATCTCGGCGAAGAGTTCGGCGCGGCTGGAGCCGAAGCCGCGCATCTGGCGGGCGTTGAGTTCGGCGACGAGCAGGCGGATGGCGGCGTTTAGCTCCGCCAGGCAAAAGAAGCGCTGGTTGCGTAGTCGCGCCAGGACCCAGCGCTGGGCGATTTGCACGGCGACCTCGACTTTTGCCTTATCCTTCGGGCGTCTCGGCCTGGCTGCGAGAACTGCGGTGCCGTAATGGCTCGCCATCTCCGCATAAGTCCGGACGGCGGCCCTGAGATTGTCGCAGACCACGAACTTCGGCACGCCACCCAGAAAGGTGAAGAGGTTCGTGTGCACGCCGATCCAGTCGGGCAGGCTCTCGCTCGGGCACGCCTCGGCGTAGGTATAGTTCGAGGCGCCCATTGCTGCGACGAACAGCTTCATGGGATGCGCTTCGCCGGTGATTGGGTCGAAGATGTCGATGGTGTCGCCGGCGAAATCGACAAACACCTTCTCGCCGCCCAAGTGCGTCTGACGCATCGTCGGGCGTGCGCGCCCTTTCCAGGCCTCGAAGGTCGTGCAAAACCAGGTGTAGCCAAAGCCGTCGGGATTGGCGGCACGATACTCTTCCCATAGCAGCACCCGCGTTACATTGCGCTGCAGGTTATCCTGCACCGTGCTGCGCGCTATCCCCAAAATGACTGCTATCTCGCGGGAGCTCGTCCCGCTTCCGGCAAGCCGAAGCGTTTGTCCCAATTGTCTCATGGTCAGCCTTCTCTTCGCCGGCATCAAAATCTCCCCGTTTGCCGCGGGGCACTTGATGCCAAAGTTGCTGACCCAGGAGGTAATCTTCAGTGCCGAAAACTGGTCGGTCTTTGATCGGAATGCTGGCCGGCTTTAAATCGGAACGGTGGCCGGTCTTTGATCGGAATAGCGGCCGGCTTCGCGTCGGAACCCGCAGCGCTGCTCGTAGTCGCGCCGGCGCTATGGAGATATCGGCCGGCGGCTATATGGGCCAGCCGGCCACGACTCTGCTTCGTCCACATCCAAAGCTTGAATCATAACTCAGCCTCGCACGAAACGCTCTGCAAGCCGATTTTCAAAACAGATGGGGTGATTGGGGTCTCTGCCGAGCCAGATGATGGCGGCTGCTCCTGCCGAAATGTGAAAACGTGGTCGATGTGACTCGCCACAAACATTTGGAAGGAGCAACCATGAAGTACTTTGCCGGACTGGTCGTGTCTTTGGAAGAGACCTCTATTTGCATTGTCGACGAGACTGGCCGGATCGTGAAGGAGGCGACAGCGTTGAGCGATCCGCAGGCATTGTGTGAAGCGCTGAAGGGGACCGGCTTTCCGCTTGAGCGGATCGGCCTGGAAGCGTGCTCGCTGACGGCCTGGCTTCACGATGGATTGCACGCCGAAGGCTGGCCTGCGACCTG
The DNA here is from genome assembly GCF_033977215.1 of Mesorhizobium humile. Classification (NCBI taxonomy): domain Bacteria; kingdom Pseudomonadati; phylum Pseudomonadota; class Alphaproteobacteria; order Hyphomicrobiales; family Phyllobacteriaceae; genus Mesorhizobium; species Mesorhizobium humile. The sequence goes on from NZ_JAVIIV010000014.1 coordinate 166,941, forward strand.
CATCGAGACGCGGCAGGCCAATGCGGCGATGAAGACCATGCCCAACAAGACCGATCGCAATCACGCCCGCGCGCTGGCGCAGATCATGTGCACCGGCTGGTATCGGCAGGTGCATGTCAAGAGCCGGCAGTGCCGGCTTTGGCGCTCGCTGCTGGTTGCCCGCCGCACGGTGCTGAACGAGATGCGTTCGATCGAGACGCCTCGCTCTCCTGACCCCATCATGCGGCGGCCACAGCGCCGACCGCGAAGAGAAGCGAGTGACCTGCGGGACGGTCCAGAAAAAAGTGCAGGAGTGGCTTGACCTCAACGACCCCAATCAGAGAGGTCTCTTAGTCAAACTTTGGCGACCACCAGTAGCTCCTTGCCATAGCAAGGCGGAGAATGCCGAAAGTCGCTGTATTCTGCCTCAATCGAAAAGGCGCAGTGCGCCAGCATGTGGTGCAGTTCCCACCGGTGCGTCCAACGCAGAACCAAATCACGCGTCTCTTCCTGCAATGTTTCGCCATCTTTTCCGATTTCCAAAAAGCGCCAGACATCGTGCCGCGTTTGCGCAAAGTGATCATAGCGGGCATTCAGCAGATTCCGGACGTAACGCCGTCCGCTAGGCTCATGTACGGCAGAGCGCGACCGGGGAAGCACCAGCTTCTCTGACAGGATGTCAACGTGGAGATCGACAAGATCAAGCACGAGTCGGCCACCAGTCCGGATATGCTGATGAATGGCCTTCAAAGCTCTAATCTGCAGCTCGCTTGTGAGGAGGTGCTGAAAGGAGTGGAAGGGTGCCAAAACGACGGCGAACTGCTCACCCAGCTGAAGGTCTGACATATCTTGCTGAACAAATCGCAATCGTTGTTGTGCCGCGATCGGTATCCCGGCCGCCTTGCGTTCAGCGATTGAAAGCAGCCCCCCCGATGTATCGACACCAGTAACATTGAAGCCAAGTTCTGCGAGGGGCAATGCTACGCGCCCGGTTCCGCATCCGAGTTCGAGTACGTTTCCGCTGGCTTTCTGCGCAATCCCTGCGTAAAAATCGATGTCCTCGACGGGCGTTTGCGGCATCCTGGGGCTATAGAAGGCATCGTAGGACTGCACGAAAAGTGAATTGGCTTCGTCGTCGTAAAATCGTTTCAAGAGAATCTCCTTCCATTGGGCAATCGAAGTCACATCTGGCGCACCACCGGAGCGTCGCGGCTAGTACTGAAGCGAAGGGCTCCAATCTCATCAAGATTGTCTTGGATAATGGTCGACCCAGCTGTTTGCAAAATAAGCTTGTGTAACGTTTCCGTTGCGGTTGTGTCTGGTCACCCGCTTTTTGCTGCAATACTTGGCCGCCATTCCGACGGCTATGGCCAGTTTTGTCAGAGGTTCGCCGAAAGTGCCAGTGTGGCGCAAGCGCAACCTTCTGCAACCGGTGGGGAGCCAGCCGGGAGTGGGCGACCCCTGCGCCGAGTTGCTTCTCCTAGACTAGCAGGCTGCTGAAAAAGTCTCACAGATAGCCGTTTTGACTTCGATCTGTACCCGGCCTAATTCCGATACGTTCCGTGAACAAAACGGTTTTTCAACAACCTGCTAGAGCCGCTGAGCCGGTCGCATGCGCTTCACACGTTTGGAAGGCTCAACGGCGAAGCCCATCACGCGGCGACCTTCCGAGCGGCTTGCGGAAAACCTCCCTCGCCACTACCGCGTTCAGCTTCTTCAGCGGCGCCGACCCGCTCAGCAGCAAATAGCGCTCATCAAAGTCCCAGAAACCAGCCTGTCCCCGCATCCAGCGCCTCCGCCCAAATCAACGCGCCGAGTGAATCAAAATCCGGCTCCAAAGGCGAGGTTTCGAACTTCCCGCTGCTTACGTGGCTCGGTTACTACCTAGGAGCCGCTTCGCCGACGGTTACGATGTGTAAAGATAATATGAAGCGACTTTAACCATCGCGAAGCAGCTTGATATTCCTCGATCTTTCTTTTGACTTTTTTTAAAATTTGTACCCCCCAGTCCGTCCACAATTCTACCTTTGTATAAATGTGTATTCCGTATTACGAAAGGTGCACATGACCGCCGCAAATAATTCTCGAACAATTCAAACCATCTTCACGAGAAGAATGACATGTTCTCTGAACAACTATACGGCTGGAGAAAGCAATGGATCATGTTACACGTCCGCTGTCGCATGGCCAGATGGGCCTTTGGATACATCATCAAAAGCGACCGACAGGTAGCGAATACAATCTGCCAGTCCAACTGCGCATAAAGGCACCGTTCGACATTGATGCCTTGCGGCGCGCGCTCCGGTCATTGATCGACCGCCATGAAATGCTACGCACAACCTTTCACCAGGACGGCGAGCAGGTCGTTCAGCGCATTCATGGGACAGCCTCTCTGAGTTTTCATGTCGTTCGGCTAAACGTCGAAGAGGCGGACTTCCGTCACTGTATCGCAGCGGAAGCTCGCTCGCCTTTCGATCTGGAACATGGGCCCGTGTTTCGCGCTCACCTGTTCATCAGTGCCAAGGAAGAGGTTCTCCTCCTCAATTTCCATCATATTATATCCGACGGCTGCAGCATTCGCACCTTCCTGCACGAGTTCGGCAGGCTCTACCAGGCGTTCTGCGGCGAAACAGGCATGCCGAGCCTCACCACAGCGGCTCCTTATAAAGACTTCGTAGCCTGGCAAGAGCAACTCCTTGACGGCGACGATGGAGAACGCATGTGGGCCTACTGGCGCAGCCAGTTTGTTGATCACGAACCTGACTTGGCCCTTCCGACCGACAGACCACGAGCCGCACTTGCCACGCACACCGGGTCAGTTCTCTCAGTGAATATTGAGATGTCACTGGTCGCGCGCTTGGAGCGACTGGCGCACAAAGAAAAAGTGACGCTCGCCACCGTGCTGCTTGCTGCCTATTACGTCCTGCTGCATCGTTATGGCGACCAGGACGACATCACCCTCTACGTGCCACGTCTCGGTCGTCCGGCAGGCAATTTTTCAGGGACCTTCGGGTACTTTGTGACGCTGGCAGCCCTACGGCAGGATCTTTCCGGAAATCCCATTTTCCTCGACCATCTGCAGCGGGTGCGCCAGCTCATGCGTTGCGCGCGCAGCCACGAGTATTTTCCCCTTCCGCTGCTACTGGAGAAACTCAAGCTGCCCACGGCAGCCAATCGCAATCCTCTCGCGCAAGCAGTTTTCAACTTCACTCCGGAAGCGGTGAGTTCTCTTGGCTTCGCGCCATGCGAGGTCGACCTGTCCGGCTTGCCTGCGCAAATCCAACTTTGCGAGACCGATATCTGGATCGATCTCGATTTTCGAATCCTGGCCAGCAAAAAAAGTGTCCGCCTAGATGTCGTATACAATTCGGATTTGTGGGATCCTAGCACCATCGAGCGGCTGGCGAACCACTATCGTTTGTTGCTAGAGGCGATTGCAGATGCGCCAGAGCGACGGATAGGCGACTATAGTCTTCTGACGCAAGAGGAAGAGCACCATCTTCTGCACGGTTTGAACGACACAAGTGCAGTTTTCCCGTCCGACATTTGCTTGCACAACCTGATCGAAGCGCAGGCTGCCGCTTACCCAGACAATATCGCTGTCAGTTGCCCATCGGAGGCACTCAGCTATGCCTTACTAGAGCAAAGGGCAAACAGGCTCGCTCGTCATCTAATTTCAAAAGGTATCCGCCTTGGCGACGTCGTCGGCGTTCTCGTTGAGCGTTCGTGCGATCTCATTGTCGGCTTTCTAGCAATCTTGAAGGTGGGGGCCGTTTACCTTCCTCTCGATCCGCGACTCCCAGCCAAGCGTCTGCGCTTCATGCTGCGGGATGCTGGCACCACTGCAGTGATAAGCAAAACGGAACTTAAGGAACAGACGTTCGGGAAAGACCTGTCAGGGCTAAACATTGAAGGTGCGAATGGATACGCGGTGGTTCTCCTCGACGGGGACGACACCCAAATTGCCCTGCATGAAGTCACGCCTCCGCACTGTCTTGCCCGCCCCTCTGATTTGGCCTACGTGATCTATACGTCCGGTTCAACGGGTCAGCCTAAAGGCGTGATGGTTGAACATCGCAGCGCCTGCAACATGACGGAGGATCTAAGACGCACTTATCAGTTGGGGCCAGATGGCCGGGTATTGCAGTTCGCTTCCTGCGGATTTGATGCATCTCTGTTTGATTTCATGTTGGCCTTATCTTCGGGTGGTCGATTGTGCCTGGCGCCCCCATCGGCGTCACTGCCTGGAGCCGAGCTTGTCGACTTCATGCGCCGTGAGCGCATTACCGCTGCCGGTCTTACCCCCACGGCGTGGATGGCCTTGCCATCAACCGATCTTCCAGATCTCGCCGTGATCAAGTCAGGTGGCGAGTCTTTGCCATCGAGCCTCATTGAGCGATGGGGTGAGAATCGGCGCATCTTCAACTCCTATGGGCCCACCGAAACAACCGTTTTTTGCATCAGGAACGAGGTGAAACTTGATGGGCGAAAGCCACCGATCGGGCGCCCTGCTATCAATACCAAAGCTTACATTCTCGATCGCTATGGCAAGCCGGCACCAATTGGCGCAATCGGTGAGCTTTATATCGGGGGTGTCGGCCTTGCTCGCGGCTACATCAATCGCGATGAACTCACCCGCCAGCTTTTCCAGCCAAAGCGGTTTCGTGACCAGCCGCAGTCCAGACTCTATAAGACTGGAGATCGAGCCCGGTATCGGTCAGATGGCACGATTGAGTTCCTAGGTCGGAAAGACGGACAGATCAAGATCCGCGGTATGCGGGTCGAGCTTGCCGAAATCGAGCAGTGCCTGATGGAGCACGAAAATGTCAAGGCATGCTGCGTTGCGCTGACAGAAAATGCGAACCTGACAGCCTATGTGGTGACGCAACGGGAGATTTCGGAGAACACCGATGACCTTCAGGCTTTTCTAGGTGCCGTGCTTCCCAACTACATGATCCCCTCACAGTTTGTCTTCCTCCCGCAGCTACCGACCAATCGCAGCGGCAAGGTAGATCGGCGCGCCCTTCCCGAGCCGAGAAAGCCGAATTCAAAACAGCTAATTTTGCCGACCTCCGGGCTGCAGACGAAGTTGGCTGAGATATGGAAAGATGTGCTGCAACTCGACTCTGTCGGCGTTGAAGACAATTTCTTCGATGTGGGCGGACACTCCATGGCCATCGTCCAGGTTCAGGCACGAATCCGTGACCGCTTGGGGATTGATTGCAAGATTCTGGATCTGTTCGAGCACACCAACATTAGTAGGCTGGCCAGACACTTGGCCGGAATTTCAGGAGCTCACCACCCGGAACAGCCCAAGAAGCCAAGTAGCCTAGCCGCGACGAAAGACATACCTAGCCAGGATCGCAATGCTATCGCGATCATCGGCATGGCGGGGAGGTTCCCGGGAGCGGAGAATGTGGATCAATTCTGGAACAATCTGGTCGATGGCGCAGAGTCCATCGCAGATCTGGATGAAAAGACATTGCGAGAAGCTGGCGTTGATCCCAATACCTTTGGCAAGCCCAATTATGTGAGACGCGAAGCCGTCATCAGCGGAGTTGATCTGTTTGATGCAGCGTTTTTCAACGTCTCGCCTAAGGAAGCAGCGTGGACGGACCCACAACAGCGAATTCTGCTTGAAACAGCGTATCAGGCGCTCGACCATGCAGGATACGGATCTCGCGAAGCAGGAGTTGGCCGTGTCGGTGTCTTTGCCGGCGTGGGGGCCAACCACTATCTCGTTGACCGCGAAGCGAGCCGCGACCTGCTGGATTCAGAGAAGTTGCAGTTTCGTATTCTCAGTGGCTGCGATTTCACGGCGACGCGCATCGCCTATAAGCTCAACTTGACCGGCCCCTGCGTCTCAGTTCAGACGGCTTGCTCCACCTCGCTAGTTGCTGTCCACCTCGCTTGCCAGAGCCTGCGCAGCAATGAGTGCGACATGGCAATGGCAGGTGGTGCATCGATTTCCTTGCCGCATGGAAAAGGCTATCTCCATCAACAGGGCCATATCTTATCCCCTGACGGCCACTGCCGTGCTTTCGATGCTAAGGCACAAGGAACGGTGAGAGGCAGCGGAGCAGCGGTTGTCGTTCTCAAGCGATTGAGCGATGCTTGCAAAGACGGAGATTATATATGGGCGGTCATAAAGGGGACCGCCATCAACAATGACGGGGCCGCCAAGGTAGGCTTCACCGCCCCCAGCGCCGACGGACAAGCTGCGGTGATTCAGGCTGCCCTCACCGATGCTGGCGTCCCAGCGGACACCGTTGGTTACGTGGAGGCGCATGGTACGGGAACCTATCTTGGAGACCCCATTGAAATCTCTGGCCTGACCAAGGCCTTCCGTTCCCATACCGCGAGGAAACAATTCTGCGCAATAGGTTCGGTGAAGACAAATATTGGCCATCTCGACGCCGCTGCTGGGGTAACGGGGTTGATCAAGCTCGCCATGATGCTGAACAGGGGCGTCATTCCTGCTAGCCTGCATTTTGACATACCCAATCCAAATATCGACTTTCACGAGAGTCCGGTACTCGTAAACAAGACCCGCACTGCTTGGCCCAAAGGTGATCAGCCAAGACGCGGCGGGGTTAGCTCATTTGGCATTGGTGGCACGAACGCACACGCGATTCTTGAGGAGGCTCCGCCGCGAACCGAGGAGCACGCCAGTCGCAGGCCGCACGTCTTTCCGGTATCGGCGGCGAGCAGGTCGGCAATGACCGAAATGCTCCGGCAACTGGCCGGCTTTATGCGCCGAAGCGATATTCAGCATGACGTAGCAGATATCGCATGTACCCTTCAAAAGGGTCGAGCGGCTCTCAGATATCGCACAAGTTTCGTGGGATCCGATCTGGTGGAACTAGCCGACCAACTCGATCACGCGGCACTGAATACGGACGCGTCGGGAGAGGCGCCAAGTAGTGAACACCACATCGTGTTCATGTTCTCCGGCCAGGGCGGGCAGCAGATCGGAATGGGTCGGGAGCTTTATGAAGAAGAGCCTGTATTCCGCAACGCCATCGACGAATGCGCAAAATGGCTCAACGAGTTCGCGGATATTGATTTCCGCCCCCTGCTCTACTGCGAAGGAAAATCTGATGGCGAGAGTGAGCCTCAGCTGGAAGCCGTCATACAGCCTGTCATCTTTGCTACGCAATACGCGATGGCGAAGCTCTTCATCTCGTGGGGCATTTTCCCAGCAGCTGTGATAGGCCACAGCATCGGAGAATATGCCGCCGCTCATGTTGCGGGCATCATCTCGTTACCCGAAGCGATTCGACTGACACTGAAAAGGGGGCAGTTAACGTCGCACGTACCCGTCGGCGGGATTGTTGCAGTCCATCTGTCGCGGGAAGAACTCCGACCATATTGGAATGAACGCCTTTCATTGGCGGCCATAAACGGGCCGCGTCAGTGCGTTGTCTCGGGGCCCGTATCCGATATAGCAGCGTTTCATGAGCGATTGCAGGCGAAATCCATCGCAAGCAAGCGAATGCGTGCAAGTCATGCCGTGCATTCATCCCTGCTCGATCCAATCCTGCCGAAGTTTAGGATCCACGCAGAACAAGTCGAGTTGCACACGCCGCAAGTACCTTTCATGTCAACGGTGCTCGGTGATTGGCTTGAGGCGGAAGTGCCGCCTGATGGCAGCTATTGGGTCCGCAATCTGCGTGAGACGGTGCAGTTCCAGGTAGCTTTCGATCGGCTGGTGCAATCGGGACACGAGTTGTTCATTGAGATGGGGCCGGGTGCAGCCCTGACCGCGCTTTCCAGGCAGTTCAAGTCAAAGAGCAACCTGCGCGGCCCCGTCGCCTTTGCAGGCTTGCCAGGAGGCGGTCACGGGCAAGGGGATCATACGAGAGTGTTACAGACACTGGGCAAGCTTTGGACCTGCGGCGTTGGTATTGATTGGTCTGGCCTGCACGATCATAAGCCCCCGCCGCGAACTCCCCTCCCGCCTTATCCTTTCGACCGCAAGCGTTACTGGCTCGACGCAGTCGCCACGAGGGAGCAGGTCCAAAATACCGAAGACGCTGGGGGCTCATCCGTCGATCGCCCGGCTGGGAACGAAGGAGGGCGCAGTCCGATTTTGATTGTCTCTGCTGACGCAGCTTTGGACTGCCAAATTGCGGCCGTCTATCGGGATATTCTGGGCGTGGATGACGTTGCCCTGACCGACAGGTTCTTTGATCTTGGTGGCGATTCGTTGAGCGCCTTAAGCGTCATCGATCGAATCGAGCAGCTAACGGGAGAGAGATTGGCTGTGTCCCTGCTGCTGGAACATCAGACACCCGAAGGGCTCGCATTAGCCCTCTCGAAGACCCATGGAGACGCGCATCCGAGGGCATTAGTGCCGATACAAACCGGCGGTTCGCACGCACCTGTGTTTTGCCCCCACCCCTTTGGCGGACATGTACTCTTATATACGCCTCTTGCTAAAGCACTGGGTGCAGAGCAGCCACTCTTCGGATTACAGGCGAGGGGCCTGAATGGTGAGGCAAAACCTCACCTGAGCATTACGGAGATGGCAGGAGAATATGTTGAGGCCATCAAGAGCGTACAAGCACGCGGCCCCTATCAGCTCGTCGGCTTGTCCATGGGCGGTAGCATTGCTTGGGAAATGGCCTGCCAATTGCGCGATGCTGGTGACGAGATATCGATACTTGGGTTGCTCGATGCCAAAGCAATTCACAAGGATGAAGATCACACAGACGGCCGGTATCATCGCCTGCTCGGCAACAGTCCCATTCCTGACTGGCTGAGCGCGCAAGCGATCATATTGACCGTGCTTTTTCCCGCGCTGAAGCAACATTGGCGAAGGCTGAAATCCATCAAACGTGAGTGTCAGGTTACGGCCTTGCGCGATTTCGGGACGCAAGCAGGCAATGTCCCCGATATGAGCAATATGCAGCTCAATAATATTCTGACAGTTGCCGAGGCAAATAGAATTGCGCTGCGTGATTATACGCCTCGGCCCAACGACAGCAGGTCCGTTCTCTTTGCGGCAAAAAATGGGCTACGAACTTCCACTAACCAGCCCGATGGCGATCTTGGGTGGAGGCAATTCGCGCGAAGCCCCCTAGAAATTCACGAGGTGCCAGGTGACCATTACACGATGGTCGCTCCGCCGCATGTGAGGGTCCTGGCGAAAAAGCTTAACAGCGTTCTCAATCAAAGGAGTAAGCGATGACACCCAGCACATTCGCGAAAGTCTCCGATCTGCGCACGGCTCGGCGGAAACGTCCGGATCGGATTTAGACAATTTCTACAAACGAGAGTGGACGACCTGCGCAAAGCATTGTCGAGCAGGTGGCTGGCTACTCCTGACAAGGCGCAAACCGCGCTAGCCCCCAGAGCAAATGTGAGGATTCAAGATGAACCAATCGACCGTCGAGAAACTCGCCCTCGAACGCGAAATCGAGGAATTGCAAGCTCGCTATTCAAACGCTAATCCTAGGAGTCGAGTGCACCTTTCCACGGCGCGCCAAGTGCTCCCCGGCGGAAATACGAGGGCCGCGCTCCACTACGATCCGTTTCCCGTATTCATCGAAAGCGCGGAGGGTGCCCGCGTCATCGACGTCGACGGACACAGCTATATGGACTTCGCAAACGACCTGACGGCCGGGTTCTACGGTCATTCCCACCCGGTCATACTGGCCGGCATCCGAAGCGCGCTCGATAACGGCATCAGCTTCGGTGGTCCCCATAGGTATGAAGAAGCGCTGGCCAAAGCGATATGTAGTCGTTTCTCGTCGATCGAGCGTGTTCGCTTCGGCAATTCCGGCACCGAGGCCAATCTAATGGCCATCGGCCTGGCGCGCGCGGTAACGGGCCGGCCGCTGGTGCTCGCCTTCCATGGTGGATATCATGGGAGCTTTGCCAACTACCTCGGTGCCGAAATGCCGCTCAACGTCGACAAGCCGCGGCTGCGCTTCGCTCGATTCAACGACGAGGAAGATGTTCGGCGAGTCCTGGAAAAGGATGGAGCACAGACCGCCGCCATCATCATCGAACCCATGATGGGGAGCGGCGGCGGCATTCTGGCCGACCCTACCTTCCTTGCCAATCTTCGGGTCATCGCGGATGAGTGCGGGGCGCTTCTTATCTTCGATGAGGTTCAGACCGCCCGCTTCTCCCCTGGCGGCCTCCAGGATCTAGTTAAGGTCCGCACCGATCTCACAACGCTTGGCAAGTCGCTAGGTGGTGGCCTGACATTCGGTGCCTTGGGCGGACGCGCGGACCTGATGGATCGGCTGGACCCGTCCCTTCCTGGCGCTATCGGACATGGCGGCACGTTCAACAATAACGTGCTGACCATGATCGCCGGCCAGGTCGGTCTAACGAAAGTAGCGACCGCCGAGGCGCTCCATGGGGCCAACGCTCGCGGCGATACGCTGCGCCAGAGCCTCCTTGCAGCCGCGAGGGCACGTGGACCAGTGCTTTCGATCGGCGCCTACGGGTCCATTCTATCGCTGCATTTTCAGCCCAAGGCACCCCGTAATCCCGCCGAAATCGCGACCACGCCAGTGCAACGGAAGCTCTTTCAACTGGACATGCTTCTGCGCGGCTTCTACGTGCAGCGGCGTGGCACGATCAATCTCTCACTGGCCACGACCGATGAAGACTGCACCGCATTCACCGAGGCCTTCGGGGGCTTTCTTGACCGCTATTCGGCCTTCCTGCCGTCCTGACGACACTCCGTGTAAGCAGGGCAGCCACGCATTATGAGCCCCCTGAAGCGAAGCCGAACTGCCGCGCCTGCCTCCTCAGGATTTTTTCAGCTAGTCTCTCATGTTCCCTGTCAAGGTTGAAGGCAAGAAGGCTCACCCTGCTTGGCAGGTTTGCCATGCAGTCGGATCGGTTGAAGCTGCACAGGGCTGGGGGTGGAGCTCAGAGACGACGGTTGATCAGACTCTCATCCGCGGGTTGGGTACCGGCCTTCCGTGTCTTCGTCTCGGGGCTGTCCTCGGTCTAGAGGGCGGGCGTCGGGCGCATCGGCTCGGCCACATAACTAGCGACGGGAGTTCCCCACCGTGGCCCACCCCCAACGCTGTGCAGCGGGTTGGGTCGAGACCGGTTATGACGGCGCGACCTCCCGGCCGATGGCCCACAAGAAGGCGGCCATCTCGCGTGCGATCGCAGCCACGACCACCGGCGGCTTCTTGCCAGTGGCGCTGAGGCGGCGATAGCGGGCGCAGAGCCGGACCTGCCCCTTCCAGGCAATATCGCGGACAGCCTTGGGCAGCCCCTCGAGCCGCACCCTCAGGGCCTCGCTGACCCTGGCAGGATAGCGGTAAGTCCATGCCGCTTCGACCAGGGCGCGACGGGCGCGTCGATTGCCGGCGAGCGTAAGGCTCGACCGGCGAACCGTGACACCGGTCGAGCGCTCCCCCGGGACAAGGCCGAGAAAAGCCATCAACTGCGGCGGCGTATCGAAGCGACGCACATCCCCAATCTCGGCCGCGAAGATCACTGCGACCAGGAACGAGGCGCCACGCATGGCCTGATAGGCCTCGACGACCCGCGCCATGGACCAGGTTGGCACGATGACTTTCAGCTGCTCGTCCAGGCGATGCAGTCGCTGAGCCGCGTCCTCGATCGCGTCGATCTTCTCCTGGAACACGATCTGCTGCGCGGTATGCTCGAAGCTCTGGCGGGCAAGCCAGCGCAGGTGCGCCAATGTCCAATGGCCGCCGTTCTCGTAGATCCGCCCATGGCGCAGGAGGAAGGAAAGTAGCTGCTGGCGTTTGCGGCGCAGGTCGTCGGCTGCGGCTTCGCGGGCTCGGACCAGATCGCGGACAGCCTCGTGGACCACGTCCGGCACCCAGACCCCGGTCAGCTCGCCCGCCCGATGCAGCCGCGCGAGCGTGACCGCGTCCCGCCGGTTGGTCTTCACATGCTCGCCCGGCCGCTTCGGGATCAGAGCCGGCGCAACCACCATGCAATCGTGTCCAAGATCGCGGACCTGCCGGCACAACCCATAACCGGTCGGCCCGGCCTCGAAGCAGACGTGCAGTCGATCATACTTTTTTCCCAGCTTCTTGATCGTCCGCTCTATCGCCGCAGGACTATTCTCGACCTCGCCGACAAACCGGACCTCGCCAGTGCGACCGCCCTCCGCAATCGCAACCGCGTGCTTCTTCTTGGCTACATCAAACGCAACAAATGCTTCGCTAAACTCTCCCATGGCTCGCCCTCCGTGCGTGAGGATCGGCTCGGCCCATCCGAGCAACCCTCGTCCTTTAATCGCACGAAAGGGCGGGCCACCGATCTCCGCCTCGGAACATGACGTCTAGCAGGCTTCTCTGATTGGGGTCGGTGAGGTCAAGCTTTTCCCGTCTTCTTTCCGGATCATGTCGCCCCGCGGGTCACTCGCTTCTCTTCGCGGTCGGCGCGGAGCCGCCGCATGATGGGGTCAGGGAGAGCGAGGCGTCTCAATCTGTTGAACGACCTTGGAGAATTCGCCCAGGATCGTGCCTGCTAACGAGATCGCCTTGCCCATCGTCCCCACGGGAACGATCCGGATGACCCTCTCGGGCGAACCACTGTCTGTGTTCGTTTTTGTTCCTTGTCCTATTTCATGCCAATGTGGGGCCGGCGGCTTCCTTTCCAAAGCGGAATTCGGTTGCGTCGGCCCACATGCGATGCAGGATGACGGCCAGCTTGCGGGCTACCGCCACGCGGGCTCGCGCCATGCCGCGACGTTTGGCGATGTTCATGCCCCAGGCGCGCAAGCTCGACCATTTCTTCGAGCGCACGAGTAGCGAATGTGCTGCCTCGTAGAGGGCGGTGCGGGCGAGTTCGTCGCCGCAACGGCTGACCTTGCCCTGAATGTCGGTTTCACCGGACTGGTATCGCGCTGGCGTCAGCCCCAGATGCGCTCCCACTGCCCGCGAGGAGCCGAACCGTTCCGGCCGGTCGATCGTGGCGCGGAAGGTGAGCGAGGTGATCGGCCCGACGCCGGGCGCGCTCATCAGTCGCCGACAGACTTCCTCCTTGCGGACGATGTCGAGAACCTGCTTGGTCAGGCGGGCGAACTCCTTGAGCATGGAGCCGAGGATCGAAAGCAGCGGCTCGACCATCACCATCGCCTCGGCGTCGGCGCCGACCAGCTCGCGCACGCGATCAGCAAAGGCGGTGCGCGAGGGCGTGCCGAGCTTGATACCGGCCTCGCGCAGGATGGCGCGCACAACATTCTCTATGCTGCGCATCTCGTTCAGCACCGTGCGGCGGGCCACCAACAGCGCGCGCCACAACCGGCATTGCCGGGTCTTCACATGCACCTGTCGATACCAGCCCGTGCGCATGATCTGCGCAAGCGCGCGGGCATCGTTGCGATCGGTCTTGTTAGGCATCGTCTTCATGGCCGCATTGGC
>NZ_JAVIIV010000015.1:0-178716 GCF_033977215.1 Mesorhizobium humile
GTGGAGCAGCCCGGTAGCTCGTCAGGCTCATAACCTGAAGGTCACAGGTTCAAATCCTGTCCCCGCAACCAAACTTCAAAAACGGCCCGCCTCGCGCGGGCCGTTTTGCTTTGTGCTGCCAGGGCCGGCGATCCTGCATCAGCGGCCCGCAAGGAGCCGAACCGACGCCGTGCGACAAAAAGCCAATCCTGTCCCTAAAACCAAATACAACCCCCGCCGCGCGCCGGCGTTCTCGTAGCCAGCCCTGAGAGGCCAAGCCGGCGCCGGCCCCACAAGACAAAAACCAGTGCCGCTCCCCAAAACCAGCTTCCATTGAAAACGCCGGCAACTCAACGAGTTGCCGGCGTTTTGCTTTCGTGACGCGGTTCCGCTCAGACGAGATGTTCAGGCGGGCTTGTCGTCGGGGTGGCCAAGCTCGCAGAACCAGCCGCCGAGATATTTCACCGACGGCTTGTTCGGATCGGGAACAGGGGTCTTGGCCTCGACCGCGGCGCGAAACGGCTCGGCGCTGTCCTGCGGGATGAAGCCAAGGTGGTCCGCGCCGCTGTTGTCGACCATCTTCAGCTTGTTGTTGGAAATGCCGAAGGAGATCGTGTGGCCGACGCGCGGCGCGGTCAGCGAGGCCTCGACAAGGCGCACGCAGTCGGCGAAGGAAAGATATGACCACAGCATGCGCCGGTCGGCCGGTTCGGGGAAGGACGAGAAGATGCGCAGGCACACCGTTTCGATGCCGAACTTATCCCAGTAGAGCCGGCTGAGGCTCTCGACGAAATTCTTCGACACGCCATAGAGGCTGTCGGGGCGCACTGGCGCGTCGACGCCGATATGCGCCTCGATCTCGTGATAGCCGATGGCATGCACCGAGGAGGCGTAGATGACGCGCTTCACGCCGTGTTTCCGGGCGCCTTCATAGATGTGGTAGGAGCCGCGGATACTGGAATCGAGGATGGTCTGCCATTCGCATTCGAGCGGCGCGCCGCCGAAATGCACGATCGCGTCGCAGTCCTTGGTGGCCGCGATCGTGGCTTCCATGTCGGCGAGATCGAACACCGCTTCCTCTTCGTGCGGCGCTAGATCGCCGAACGGTTCACGGCCTGCCAGGCGAATCGTCTTGGCCAGCGGCGCCAGCCCTTTGCGCAGCTGCGAGCCGAGCCGGCCGGCGGCGCCCGTGATCAGGATACGTTCGTACTGCGGCATCACTTACTCCACTTGCGCGACGGCGGCATTGATCCGCGCGATCGCTTCGGTCAGCACCTCTTCGCTGGTCGCGGTCGAGATGCGGAAATAGGGTGACAGTCCATAGGCGACGCCGGGCACCGACGCCACTCGCCCTTCGTTCAGAAGGTAATTCGCCACGGCCGCGTCGTCCTCCAGCACGACGCCTTTGGGCGTCTTGCGGCCGATCAGACTGGCGCAGCCGATATAGGCGTAGAAGGCGCCTTCCGGCGGCGAGAGCGTGAGCCCGTTGATCTTGCGGATACCGTCGACGACCAGGTCGCGGCGCGCCTCGAACGCCTGGCGGAAACGCGCGACCTCGTCCTGCGGGCCGTTGAGCGCGGCGACCGTCGCGGCCTGCGCGATCGAGCATACGGACGTGCAGGACTGGCTCTGGATCGTCGACATCGCCTTGAGAAGCGGCGCGGGCCCGGCCGCATAGCCGACGCGCCAGCCGGTCATCGCATAGGATTTCGAGACGCCGTTGACGATCAGCGTGCGGTCCTTGAGCTCGGGGCACGCCTTGCCGAAGGAAACGAACGCGCGTCCGTCGAACAGGATGTGCTCGTAGATCTCGTCGGACAGGATGAGCACCTGCGGATGCTTCGCCAGCACCGCGCCCAGCGCCTTGAGATCGGACTGAGAATAAACGGCGCCGGACGGGTTGCCCGGCATATTGAGGAACAGCCACTTCGTCCTCGGCGTGATCGCCTTTTCCAGTAGCGCCGGCGTCAGCCGGAAGCCGGTGGTCTCAGGGCATTCCACGACGACCGGCGTTCCCCCGAGAAGCTTCACCATTTCAGGGTAGGACACGAAGTAGGGCGCTGGCAGGATTGCCTCGTCGCCGGCCTCGAGCGTCGCCATCAGCGCGTTGAAGATGATCTGCTTGGCGCCGTTGGCGACGACGACGTCGTCGGCCGTGTAGTCCAGCCCGTTCTCACGCCGGAATTTTCCCGCTACCGCCTCGCGCACCTCAACTGTGCCGGCAGCGGCCGTGTAGAGCGTCTGGCCGGCCTTGGCGGCGAAATGAGCGGCATCGACGATGTGATGCGGTGTCGGGAAGTCAGGCTCCCCCAGGCCGAGATCGATCACGTCCACGCCCTTGGCGCGCAACGCCTTGGCGGCCTGTGATGCGGCCATCGAAGCCGAGGGCTTCACCACCGAGAGGCGCGAAGCAATGTAGCTCATCGGTCGTTCTCCGTGATGTAACCCTTTGACCGGTCATTGGCTCGTGCGGCCGCATTGCGTTTGGCCGGATCGCCATAGCCGCCGCCGCCCGGCAGTTCGAGGATCAGCCGGCGTCCCGCCGGCACATGCTGCCAGCCCTTGGGGCGCATCTTCGTGCCGTCGTCGAGCTTGACGACGCCGGCAACGCCCGGCCTGCCGCCATTGCGGCCATGGGCCGGATGATTGACGCGATCGAACATGGCCGAAAAGTCGAATTCGTGGCCGTCGGTCGCGGCGATCTCGATGACCTGTCCCAGGCCGCCGCGGAATTCCCCGTCGCCGCCGGAGTTGGGCCGCAGCTCCTTGCGCCAGATGACGATCGGGCCGGTATGCTCGGTCGCCTCGATCGGCATGGTGTGGACGCCGGATGGGAAGGCCGTCGCCGAGAGGCCGTCGAGCTCGGGGCGGGCGCCCATGCCGCCGGAGTTGAACATCAGCACTTCGGCGCGACGTCCGGATCCGCCGGCGACAGGACGCGCCGAAATATGGATGTTCCAGAGCGCGCCGGCGCCTTCGGCGAGAATCTTTCCGGGCAACGCCTTGGCGAAGGCGCCCAGCACGAGGTCGGGAACCATGTGGCCGAAAATATGCCTGAGCGCCACCGGCGCCGGCCGCACCGCATTCAGGATGTTGATCGGTGAGGACACGGTGAAGAAGGCGAGCGAGGCGGCATTGTTGGGAATGTCGGGCGCCACCATGCATTTCAGCGCATAGCAGGCATAGGCCTTGCTGTAGATGATCGGGCAGTTGATGCCCCAGCGGCTCATCGGATCGGTGCCGGTGAAATCAACCTCGACGTGGTCGTCGCGGACCGAGACCGTGGCTGCAAGCTTGACCGGCTCGTCATAGCCGTCGGTCACCAACTCATTCGACCAGCTTCCCTTCGGCAGCGCCTCGATGCGTTCGAGCATGGCGTCGCGGGTGCGCGAGAAGATGAAGTCGCCGAGCCCGTCGAGCGAAATCAGGCCTATCTCCTTCATCATGTCGGTCAGGCGACGGTGGCCGACCTCGTTGCAGGCGGCCAAAGAATAGAAGTCGCCGACGACCTGGTTCGGCTCGCGGACATTGGCGCGCAGGATGCGGACGAGGTCGAGGTTGACCTTGCCCTTTTCCGCGAATTTCATGATGGGGATCTGGATGCCTTCCTCATAGACCGACTTGCCGTCGGCGCCGAAACCGCGCCCGCCGACATCGACGACATGCGCCGTGCAGGCGAAGAAGGCGACGAGCTCGCCGTTGAGGAAGGACGGCGACACCATGGTGATGTCATGCAGGTGGCCGGTGCCGAGCCAAGGGTCGTTGGTGACATAGGTGTCGCCTTCGAACATCTCCTCGCGCGGTATTGCGTTCATGAAATGCAGCACGGCTTCGGCCATGGTGTTGACGTGGCCGGGTGTGCCGGTCACCGCCTGCGCCAGCATCTGGCCGCGCGGGTCGAACACGCCAGCCGACAGGTCGCCGGATTCGCGCACAGAGGTCGAGAAGGCAGTGCGCAGCAAGGTCAGCGCCTGCTCCTCGACCACCGAGATCAACCGGTTCCACATGACCTGCATGCGGATTTCGCCAATATCGCTCATGCCTGGCTGCCTTTGCGGATCAGGAGGATCGCGCCCTCGCTCTGGATGACGGCGTCGAAGCTGGTGGTGACGACGGTGGACGTCTCGCGCTCGACGATGACGGCAGGCCCCGCCACGCGGTCGCCGGCGCAGAGCGTGTCGCGCTCGACGATGCCATAAGTTCGCGAGGCGCCGCTGACCGGGTCGAAGATCTCGCGCGTCGTTGCCGGCTCGGTTGTCTTCTTGCCTTTGGTCAATTCATGCCTCGCTACGGCAGGCCGAACGTCGGTGGCCTTGACCGACCAGGTGACGATCTCGATCTCCAGCCCGTCGAGGCCTTCGATGGCGCGGCCGAAGAAGCGCTGGTAGTTCTCCTCGAACAAGTCCTTGAGCTTTGCCACGGCATCGTCGCCGAACGGCTCGTCCGCCAGCGGCACTGGGATTTCCCAGCCTTGGCCGGCATAGCGCATGAAGGCCGTGATCTCGCAGACGATTTTTCCGCTGGCGCCGGTGCGCACGAACCCCTCGGCCGAGTCTTTGAGGTCGGCGAGCAGGGCATTCACGTCGGCCGTCTTGAAGCGGGACAGGCGCGTCAGCTTCGATGCCAGGGCTTCGTAGCCGAACGGCGCCTTGAGGAAGCCGATCGCCGACCCGACGCCGGCGCCGCGCGGCACGATGCATTGGTCGATGCCGAGCTTTTCGCAGAGCCTCGCGGCGTGGAGGGGGGCCGCGCCGCCAAAGGCGATCATCAGATTGTCGGAAATGTTCTTGCCGTTCTCGACGGCGTGGACGCGCGCGGCATTGGCCATGTTCTCGTCGACCACCTCGCAGATGCCGAAGGCCGTCGCCATGGCGTTCAGCGACAGGCGCTCGCCGACATCGCGCAGGATCGCCTGTTCGGACGCCGCCGTGTCGAGCTTGATCGCACCGCCGGCGAAATTGTCGGGATCGAGCTTGCCGAGCACCAGGTCGGCGTCGGTGATCGCCGGGCGCTTGCCGCCGCGGCCGTAGCAGGCAGGGCCGGGTTCCGAGCCCGCGCTTTCCGGCCCGGTCTGGATGCGGCCCATGGCGTCGACCCAGGCGATAGAGCCGCCGCCGGCGCCGATCTCGATCATCTCGATCACCGGAATGGAGATCGGCATGCCCGAGCCCTTCGAGAAGCGATAGGTGCGCGCGACCTCGAAGGTCCGCGCCGTGCGCGGCGCATAGTCCTCGATCAGGCAGATTTTTGCGGTGGTTCCGCCCATGTCGTAGGAGACGACCTTTTCGAGCCCGAAGCGTCGGGCGATGTCGGCGGCGAAGATGGCGCCGCCAGCAGGGCCGGACTCGACCAGCCGTACAGGGAATTCCGAAGCGGTTTCCACCGAGATCAGGCCACCGCCGGAATGGATCATGAAGACCGGGCAGTCGGCGCCCATATCCTTCAGCCGCGTCTGCAGGCGGGCGAGATAGTCGGCCATCTGCGGGCGAACATAGGCGTTGGCGCAGACCGTGTTGAAGCGCTCGAACTCGCGCATTTGCGGCGAGACCTCGGCGCTGATCGAGATCGGGATGGTGAGTTTGCGAGCGAGGATCTGGCGGGCGCGGCGCTCGTGGTCGGGGTTGGCATAGGCGTGGATGAAGCCGATCGCCACCGAGCCGAAATTGCCGGCAGCGATGCGATCGGCGATCTCCTCGAGCGCGGCTTCGTCCAGCGGCTGCAGCTCCTGCCCTTCGGCGCCGATGCGGCCCTTGACCGTGAAGCGGGCCTCGCGCGGGATCAGCGGCGTCGGGAGCTGTAAATTGAGATCATATTGCTCGAAGCGGTTCTCCGTCCGCATCTCGATCACGTCGCGGAACCCTTCCGTCGTGACCAGCGCGGTCCTGGCGCCGCGCCGCTCGATCAGCGCGTTGGTGGCGAGCGTCGTGCCATGGATGATGATGCCGATCTCGGCCGCCGAAATGCCGGCATCGCGGATGACGACGTCGATGCCGTCGAGGATCGCCTGCTCGGGCGCCGCATAATTGGTCAGCACCTTGGTGGAGAACATCATTCCCCTGACATCGAGCGCGATGTCGGTGAAGGTGCCGCCGATGTCCGCGCCGAGACGGATGTCGTCTGATCTGGAGGTCATGCCTAGGCCTTCTGCGAAGCGAGCGCGGCGTCGCGCATCTGGGAGAGGGTCTGCCGGGGCGTCAGCGCTTCGGGCGAGATGGCGATGTCGAGGACGGCGCCGGTCGCCGACTGCAGCGCCCGTTCGAACGCCGCCGCGAAATCCCCAGTGGTTTCGACGCGCTCGGCGTGAAAGCCATAGGCCTTCGCCAGCGCCACGAAGTCGGGGTTTTCCAGCGAGGTGCCGGAGACGCGGGCCGGATAGTTGCGCTCCTGATGCGCGCGGATCGTGCCGTAGATGCCGTTGTTGATGATGAGCACGATCGGCTGCGCGCCGGCCTGCATGGCGGTGCCGAGCTCCTGGCAATTCATCTGGAAGTCGCCGTCGCCGGCAAAGCAGACCACCGTGCGGTTCGGGTATGCGACCTTCGCGGCAACTGCCGCCGGCAGGCCGTAGCCCATCGCGCCGGATTGCGGGGCAAGCAGCCGCGCCTTCGGCCCGAACTTGAAGAACTTGTTCGGCCATACCGTGAAATTGCCGGCGCCGTTGGTGAGGATGACGTCGGCCGGCAAGGTCTCGCGCAGCCAGGCAGTGACCGCGACCATGTCGACGGGACCGGGCTGGACGGGTGCTGCGAACGTGCCTTCATAGGCCTTGCGCGCCGCCGCGCGCCAGTCGGCCCAGCCACCCTTTACCGGGGACAGGGCCTTGGCGAAGGCATTCGGGCCGGCATGGATGCCGATCGCGGGCACGTAGATCTTGCCGATCTCGCGGTCGGAGCCGTGGACATGGATCAGCTTCTGGCGCGGCACCGGAACGTCGAGCAACGTGTAGCCGTCCGTCGTCATCTCACCGAAGCGGACATTGACCGCCAGGATCACATCCGCCTCGCGGATCAGGTTCTTGACATGCGGCACCATGCCGACGCCGGCCTCGCCGACGAAGACCGGCGAATGATTGTCGAACTGGTCCTGATAGCGGAAGGCGGCAACCACGGGGAGGTCGGAAGCCTCGGCGAAGGCTTGGAGCGCGGCGCGTCCATCCGCCGTCCAGTTGGCGCCGCCCATGAGCAGCACCGGCTTCTCCGCCGCGGCCAGCATGTTCAGCGCCGACGCAATGGCATCCTGCGACGGAGCGGCCTCGAAAATCGAAGCAGGGCCGCTGAGCGGCGCGGCATCGGTCATGGTCGTCAGCATGTCTTCTGGCAGTGCGACGACGACGGGGCCGGGCCGGCCGGTCAAGGCGGTGGTCCAAGCGCGCGCCACGATCTCGGGAAGGCGCGCGACGTCGTCGATCTCGACCGCCCATTTTGCGACGGTCCCGTAGACCGCCCGGTAGTCGATCTCCTGGAAGGCTTCGCGGCCCTTCATGTCGGTGCCGACCTGGCCGACGAACAGGATCATCGGCGAAGAGTCCTGCATCGCGGTATGCACACCGATGCTGGCATTGGTCACGCCCGGGCCGCGGGTCACGAAGCAGATGCCCGGCGAGCCGGTGAGCTTGCCATAGGCCGAGGCCATGAAAGCCGCGCCGCCTTCGTTGCGGCAAAGCACATAGTCGAGCTTGCCATGCGTATCGTGCAGCGCGTCGAGGACGGCCAGATAACTCTCGCCGGGAACGCCGAAGCTCTTGGTGGCACCCAAGGCAATGAGGCACTCGACAAGAAGGCGACCGCCATTGCGGACCATGCTTCGGCATCCTCCTGGATCAGGATGACGTTTCGCCATCCTGATCCAACTCTTTGTTGGAGCATGGTCTTCTCCGAAAACCGGTCCCCACTTTTCGGGATCATGCTCTAAAGCTGGCGGCAAACGGACCGGGCCTGCCCTTGAAACTATACCTGCACCGCGGCGGGCCGGCGCGAAATCAAGAAATGCGATCGATAGGAAAGTTTTTCTTTGCTATGGAGTCCGGACCAAGACACCGGGGTTCATCGTCCCTTGCGGATCGAATGCGCGTTTGAGCCGGGCCATGAGGGCCCGCTCGGTTGAGCTGCGGTTACGGTCGGCCATGGCGATCTTGGCGCGGCCGAGCCCGTGCTCGGCGGCAAAGCTGCCGCCCATGCCAGTGGCCAAAGCAGCCAGCGCCTCGGCGAACGCCGCGCCCTTGCCGTCGAAATCGGCGTGGCCTTCCGGCGGCGACAGATTGTAGTGGATGTTGCCGTCACCGAGATGGCCAAACGGGTTGATCCGCACGCCCGGAAGAATGTCGTGGCACAGTTTCGCGCCGGCCTCGATGAAGCGGGCGATCGCGCCCGGCGGCACGGAGATGTCGTGCTTGAGCTGCTCACCCTCGAGCCGCTGGCCCTCCGGCTGTTCTTCGCGCAGGCGCCAGAACTGCGCCCGTTGCGCGCCCGATGTGGCCAGCGCGCCATCCGTGACCAGGCCTTGCTCCATGCCCCATTCCAGCGTCGAAGCCAGGATCTCGTCGAGAGGGACGCGCGTCGAGCCCGACGCTATCTCGACGAGCAGATAGACGTCGCCCCTTGTCTCCAGCTGATAGGCAAGATCCGGCAGATGCTTGAGCGCGAGCGTCAGGCCGACATCCGAAAAGAACTCGAGGCCGGCGAGGAATTCTCCGGCCTCGCCGCGCAGGAAGGCGCCGAAGGACACGGCGGCGGCGAAATCGGACATCACCAAAAGCGCGCTCGCCTGCTGCTTTGGCGTGGGATAGAGCCTCAGCACCGCGCGCGTCACGATGCCGAGCGTGCCTTCCGAACCGCAGAACAGCTTGCGCAGCTGATAGCCGGCATTGTCCTTCTGCACCGCGCGAAGACCGTCCCACACCGTGCCGTCCGGCAGCACGACTTCGAGGCCGAGCACCAGATCCTGCATCATGCCGAAGCGAAACGCCTGGCTGCCGCCGGCATTGGTGCCGATCAGGCCGCCGATCCTGGCGCTGCCTTCGGCGCCGAGATGCATCGGAAACATCAGCCCATGCGGTTCCAGCGTCTCGTGCAGCGCGGCAAGCACGACGCCTGCGTCGACGATAATCGAGCCGCTGTCCAGGTCCGGTTCGCCGATCGCCGTCATGCGCGAAAGCGAGACGATCACCGCGTTCGCCTGATCGGCGACGGCGCCGCCGCACAGGCCCGTGTTCCCGCCTTGCGGGATCACCACTACGCCCGCCTCCCTGCATATGTTTACGACTGCCGCCACCTCAGCGGTGCTGGCAGGCCGGGCAACGCCAAGAGGCGCTACGCCGTAGCGGTCGAGCCAATCGCGGCGGTAGGGCTCGGCATCAGCGCCCGAAAGCCAGCCTTTCGGTCCGAGGATTGCCTGCAATGCGATAACGAGATCAGCCATCTGGGTACCTGAGATATCGGATGAGCCGCGTAATAGACAGTTGGGGCGTCCGGCTCAATGACCAAGGACCTGCGACAGGAATTGTCGCGTGCGCTCGCTCCGTTGAGGTTGTTCCGTTTCTTGTTGTTGGAGCCCCGCAAGCGGTTGTCGGAGCCCGGTCTCGAAGCCGCTTGTCAGTCGGAAAGCGGGGCCGGTTTCGGCAAGGAGAGCTTGAGGTCGCTGCGCCAATCTTCCTGGGCCAGCCATCGATGGAGCGCGGCCACCGCCTTGACGCGCAGGTGCCCGCGCGGGACGACGAGATAGAAGCCGGGGACTTCCTCCGGTTTCATATCGGCGATGGCGTCGCGGCCGATCGGCGCGACCAGCGCGCCGGAGCGGAAATCCTCCTCGGCGTCGATGACGGAGACCAGGCCGACGCCGATGCCTTGCAAGGTCGCCCGGCGCATGGTCGCCGCGTCGTCGAAGCTGATGCTGCGGTCGCTGTCGGTCAGCTCCACGCCGAGGTGCCGCAATATGTCGGGCCACAGGCGCTTCGACTTGACCGTGTCGAGCAGCGTGAACTTCGTCAGATCACGCGCCGAGTTGATCTTCTCGCCGATCGCCGGCGTGCAGCAGATGATCTTCGGGTCCGGCACCAGCAGCGTGACCTCGTAGTCAGGCCAGTTGCCGTAGCCCCACTGCACAGTCATATCGATGTCGTCGCGACCGAAGTCGGGCAGGTCGACCATTGTGGTCAGGCGCAGGTCCGCTCCCGGCAGCATTTCGCGGAACAGCGAAAGCCTCGGCAGCAGGTAATGCGTGGCGAAATACGGGCTCGCATTGAGGTTGATGCGGTCGCGGTAGTTCGACTTGGTGACGCGGCGCACGCCCTCGGAAAACTCGTCGAAGCCGGCCTTGACGTAGTGCGAGAGCAGGATCGCCGACTCGGTCAGTTCGATCGAGCGGCCCTTGCGCTCGAACAGCGTCACTTGAAGCGTGTCTTCCAGGAGCTTGATCTGCTGCCCGACCGCCTGCGGCGTGACCAGGAGCTCGTCAGCCGCCTGCCGGAAGCTCTTGTGCTGCGCCACGGCGTGGAAGACGCGAAGCGCGTTCAGCGAAGGAAGGCGAAGCTTGCCGGTCATGGTAGTTCCGCCTCCTTTCGTTCGAGCTCCGTCAATCATGCACTGCCACATGCCGGCGGCGTCAGACCGCCGAGGTCCTATGCGTAGATATAACCGCCTGAAACAATTACATTTTCGCCGGTCATGTAGGTGTTCTTGGGGCCACCCGTCATCAGCACCCATTCGGCGATCTCGGTGGGCTCGGCGCCACGGCCGAGCGGGCTTGCCTTGGCCAGTTCCTCGAGGAAGCCGAGGGCCTTGGCCTTCTCGGTAGCCATGCCGGCCGGCGCCACGGAGTTTACCAGGATGCCGTCCTTGGCGACGTAGTGCGCGAAGGACCGCGTCAGGCTGACGACGGCTGCCTTCGTCGCGGCATAATGGGCGTTCTGCGGATGCGCCTTGAAGGCGTCGACGGAGGTGAGGTTCACGATCCGCCCGCGCACATGATCCTTCGGCTCTTGCGCCTGCATGTGGCGGACCGCCGCCACCATCATGTGGTAGGTGCCCTTGATGTTGATGCCGTTCGAGGCGTCCCAGTCGGCGTCGGTGATTTCGAGCAACGGTCGGCGCGGATAGATGGCGGCGCAGTTGATCAGCGTGTCGACGCGCCCGAGCTTGGCCACGATGGCGTCGAAGGCGGCATGGCACTGCGGGCCGACCTGGATGTCGCACGTGGCCGCTGCGGTCGGCAGGCCCTTGGCCTTCGCCGGCCCAAGCGCGCTCTCCGCCGCCTGCTGGTTGATGTCGATGATGCCGACCTTTGCCGCCCCGGCCTCGACAGCCATCTGGGCCAAAAGCGCGCCGAGGCCGGCCCCGCCACCAACGATCAGAACGGAAAGATCCTTCATTCCAGTTTTCCTTACTTGGTGCCGCTGGGCGAGGTCGGCCAGGTCGGCATGATGTCGAAACGGGTGACGTCGGCCCATGCCGGCAACGCGAGCACCGCGACGACCATCCTGGCCACGTCGTCGGGCTGCACCACCTTGCTGGCGTACATGGCGGCGCGCGTCTTGGCGTCGAGGATGTCCTGGTAGAGTTGCGTCTCGACACGCCCGGCGACGATTTCGGTGACGCGCACACCGGAAGGGGAGAGGTCTGCGCGCAGCGCGCCGGCAAAGCCGGAGATCGCCGCCTTGGTGGCCGCATAGACGGCGATGTTGGAGAATGCGGCATGGCCCGCGACGGAGCCGGTGAACAATATGTGTCCCGACTGCCGCTCGCGCATCTGCGGCGCGACGAGGCGGGTGAGCAGGATCGCGGCGCTGAGGTTCACCTCCAGCGTGGCGTCGATGTCGGCGATCTTCATGTCGGCAAAATTGCCGAGCGGCGGCATGATGCCGGCATTGTTGATCAGCACGTCGATGGTGAGGTCCGCCAGCACCGATTCCAGCGCCTCGCGATCGGTGACGTCGACGGCGATGGGAACGATGCCCGGACGCTCGCCTTGCAGGGCTTTCAACGCCGCCTGGCTGCGGCCGACCGCATAGACCTCGTAGCCGGCGTCGCTCAGCGCGATCGCCATCGCCCGTCCTATGCCGCTCGTCGCTCCGGTGATGAAGGCTGTCGTCACTTGGGCTTCCCCATTTGCGGCTTCCTCATTTGCCTGGTTTTCAGTGTGCGGCGCGGGCCGGTGCCGCGAAACCAAGAAAACCAGCAAAAAGGAAAGATAAACTTTCGAGAGCCTTGCTGACGACCGGAATATTCCAACCTCCCTGTGCGGCGGCAAATGCAGACAGCCCAAGGAAAACAACGTCTTCAGCGTTCGAGAGCGGGCCGTTGATCGCGAACCGAGAAAAAACATGGCTTTCGCAAACAGCCGGCGGGGCGCGCGGCGACTGAGGCGAGCGACATCGACGTCGGCGAAACTAGCCGGCTGTCGGCAAGGGCTTTCTCAGCTCGGTGAAAAGCGAGGCGGCGGCTGCTTTCTGCTCTGCCTCGGTTGCCTCGATGCCCGAGGCTTTCGCCAGCGCACGCACGCGACCCAGGCTGTTCTGCAGGTGCTTGCGCATCGCCTGGCGGGCCTTGCTTGCGTCCTGCCGTTCGATGGCATCGACGATCGCTTTGTGCTCGCTGTGGATGCGCGCGTAGTAGCTGTCCTTGAGCGCGGGCTCGACCACATAGCCGAGCTGGAATCGCGGCACGATCATCGGCCCGAGATAGCTCAGGAAGCCGTGGATGAATTCATTGCGCGCGGCCTTGGCGACCGCGAGGTGGAAATCATAATCGTAGTGGATCTGGACGGCGGCGGGGTCCGCGTGCCGGGCGTCAATCTCATCCATCATGGCGCGGATGTCGCGTGCCTCCTTGTCGGTTCGCCGTTCCGCGCAGAGCCCGGCGGACTCGATTTCCACGCTCAGCCTCAATTCGAGCAAAGCGATGGTCTCCGGCAATGTCCGCAGAGCCTCGTCCGGAATCGAGAAATTGCGCGGCGCGGGCGTTTCGCTGACGAACATGCCGCGCCCTTGTTGCGGCACGACCATGCCCTCGGAGCGCAGCCGCGCCACCGCCTCGCGCACGACGGTGCGACTGACGTCGTATTCGGCGCAAAGCTCCGCCTCCGTCGGCAGTTGCGCGCCGGGCAGCAGCGATCCGGAGCGGATCTTTTCGGACAGGCTCTCCGCCACGACGGTGGAAAGCGGCTTGCGCTTCGTCATCAGTCTCCCCGCGAGCAATTCCAGGAAAAGTGTGTAACGGTTTTCCGTCCGGAATTGCGTAGAAACAAAGAGATAGAGCGGTTCGGCGTTTCCGTGAAACGCTGAAGCGCTCGACCCAGATTCGGGATGATGCCCGAACCGGCAGGACCATTCAAACCGCCGCGGTGACGATCAGTTCGACCAGCATGCCGGGCTTGGCCATCCGGCCTTCGCCGGAGGACCGCGCCGGCGCGTGTTCCTTCGGCATCCAGGCGTCCCAGACCGTGTTGACCTCGTCGAAATCGCGCACGTCGTCCAGCCACATCTGGACGTGGAGAATGCGCGTCTTGTCGGTGCCTGCCCTGGCGAGCAGCGCGTCGATCTTGCCGAGCACCTCGCGCATCTGGTCGGCCGCGGACTGGCCCGGCCGGGCGACCTGGCCGGTCAAATAGAGCGTGCCGTTGTGGATGACGCCGTGATGGATGCGGGTGTCGAAGTCGAAGCGTTGGATGTCGCTCACTTGGTTCTCTCTCAGATTACCGGCGTCTGCCGGATGGGATTGCCTTGCAGGTACTGCGCGTAAGGCGCCTGCACGAGCCAGCCGGCATCGACCGGAAGCGTGACGCCGGTGATCGATGCGGCGCGGTCGGAGCAGAGGAACAAGGCTGCCTCGGCGACGTCGCGCGGTTCGACGAAGCGGCGCAGCGCGGTGGTGGCCTGAATGGCTTGCGGGTTGCGCTCGCCCTTCTCGATCTTTGCTTTCAATCCATCCGACAGCGTGTAGCCGGGCGCCACGGCGTTGACGCGGACGCCATGCGGGCCGAGCTCGGCGGCCAGCATCTGCGTCAGCGCCAACACCGCATGCTTTCCCGGCGTGTAGGACGGCAGCGACAGCGGCGCGAAGGAAGCGAGCGAGCCGACATTGAGGATCGCGCCGCGGCCGGCGGCCGACATCAATCGGCCGAACACCTGGCAGCCAAGCAGCGTGCCGCGATAATTGATGCGCCACATCCGCTCGTCTTCATCGAGGTCCTGGTCGAGGACGTGCTTGCCGCTCTGCAGGATGCCGGCGCAGTTGACCACGACATGCGGCGTGCCGAAGGCATTGCTGACATCTCGCGCCAACGCTTCGACCGAGTCGGGATCGGCGACATCGGTCTGCACGAAGATGGCGCTTGGCGCGCCGGCGCTCTCGCAAGCGCCTGCCGCTTCCTTGCCTCGGATGGCATCGCGGCCGGCGACGACAACCTGGTAGCCATCCCCGGCGAAGCGCTCGGCGATCGCGCGACCGATGCCGGACGTGCCGCCGATGACGACGGCGGTCGGTGCGTCAGCCATGGCGGCGATCCTTCCGCTCTATGTCGAAGAATTCGGCCATGGCCTCGACCTGGAAATCCATCATCGGGCGTCCCGGCTGGATGCGGCAGCCGATCTCCTTCGCCGCCTTGAGCAGCGCCGTCTCGGCCGGCTCCATGATGATGTCGACGACCGTCATTTCCGGCGTCAGCTTGCTCACATCCATCGGCAGCGGGTCGGCGGCCTTCAGCCCGGACGGCGTGGCGTTGATCGCCATATCCATGCCGGACGGATCGGGTTCCCCGACTTCGATGCGGCAGTTGGGGAAAGTCTTGCTGACCAGCGAAGCGAGCTTTTGCGCGCGCTCCCTGTCGATATCGGCCAGCCGGATTTCCGACGCGCCTTCCTCGGCAAGGCAGTAGGTCAGTGAAGCGCCGGCGCCGCCGGCGCCGACCTGAAGGATGCGCTTGCCGGCGATCCGGTGTCCGCCGGCCTTCAGTCCCTCGATGAAGCCGACGCCGTCGAAATTGTCGGCATACCAGGTGCCGTCCGCCTGCCGGCGCACGGAATTCGCGCTCTGCACGCGCGCGGCGCGGTCATGGGCGGCGGCGCATTTGTGGAAGACCGGGACCTTGTAGGGGACCGAGATGATCACGCCCCGGATGTTCTCGGCCGCCGTGATGCCGGCCCAGAACGTGTCGAAGTCCTCCGGGCGGCAGCTCAGCGGCACCATCAGGCTGTCGAGCCCCTTCTGCTCGAAGATCTCGTTGAAGATGCCGGGGCTTTTCGCATGGCCCACGGGATGGGCCAGCATGACGAAAACATCGGCCTTGCCGGTTCCGCGCATCGGTTATTCCTTTCCGGTTGAGAGGTCGTGATGACTGAGGATTTCGAGGGTCCGAACGAGTGAAGAATGGTCGGCCTCCGCGCTTGCCCGGCATCGAGGAGATGCCGGGCCATCGGCGCACCCATGACGCCAAGTCCGATGAAGCCGATTTTCATTTAGCAACTCCCATGCGGCGTCGGAGCGCCTTGCAGCTCAAGTTCGACGTATGATATAGGACATCATACAAATTTCAATGCACCTTCTTCACGACTGGAGACCGATCGCAAAATGCAGGAGCGCGTCAATTCGCTGAAGGCGGCCGTACAGGCCGGCCGGGCTCATATCGGCATCTGGTGCTCGCTGGCCTCGGCGCTCACCACCGAGATCGTCGCAGGCTCCGGAGCGGGGTGGCTGCTTGTCGACGGCGAGCACAGCCCGAACGACCTGCGCAGCATCATGGCGCAGCTGCAGGTCGCGGCGGCGTTCCCCTGCGAGGCGGTCGTCCGCTTGCCATCCGACGATCCCAATCTGATCAAACAGCCGCTGGATGTCGGCGCCCGCAGCCTGATGATACCGAACGTGCGCACCGCCGAGCAGGCGCGCGCCATCGTCGCTGCGATGACCTATGCGCCGGGCGGCTTCCGCGGCTTCTCGGTCGGCCACCGCGCCAATGCTTTCGGCCGCATCGCCGGTTATCACGCCAAGGCGCGTGAGCAGCAATTGCTGGCCGTGCAGATCGAGGACGGGGTCGGCGTGGCCAATGCCGCCGAGATCGCGGCGGTCGATGGCGTCGACGTCCTGTTCGTCGGGCCGGGCGACCTTTCGACCAGTATGGGCGCGATGGGCAATCCAGGCGCGGGCCATGTGCAGGAGGCGATATCGTCGGTGCGCAAGGCCGCTGCCTCGGCAGGCAAGGCCGGCGGCATCCTGGCTCCCGTGAAGGCCGATGCGCACCGCTACCTTGCCGACGGCTTCACCATGGTCGCCGTCGGCTCCGACCTCGGCCTGCTGGCGCGGGGTTCGGACGCCCTGATCGCCTCGTTCAACCGGTAGGAAAGTCATGGCAATCCCCCCTTACAAGGCACCGTCGCGCAACGCTTATGACATCGTCATCGTCGGCGGCGCGGTCGTCGGTTCGTCGACGGCCTATTGGCTGAGCCAGGCTCTTGGCGACAAGGTCTCGATCCTCGTCGTCGAGCGCGACTCGAGCTACACCTTTTCTTCCACCGCCCTCTCAACCAGTGCGATCCGCCAGCAATATTCCAATCCGATCAATGTGAAGATCAGCCAGTTCGGCATCGAGATCATCCGTGGTTTTGCCGAGCGGATGGCGCCCTTCTACCCGAATGAGCCGGCGCCCGATCTCGGCTTCAAGGAGCACGGATATCTCTATTGCTGTTCCCCCGAGGGCGTGGAGGCGGCGCGCGAACGAGTCGAGCTGCAGCGCAGCCTCGGCGCCCACACCGTCTTCCTCGAACCGGGGGCCTTGAAGGAGCGGTTTCCGTGGCTGAACGTCGACGATCTCGGCGGCGGTTCGTGGGGCTCCCGCGAAGAGGGTTGGTTCGATTCCATGGGCATGTTGAACGGCTTCCGCCGCGCCGCCCGCGGCAGCGGGGTCGAATATATCGACAATGCCGTGACGGCGCTGGATGTCGTTGACGGGCGGGTCGCCTCCGTCCGCCTCGCGACAGGCCAGACGGTCGCTTGCGGCACGCTGGTCAATGCCGCCGGCCCGAGAGCGCAGCAGGTGGCCAGCATGGCCGGGCTATCCATTCCGGTCGCGCCCTACAAGCGCTACAGCTTCGTCTTCGCCAGCGCCAATCCGATCCCGGGCCGCATGCCCAATGTCATCGACCTTTCCGGCACGTTCGTGCGACCGGAGGGCGAGCTCTTCCTGACCGGCAACACGCCGCAAGGCGACGGGCCGGCCGACTATGACGACTTCGAAATGCATTTCGAGGAGTTCGACGATTACATCTGGCCGGCGCTGTGGCACCGCATCCCGGCCTTTGATGCCTTGAAGGTCCAGACGAGCTGGACCGGCCATTACGAATACAACATGCTCGACCACAACGGCATTGTCGGCTTCCATCCCGAGGTGAGGAACTTCATGTTCGCCAACGGCTTTTCGGGGCACGGCCTGCAGCAGTCGCCGGCAGTCGGCCGGGCGGTGTCGGAGCTGATCGTCCACGGCGCGTTCCAGACGCTGGACCTTTCGCCCTTCTGCTACGAAAGGATCCCACGCAACGAACCGTTCCTCGAGGAAGCGGTGATCTAGAACCTTGAAGGTTGCCTGGATATCGTCGCGTCAGATAGCGGCCCGGGCCGTCGCCCTCTCCTTCAATTTTTGGCGGCCCATCTGTTGGCACACCTCAAACACTTTCGAGATAGGTCTCGATCTCGAAGTCGCTGACGTTGAGCGCGAACGTGTTCAGCTCCTGGCGCTTGCAGGCGATGAAGGCGTCGCGCAGCACATCCGGGAAGATCTCGGCGACGCGCGGACCCGCCTCGAAGGCGGCGATTGCGGAGGCCCAGTCGGGCGGCAGCTTGGCGAGCGTCAGTCCCTGGCCTTCCCCGCCGGTCGGCTCGCCTGGCGAGAGCTGGCGCTCGATGCCGATCAAGGCCGCGCCGAGGATCGCGGCCAGCACCAGATAGGGATTGGCGTCGGCGCCGGAAACGCGATGCTCGATGCGTCGCGCCGCCGACGGGCCGCCTGGAATGCGTATCGCCACCATGCGGTTCTCATAACCCCAGGCAACGGCGGTCGGCGCATAGGAACGCGGCCGCAGCCGGCGGTAGGAATTGAAATGCGGCGCGAACACCAGCGTGCTCTCGGCCATCGCGGCAAGCAGGCCGCCGACCGCGTGGCGCATGGTGTTGGAGCCCTGGTCCGAGCCGTCGTCGAAGATGTTGCGGCCGTCCTTGTCGAGGACGCTGAAATGGACATGGAAGCCGTTGCCGGCGCGCTCGCCATAGGGCTTGGCCATGAAGCAGGCGGCGAAGCCATGCTTGCGGGCGATGCCCTTGACGGTGCGCTTGAAGAGCACGGCGTCGTCCGCGGCGCGCAGCGCGTCGGGGACGTGATTGAGGTTGATCTCGAACTGGCCGACACCGTTCTCGGCGATCGCGGTGTCGACCGGAATGTCCTGCATGCGGCAGGCTTCGTAGATATCGTGGATGAAGGCTTCGAAATCGTCGACCTCATCGATCGAAAGCGCCGCGTCCGAATCGAGACGCCGCCCGGTCACCGGCGAGACCGGCCCGACAGGCCGCTGCGACGTTGGATCGACAAGGTAGAATTCGAGCTCGGTCGCGGTGACGGGCGTCAGGCCGAGCGCGGCGTAGCGGTCGAGGATGCGGGCCAGCGCGCGGCGCGGGTCGCCGAGGTAGGGGGCGCCGCTATCATCGGCCAGCCAGAGCGGCAACAGCGCCGTCGGGTGCGCCGTCCAGTCGACCGGCAGTATGCCACGCCCCGTCCAATGGCAAAGCCCGTCGGCGTCGCCGGTCGAGAACACCTGGGCGTTGCCTTCGATGTCCTCGCCCCAAATGTCGAGGCCGATGGCCGAATAGGGCATGCGCAGCTTGCCTTCGAGCGCCTTGCGCGCCTGCTCGACCGGGATGCGCTTGCCGCGCATGATGCCGTTCAGGTCGCACACCGCCGCCCGCAGGCTCTGGATGTCCTTCCTGCTGTCCAACCACTTCAAGACGTCCGCAATCGCATCGCTCAATTTCCAGCCCCTTTTTCTCTGGGTGCTGTAGCCCTGTCGGCTACGATATCCAATTTTCAGCTTGTGAGTTCGTGAAGGCCAACGCGGCTGACGCCGATCGGCTTTCCTTCATTTTTTCAAGTCACTAGCTGGGATATCGGGCGGCATTTCGGGTCCATATTGTGCGATCTGCGATCGCAACATAGCGACCCGATTGACGAAAGCCAAGCCGGATTCGAGACCGACTTGCCTGTCAGTGCCGCAGTTCCGGAAATTTCACCTGGCCGAGGATATGGGCCGCGCCCTCGGCGATATCGCGCACGATCGCGGCCCGCGCCCTTTCGCCGTCGCCCGCCTCGATCGCCGCCACGACCTCCTCGTGGTAGTCGATGCCGAGAATGCCGGCCAGGTCGTCCTCGAAGCCGATGTGCAGATTTCGCAGGAAAGGGCCGACCTGCATCCATACCGTCTCGATCAGGAAGATCATCTGTTCGTTGCCGCAATGGCGGTAGATCGAGAATTTGAAGTCATAGTTCTTGCGCAGATAGTTATCGATCCCGCCGCCGCGGGCGGCTTCGGTAAGCTCGGCGCAGCGGCGCCGGATCGCGCGCAGATTGTTGCCGTTGATGAGTTTCGTCGCGAGCTCGGTGGCCGTGCCTTCCAGGACCGTGCGCACCGCGGTCAGCTGCTGGAAGCGGTCGGCCGAAATCAGCGGCACCTCGACGCTGCCGTTCGGCATCGGGCTCAGCGCCCTCAGCGCCTGCAGCCGCATGAAGGCGCTGCGAACCGGCATGTCGCTGGTGCCGAGCTCCTTGGCGAGCTTGCGCGAGGTCAGCTTCTGGCCAGGCTGGAGCTGCCCCGACATCAAGGCCCGCACGAGCTCCAGATAGACCTTCTCATGCAGCGGAACGGTATCGACAGCGGTCAGTCCGAATTGCGATTTGGCGGCCATTGGCGATGCGTTGCTTCACTCGTCCCGAAATCTGTTTCGTCACTCTATCCGCGATACGCGGAAGGCGGTTCTGGCCGCCGCACGATAGACGGTCAACGCACGCCGTCGCAAGCGAGAGCCCGCTTAATCGAGACGATGACGCTATCTCTCCGCAATCGACGCCATTGACCTGATTTGACGGCCATTGTCATCCGACAATATGGTCGGTCGCAACCGCACGAAAGAGGCAGTCATGGAACAAAGCTGGCGCTGGTATGGGCCGAACGATCCGGTCACGCTCGATCACATCAAGCAGGCGGGCGCTACGGGCATCGTGACGGCACTGCACAACATCTATGACGGCAGCGCCTGGCCGCTCGACGCCATCCTGGAGCGCAAGCGCATCATCGAGGCGGCGGGCCTGACCTGGTCGGTGGTGGAGAGCATTCCCGTCCACAACTCGATCAAGACCGGCACGCCGGAACGGGAGCGCTACGCCGGCTGGTACAAGGACACGATCCGGGCGCTGGCCAAGGCCGGCATCTCCACCATCTGCTACAATTTCATGCCGGTGGTCGACTGGACCCGCACCGATCTGATGTACCGGCTGCCGACCACCGGCTACGCGCTGCGCTTCGACGCGCTCGACTTCGCCGCCTACGACGTCTTCGTGCTGAAGCGGCCGAACGCTGAGGCGAGCTATAGCCCGGCGCGGCTCGAGGAGGCGGAAGCGCGGCTCAGGACCTTGAGCAGCGAGGACATCGACAGGATCGAGCGCAACCTGATCGCCGGCCTGCCGGCCACCGAGCGCACCTACAATCGCGAGACGATGCGCGACGCGCTCGCCGACTATGCGGCGATCGGCCCGGCCGAACTGCGCGCCAATCTCGCCTGGTTCCTTAATGAGATCATCCCGGCGGCCGAGGAAGTCGGCGCGCGCATGTGCATCCATCCCGACGATCCGCCCTTCTCGCTCTACGGCCTGCCGCGCGTGGTCTCCACCGCCGATGACGCGCGCTTCATCCTGGGCACGGTCGACAGCCCGTCGAACGGGCTGACCTTCTGCACCGGCTCCTACGGCGCGCGCGCCGACAACGACCTGGTCGCGATGATCGAGGAATTCGGGCCAAGAATCCATTTCGCGCATCTGCGCAACGTGACGCGCGAAAAGGACGGCTCCTTCTACGAGGCGGAGCATCTGGAGGGCTCGACCGACATGGCCGAAGTCATCCTGGCGCTGATGAAGGAATAGGCGCGCCGGCGCAAGGAGGGCCGCTCCGACTGGCGCATCCCGATGCGGCCGGACCATGGCCATCTGCTTGCAGACGATATCGGCAAGACGAAGATCAATCCCGGCTATTCGCTGATCGGCAGGCTAAAGGGCCTTGCCGAATTGCGCGGCATCATGCGGGCGGTGGAGCGGTTCGAGCTGGCCTGACGCAGACCGGCGGGCCCCTGCTTCGAAATGAGCTTCAGTCCGCTTGGCGGCCCAAAGCGAGCCCTGGTCAATTGGAGGGAACGCTCTCCAATTGTCGTTGAATCGCGTTCGCCCCGCTGACGTAGCTGCGCCAGCCGCCATATGCCGAGATGTCCGTCGCCGCCGCCAGGCCGGCGGTCTCTGCCAGGAAACCTTTCGCCGAGGTGCCGTCGTCAAGCTCGATGGTGCCGATGCCGAGCGGCGGCGGGATGGCCGCTACGAAACGGCCGAAGGCGTCGGCGCAGAGGCGCCAGACCTCGATCTCGATGGCGGCGCCGCCGCTGCCGACCCGGACAAGCCCGGGCTTGGGCGGTGTCTGGCCGGCGAGTTCATAGAGCTTATAGGCAGGAGCCGTCCGCGCCAACCTGCAGAAGCGCGC
Organism: Mesorhizobium humile; assembly: GCF_033977215.1. Lineage (NCBI taxonomy): Bacteria > Pseudomonadati > Pseudomonadota > Alphaproteobacteria > Hyphomicrobiales > Phyllobacteriaceae > Mesorhizobium > Mesorhizobium humile. The sequence goes on from NZ_JAVIIV010000015.1 coordinate 21,746, forward strand.
GCCGGCCTCCTTCAATTGGCCGTTGAGCGGCATTCCCGAAAGATGCGCGCCGACCACCACCAGTTCGATCGTGCCGTCCTCGGCCGATGCGCCGACAGGCCGCGCGCTCGACTGCCGCCATCCGGTCGCGCCGAGGGTGAGGCCGCTCGCGGCATGCAGATCGCGCGCGACCGCCGCGACGAGACCGTCCCGCCCGGCTGCCGCAAGCAGGGTCACGCTCATCGGCAGGCCGTCGCCGCGCGTGCCGGCCGGCACGGCGATGCCGCACATGTCGAGGAGATTGACGAAATTGGTATAGGTGCCGAGCCGGCTGTTGGTGGCGATCGGATCGGCAAGCACGGCATCGACGGTATAGTGGGTCGGCGCGGTCGGCACGCAGAACAGATCGACGGAAGCGATAACTGGAGCGAGGCGCGCCTTGTAGGCCTGCAAGGCATAGAGCCCGCGGAAGGCGTCGGCGGCCGACAGGCTCCTGGCGCCGCCGATGATCTTGCGCGTCACCGGATGGAGCGTGCCTTCATTCGCGTCGAAGAAATCGCGGATCGCGGCGTAGCGCTCGGCCACCCAGGCGCCTTCATAGAGGAGATCGGCGGTGGCGTAGAAGTCGCCGAACGGGATTTCGACAAGCCTGGCGCCGAGCGCCTCCAGGGCGGCGAGACCGGCCTCGAAACCGGCCTGCATCGACGCGTCGCCGAAGAACTTCAGGTCGGCCCTTGCCGGGATGCCGACGGTCAGCACCGGCGGGCGGGCTGCGAGGGGCAGAGCGGCGACCGCGCGCGAATAGGGATCGGCGGCATCGTGCGCCGCGGCGACCGAGAACACCGCATAGGCGTCGTCGACCGTCAACGCGAAGACCGAGACGCAGTCGAGCGTGCGGCAGGCCGGCACGACACCCGTCGTCGACAGCGCGCCGACCGTCGGCTTCAGCCCGACGATGTTGTTGAGGCCGGCCGGAATGCGCCCCGAGCCGGCGGTGTCGGTGCCGAGCGCGAAGCAAACGATGCCGCGCGCCGTCGCCACCGCCGAGCCGGAGGAGGAGCCGCCGGGCACCAGTTTCGGATCGATCGCATTCCTTGGGATCGGCCAGGACGTGCGCGCCCCGACGAGGCCGGTGGCGAACTGGTCGAGATTGGTCTTGCCGACGACCAGGGCGCCCGCGGCCCTGAGCCGCGCCACGACCGTGGCGTCTCTGGCAGGCGCATAGGCAAATTCGGCGCAGCCGGCCGTGGTCGGCATGCCGACGACATCGATATTGTCCTTGACGGCGAAAGGTATGCCCCAGAGCGGCTTGGCCGCGGGATCGAACGGGCCGAGTGCTTCAGCCTGCTCCAGCAACTCCGTCCTCGTCGCCAGGTGGATGAAGATGCCGGGATCGCCGGCCGCCCCGATGCGGGCCAGCACCGTATCGATCACCTCGGCTATGTCGGTGCTGGCCCGGTAGGCCGCGTGCAGGCTGCCGATGTCGAAGCGGATGTCGCTCATTTCGTGTCCCCCAGAATGATCACCGGCAGGTCCCATTGAATCAGCACGACACAGCCTCCATCGGTCCACACCGAATGCTCGGTGCCGACCGGATTGAGGATCACGCTGCCCGCAGGATAGTTCCCGTTCTCGTCGCTCTGGATGCCGTCCAACACGACGATGGTTTCCAGCCCGGCATGGCGATGGCGCGGCACGCTGGCACTCGGCTGATATTTGAGGACGGCGACCGAGGGTTCGACCGGCCCGCCCCTGAGAAGCCAGTGGACCGTGACGCCGTCGCGGAAAGGCTCGAACGCCAGATCGCGCCAGCCGCCGTCGGCGAGGCCGGCAAAGGCAAGATTAGGCATTCGCAATTCCCTCGAGCACCTGGTCGGTCGTCGCCGTCCAGCCGACGATTGCGCCCTGCGCCCTGATCATGGCCAGCGCGGCCGCCTTGAATTCGGGAAAGTAGCTTTCCGTCGCATCCTCGGCGACCAGGCATTCGTAGCCGCGGTCGTTGGCCTCGCGCATCGTCGTCTGCACGCAGACTTCGGTCGTCACGCCGGCAAACACCAGTTGCCGCGCGCCGATGCGCTTCAGGTCGTCGCTGAGGCCGGTCGCGTAGAAGGCGCCCTTGCCGGGCTTCTCGATGACGATCTCGCCCGGCAACGGCGCGAGCTCGTCGAGGATCGCCGTGCCCGGCTCGCCCGCGATCAGCACGCGCCCCATCGGGCCGGCATCGCCAATGCGGATCGATGGATTGCCTCGGTCGCGCTTGGCGGGCGGCAGGTCGGAAAGGTCCGGCCTATGGCATTCCATGGTGTGGATCACCGGCAGGCCGGCGGCGCGAAAACCCTCGATCAGCCGCTTCACCGTCGGCACGATCGCCGTGACCCGGCTGACGTCGTTGCCAAGGCTGGCGCCGAAGCCGCCCGGCTCGGCGAAGTCGCGCTGCATGTCGATGACGATGAGCGCCATCGTCTGAGGCCTGAAGGCGAACGTGAACGGCAGTGCGTCGATTTCCGCCATCAGTGGTGCCCCGCCATGTGCTCGCCGATCGTCTGCACGCTCGCCTGCGCGATCGGCGTCTCGTAGACGAGCGCACCGTCGGACATGACCAGGATGCGATCGGAGAGCTCCAGGAGCTCGTCGAGGTCTTCGGACATCAAAAGCACCGCGGCCCCCGCGTTGCGCGCCTTCATGATGCGGGCGCGGATTTCGGCGACTGCGGAGAAATCGAGGCCGAAGCAGGGATTCGAGACGATGAGCAGGTCGACCTCGCCGGTTAGCTCGCGGGCGAGCACGGCGCGCTGCACATTGCCGCCCGACAGCGAGGCGATCGGCGAGGAGAGCGATGCCGTCTTGACCTTGAACTGCTCGACCAGGCGGGCGCTGAAGGACTTGATGGCGCCGGCGCTGATCCAGCTCACCGGCCTGCCGTTGCCGTCCACGTCGAAGGTGCGGAAGGCGATGTTCTCGGCGACCGTCATCCTCGGCGCGCAGGCATTCTTCAGCGGCTCCTCCGGGATGAGGCGGACATTGAGCGCGCGCGCCTCGGCGCGCGTCGCCGCATAGGCGCTGCCGCGCACCATCACCTCGCCGCCATTGCGGGGGCGCTGCCCGGCCAACACTTCGAGAAATTCCTTCTGGCCGTTGCCGGAAATGCCGGCGATGCCGACGATCTCGCCCGAACGCACGCCGAGATCCGCGATGTCGATCGACTTGAGGCCGGTGCGGTCCGGCGCCTTCAGCGCCTTCACCTTGAGAACGATCTCGGCGTCCGGCTTCGGCTCGGCGCGGCTGTCGAGCGCCGCGATCGGCTGGTCGCCGATCATCATCGCCGCCATCTCCCTGTGCGAGAGATCGGAGACCTTGCCGGTTCCGGTGAGCCTGCCCTTGCGCAGCACCGTGATGTCGTCGGCGAAGGCCGTGACCTCGTGGAACTTGTGGGAGATCATCAGCACGGTGAGGTCGCCGGCCTTGGTCATGCCGCGCACAAGGCCAAGCACTTCCTGCGCCTCGCCCGGGGTGAGCACGGATGTCGGCTCGTCCAGCACCAGGAAATTGCGGCCGAGATAAAGCTGCTTGATGATCTCCAGCTTCTGCTTCTCGCCGGCGGCAAGCTCGGCCACCTTGACGTCGAGCGGCACTTTGAACGGCATGCCGCTCATGAAGGCGGCCAGCGCGCCGCGCTCTCTGCGCCAGTCGATGACGCCCGGCACCGTCTCACGCGAGATGACCAGGTTCTCGGCGCCCGTCAGCGACGGCACGAGCGTGAAATGCTGATAGACCATGCCGAGGCCGAGCGCCGAGGCATCCCTGGGGCTGGCGATCGCGACCTGACGCCCGTCGACCAGCATGTCGCCCGACGTCGGGTGGTAGAAACCCATCATGCATTTGACGAGCGTCGACTTGCCGGCGCCGTTCTCGCCGAGCAGGGCGTGGAAGGAGCCCGCCGGCACCTTGATGGAGACATCGTCCAGCGCCGTGAAGGCGCCGAAGCGCATGGTCATGCCGATGGTCTCGACGCCGATCGCCTTTCCGTGGAGGCTACTGCTCATCGCCGGCTCCTCAAGGCAGCTGCGCGACGAGCGCCGCGGAATTCGACACCGCGCCGAACACGCCGCCCTGCATCTTGATCATCTTGATGGCCGCCAGATGGTTGCCGTAGTCGGTCGCCCCGCAGCAATCCTCCAGCATCACGCATTCGAAGCCGCGATCGTTGGCCTCGCGCATGGTGGTGTGCACGCACACATCGGTGGTGATGCCGGTGAGCACGATGTTTTCGATGCCGCGCTGGTTGAGGATCAGCTCGAGATCGGTGGCGCAGAAGGAGCCCTTGCCCGGCTTGTCGATGATCGGCTCGCCCTCGGCCGGATAAAGGTCGGGGATGATGTCCCAGCCCGGCTCGCCGCGCACCAGGATGCGCCCGCAAGGGCCGGGGTCGCCGATGCCGGCATTGATGCGGCGCGAGCGCCAGCGCTTGTTGGCAGGCAGGTCGGCAAGGTCGGGGCGATGGCCCTCGCGCGTGTGCATGACCGTGTAGCCCTTGGCGCGCATGGCCGACAGCACCGACTTGATCGGCTCGATCGGAGCGCGGACCAGCGACAGGTCATAGCCCATATGGTCGACATAGCCGCCCGGTCCGCAGAAATCGGTCTGCATGTCGATGATGATCAGCGCCGTGTTGTCCGGCCGCAGATCGCCATTGTAGGGCCAGGGATAGGGATCGGCGTCAATGTAGCGCTGGGTGATCTCGGCTCTGGCGTTCATGGCAAGGACTCCGGTCTCGCGAGCGGTTCTGATGGAATGGTCACTTGGTGATGGACAGTTCGCCGGGCGCGCCGGCGAGCGTTCGGCTCGGCGACGAGGTGGCGATCATGATGACGAGGGTGAGGATGTAGGGCGCGGCGTAGAACAGGTAGTAGCCTTGCGTGACGCCGACCGACTGCAGTGCCGGGCCAAGTGCCCCGGCGCCGCCGAAAAGCAAGGCCGCGGCGAAGCAGCCAAGCGGGTTCCAGCGTGCGAAGATGACCAGCGCCACCGCCATCAGTCCCTGGCCGGACGAGATGCGCTCGGTCCAGCTGCCGGGATAGTAAAGCGACAGATAGGCGCCGCCGATGCCGGCCAGCGCGCCGCCGACGCCGGTGGCGAGCAGACGCACCGTGTTGGGGTTGAGCCCCATGGCGCGCGCGGCATCGGCGCTGTCGCCGACAACGCGCACGATCAGGCCGATGCGGGTGTTGCGGAAGGCCCACCAGAGGAAGACGGCAAGCGCTGCGCCGATCAGGAACAGCACGTTGACGTTGAGCGCCGCCTGCACCTGCGGGATGTCGGACCAGGCGCCGAAGGGGATTGCCGGCAGGTCGGGCGCCGAGGGCTGGATGAAGGGCTTGCCGAAGAAGAAGGCCAGCCCGGTGCCGAACAGCATCAGGGCGATGCCGATGGCGATGTCGTTGACCTTCGGGAATTTGCAGATCCAGCCATGGAAGAGGCCGAAGCAGAGGCCGGCGACGGCCGCGGCCAGCAGGCCGGGCCAGGGCGAGCCGGTCATCACCGCGACCGCGTAGGCGCTCATGGCGCCGAACACCAGCGTGCCCTCGAGGCCGAGATTGATGCGGCCGGAGCGCTCGGTGATGGCTTCGCCGAGCGAGACGAAGATGAAGGGGGTGGAGACGCGGATGGCGCCGCCCAGCATGGCGAGCGGCACGCCCCATAGCCCGATGTCGGTCGTCTCCATCAGGTGTTCCTCCGCCAGAGATCGGGATTGAAGAGCTTGAAGCGGCCGTAGAAGGTCTCGCTGAACAGGATGACGATGAAGAGCATGCCCTGCAGCACCAGGACGGTCGCGTCGGGCAGGTCCATGCGGCGCTGTATCAGTCCGCCGGACGCGTCGATGCCGCCAAGCAGGATGGCGACGGGGATGATGGCGAGCGGGTTGTGGCGGGCAAGGAAGGCTACGAGGATGCCGGTGTAGCCATAGCCCGCGGCAAGCGAGCCGTTGGCGCTGCCCTGCACGGCCGCGACCTCCATCATGCCGGCAACGCCGGCGAAGCCGCCGGCAAGCGCGGTGAAGCCGACGATCAGCGGACCGACGGCAAGACCCTGGACTTGCGCCGCCCTGACATTGCCGCCGGCGATGCGGGCGGCGAAACCCCAACGGGTCTTCTCGATCAGCAGCCAGGAGAGCACGCAGGCGAGGACGCCGATGACGAGGCCCCAATGCACTTCCATGCCCGGTATGTTGCCGACACGGTAGATGTCGGCGAGCGGCTGGGTCGAGGGCTTGTTCAGCGAGGCCGGGTCACGCAGCGGTCCTTCCACCAGATGGTTCATCACCGCGATCGCGATGTAGGCCATCAGCAGGCTCGAGATGGTTTCGTTGACGGCGCGGTAATGACGCAGCGCGCCGACGACACCTATCCAGATGCCGCCGGCGGCTGCGCCCCCCGCGCCCATGAGAAGGATGACGAGAAAAGCCGGCGCGCCGTTCAATGCCACGCCGATGGCGGCCGCGGCGACGCCGCCCAGCACGATCGCGCCTTCGCCGCCGATGACCACCAGGCCGAGGCGCGCCGGCAGCGCCACGCAGAGCGCCGCCAGCAAGAGCGGCGCGCCGCGCGACAGCGAGTTCTGGATCGAGAACCAGGAGCCGAAGCCGCCCCGCCACATCGTCTCGTAGAGCTGGACCGGCGACTTGCCGACAGCCAGGATGAACAGGCTGAACAGCACCATGCCGGCGACCAGCGCCGCGAGCGGAATGACGAAGGCCTCGGCCCGCCTGGCGATCCATTCGAGCGCCGGCCGATATCCCCGCGCATCGAGGATGGTCCGCACGTCCGGGCCGCTCACAGTGTCCGCCATATCCCGTCTCCCTCGGCGCGCGCGTGGCTCAGGCCGTCGAGCCGACGACGCCCTCGACGAGATAGTCCATGCTTTCGAGCTCGATGGCGGTCTCGGCGAAGGCCTGGCCCTCGGTCGCGACGACGGCGCCCTTGTTATTCTTCAACGGTCCCTTGATGACGGAGAAGCCGCCCTTCATCATTTCGGCCAGCGTGGCGTCGAATTGCTTGCGCGCCGCTTCGCCGACGGCCGGGCCCAGCGGGCTCATCTTGACGAAGCCGTCGGCCAGTCCGCCGCGCGTGAAATTGGGCAGCGGCTTGCCGGCGATGAGGTCGTCGACGAACATCTTATAGACCTTGGCCCAGTTCCATTCCGCGCCGGTCAGGTATTTTTCCGGCGCCAGCGGGCTCTGATTGGCGTGGTAGCCGCAGACGAAGGCGCTGCGTCCGGCGGTCGTCTCGACCACCACCTTGGGGCTGTCGACATGGCAGGTGACGACATCGGCGCCCTGGTCGACCAGCGCATTGGTGGCCTCGGCCTCCTTGACCGCCAGCGACCACTCGCCGGTGAAGATAACCTGGCAGGTGATCGCCGGATCGACCGAGCGGGCGCCAAGCAGGAAGGAATTGATGTTGAGCAGGACCTGCGGGATCGGCTTGGCGGCGACGAAGCCGAGTTTCTTCGACTTGGTGGTGTGGCCGGCGACGACGCCGTTCAGGTACTGGCCCATGCCGATATAGCCGAAATAGGAACCGGCGTTCATCGGGTGCTTGTCCTTGTTCCACATGCCGCCGCAATGGCGGAACTGCACGTCGGGGAACTTGGCGCACATGGCCAGCATATGCGGGTCGAAATAGCCGAAGGAGGTCGGGAAGATCAGCGAGGCACCGTCGAGATTGATCATCGATTCCATCGTCTTCTGGACGTCGACCGTCTCGGGGACGTTCTCTTCCTCGACGATGGAGATGCCCTCGATGCCCTTCAGCGATGCAGCTCCTTCGGCATGCGCCTGGTTGTAGCCGTAGTCGTCCTTCGGACCGACATAGATGAAGCCCACGGTCGCGGCGGCGGCGCGCGCCGCGCGGATCGGAAAGGCTGCCGAAGCCAGACCGAGCGCCGCTCCGGCGGCGGAGGTCTTGAGCAGGTCGCGGCGGCTAAGCATGAATCGGTCGGTCATATCGAATGCTCCCCTTTCTTGGACCCGGTCGGGGTCGTTTGACGTGCTGTCAAGAAAGTGCATGCAATCGTTGTGCCAGTTCCATTTCGTGATTTTCCGTAATAAAATCAATGTATGACTTTAGAGCGTTTGCATAAACCAAAGGCAAGTGCATGCACTTTTTGCCTGAAAAATGCTCAGTTTGACATTGAGGTTAAAATCTAGGCATACAGGAATGCGGCCTTGAGTCGAAATAGCCCGTGGGTCGTCCACCTTGCGGGCCGTCCGCGACAAACTGGACGGGAGGAGACGTGTCGGGAAAGCGCAGCTTGGTCAGGTCGGGAACGACCGTGGATCAGATGGTGAGGGCGATCGCGGATCGCATCGTCACCGGCTATCTGCGCCCGGGCGAAAGGCTCGACGAGGCCTCGCTCGCGGCCCGCTTCGACGTTTCGCGCACGCCGGTCCGGGAGGCGCTCGGCCAGTTGAGCGCCATCGGGCTGGTCGAGAGGCGGCCCAACCGGGGCGCCATCGTCGCCGTGGTCACGCAGGAGCATCTGGCCTCGATGTTCGAGAGCATGGCCGAACTGGAGGCGATCTGCGCCCGCTTCTCCGCCGAGCGCATGACCGGAGCCGAGCGCCGCTCGCTGGAGAGCGAGCACCAGGCATCGGCGCGCATGGTGCAGCTCGGGGCCGAGGAGGACTACGAGTATTTCAACACCGAATTCCACAGCAGGCTTTATCGCGGCGCCCACAACACGCATATCCATGATCTGACCGTGGCGACCCGCAGCCGGCTGGCACCGTTCCGGCGCGCGCAGTTCATGCTGCCGGGCCGGCTGGCCAAATCCTGGCAGGAACACGATGTGATCGTTACCGCGATCATGCGCGGGGACGCGGCGGCTGCCGGCAAGGCGGCCCGGGATCATGTCTCGATCGTCAGCGAGGCAAGCGCGGTGTTTGCGGCCGTCGACCCGGTGGAGTCGAGACTCACCCGATACGCGCGTCGATGATCTCGACGAAGCGGGCGAAGAGCCCGGCCTGCGACTTGATCTTCAGCTTGCGGTAGATGTTGCGGCGGTGGACCTTCACCGTCCCCGGCACGATCCTGAGTGCCCTGGCGATCGATTCCGTGGAATGGCCCTGCAGCACCAGGTCGACCACCTGCTTTTCGCGCGAGGTTAGCGACAGGCTCTTCCAGATATGGGCGCGGTCGAGCTCGTTGGTCACGGCGGTGGTTTCACCCGCCGGCGGCAGCGCGACCTGTTCGGCGGGCAAAGACGGCCAGCGCTGCCTGCAGAAGCCGATCACCGCCGGCGCCATGTCGCGCAGCAGCCTGGCATCCGCCGTTCCGAACGGCCCGGTGGCGCGCAGCCGCATCAGCGAGAGCACCAGCGCGTCCTTGCCGGCCAGAGGCACGAAGAAGCCGACCTCCTCGGCGAGACGGGTCTGGCTGTAGTAGGAGCGGTAGTACTCGCTGGCATAGAAGCGGTCTGGCGCCAGCTCGCGCATGCGCCAGAAGCCCTCCTTGCGCTCGACCGCGGCGTGGTGGAACGGGTCGAGCAGATAGGGCCCTTCCTGGTAGAGTGCGACGAAGATGTGGCTCTCCGCCGGCGAGAAGGTCTCGAACAGAAGCGGCGGCCGCGCAGCACCCCTATAGCCGAAGATCACGCAGTGGTCGAAGCGGACATGTCCGCTGAGCCAACCGACGATCGCCTTGCCGAAATGGTCGCCGCCGGTCTCGCGCGAAGCGGCGATCACGGCGGCCAGGGCGTTGTAGTCGTCACTGCGGGAGGCGGCCAATTCATACCCCTCTTAACGATAAAATCAGCTAAATATACCACCCGCGAGGTATATACTAGGTGCTATTGGCTCTGCTAGCGTCACCACATTGCCTCACGCTGTCGCTGGAGCCCGTGGCTTGACTGCAGTGCCCGATATCGAATTTCGCGCGGTCACCAAGCGCTACGGCGCGGTCACCGCAGTCAGCGGCATCGACCTTGCCATCCCGCCTTCCGCCTTCGTCGCGCTGCTCGGCCCCTCGGGCTGCGGCAAGACGACCTGCCTGCGCATGATCGGCGGCTTCGAGCAGCCGAGCGAGGGCCAGGTGCTGATCCGTGGCCGCGACATGGCCGGCACGCCGCCGTACCGGCGGCCGGTCAACATGGTGTTCCAGCAATATGCACTGTTCCCGCATCTCGACGTCGAGGAGAACATCTCCTACGGGCTGCGCCAGGCGAGGCCGCGGCTGTCGTCGCGCGAGATCTCCGCGAGGGCGGGCGAAGCGCTGGCCATGGTGCAGCTCGCCGGCTACGGCCGCCGAAAGATCCACGAGCTTTCCGGCGGCCAGCAGCAGCGCGTGGCGCTCGCCCGCGCGCTGGTCAACAAGCCGGCGGTGCTTCTGCTCGACGAGCCGCTGGCCGCACTCGACAAGAAGCTACGCACCGACATGCAGATCGAGCTGCAGAACCTGCAGCGCGAGATCGGCATCACCTTCGTGCTGGTCACCCACGACCAGGAGGAGGCGCTGTCGATGAGCGACTTCGTCTGCGTCATGAATGGCGGCCGCGTCGTCCAGCTTGGACAGCCGAGCGAAATCTATGACGAGCCCGCCGACCTGTTCGTCGCCGACTTCGTCGGCAAGACCAATCTGTTGAGCGGTGAGGTGGCCGGCCTTTCGGGCGATCTGGTCGATGTCGCGCTTGCCGACGGCACGGTGATTTCCGCGCGCAAGCGGCTGCCGCTCAGCCGGGGCGAGGCCGTGTCCGTCAGCCTGCGCCCGGAATCGCTCAGCCTCTCGGCGCCCGGAGGCGGCAGCCTGAAAGGCATCGTCCGCAACCGCATTTTCCTGGGCTCGACGGCCGAATACGCCATCGAGGTCCAGGGCATCGGATCTTTGCTCGCCAAGGCCGACCACGTGATCGGCCAGGGCAACCTCTTCAAGCCGGGCGAACCCGTCGCCATCGGCTTTGCCGCCGGAGCGCCGCTGGCGTTTCCGCACGCCAAGAACAACGGGACCAACCAGAGGGAAGACCAAAATGCCGAAATCCTATCGTGACGGACTGCCGATAAGCCCCGATAAATTCGTCGACCAATTGATGCGCCTGAAGCGCGGCTCGATCAGCCGGCGCGACTTCCTCGGCCTCACCGGCCTCGGCGTAGCGACCGCGGTGATGGCGCGCGAGCTCGGCATCATGCCGACGCCGGCCTTCGCCGCCGAGAATCTCGGCGACCGCATGTCGATCGCCACCTGGCCGAATTATCACGATCCGCAAACCTTCGAGAACTTCAAGGCCGATACGGGCGTCGCCGTCGAGGTCAACGTCTTCGGATCGAACGAGGAGATGCTGGCCAAGCTGCAGGCCGGCGGCTCGGGCTGGAGCCTGTTCGTGCCGACCAACTACACCATCTCGACCTACAAGAAGCTCGGCATCATCGAGCCGCTGGACATGGCCAAGCTCGGCAATTTCGACGGCAAGTCGGAAGACGCGCGCTTCACCGCGGAAGGCACGATCGACGGGACGATCTACGCGGTGCCGAAGAACTGGGGTACGACCGGCTTCGCCGTCAACACCAAGAAGCTCGCCAAGCCGATGTCGAGCTGGAAGGAATTCTGGGACACCGCCATGGCGGAAGGCGACGGCCGCACCATGGTGCATGACTACCAGCTGACCACGATCGGCAACGCGCTGAAATATTACGGCTACTCGTTCAACTCGCTGAAGCAGGACGAGCTCGCCAAGGCCGAGGAGCTGCTGCTCAAGGTCAAGCCGCATCTGTTCGCCGTGTCGAGCGACTACCAGCCGGGAATGCGCGCCGGCGACGCCTGGATGACGATGTGCTGGACCAATGACGGGGCTCAGCTTCATCGCGACATTCCCGATATCGCCTATGTGCTCGGCAAGGAGGGCGGCGAGATCTGGACCGACTTCTACGCCATCCCGAAGGACGCGCCGAACAAGCCGGCCGGCTACGCGCTGCTCAATTACCTGATGAACCCGAAGGTGGCGGTGAAGGAGCATCTGGCCAATGGCGCGCCCTCGACCGACGCGCGGGTCAACGCGCTGCTGCCCAAGGAAGTGCTCGACAACCCGATCCTCTATCCGGCGGCCGACCTGTTGAAGCCGCTGGAATTCGGCGCCGCCGCGACGCTGACCGATCCGGGCCGCGCCGAGCTGATGGCGCGCTTCAAGTCGGCTTGAGCGAGACCGGCAACAAACCCGACCAAGACAATGCGGCCGGCGGACGAAAGTCCGCCGGCTCCCAACCGGCTTTCCCGATGCGCGGCAGTCTCTTTCGCAAAAATCTCGTGACGGCGCTGCTGCTCGCCCCGGCGGCGCTGTGGCTGGTCGTCTTCCTGGTGCTGCCTTTCGTCGCCATCGCCATCTTCAGCGTCGGCGAGCGGGCGCCGGAGGGAGGCTATCAGGCCGCGCTGACCTTTGCGCAATATGCCAATCTGCCGGCGCGGGCGACCGCCTTCTGGAACACGATGGTGCTGGCGCCGATCGGCGCGCTGGCCTGCCTGCTCGTCGCCTATCCCGTCGCCTATTATCTGGCGCTGCGCGCGCCGCCGCGCTGGCGGCTGATCCTGCTCGCGCTGATCGTCATCCCGTTCTGGACCAGCCTTCTGATGCGCACCTATGCCTGGATGTATATCCTCGGCGGGCGCGGCATTCCGGCTTTGCTCGCCTATGCCGGCATCGAGGATCTCAGATTGATCAACACGCCGGGCGCGGTGCTGCTGGGCATCGTCTACGGCTACCTGCCGCTGATGATCCTGCCGATCTATGTCAGCCTGGAGCGGCTCGACCGCCGGCTGCTTGAGGCTTCCGCCGATCTGGGTGCCAAGCCGCTGTCGACCTTCCTCGGCGTGACGCTGCGGCTGTCGCTGCCCGGGGTGATGACCGGCTTCTCGCTGGTGATGATCCTGCTGCTCGGCGAATATCTGATCCCGACGCTGCTCGGCGGCGGCAAGGTGTTCTTCATCGGCAACGCGCTGGTCGATCTCTTCCTGCAATCGCGCAACTGGCCATTCGGATCGGCCATCGCCATCACATTGGTGCTGGTCTCGGTGGTGGTGCTGATCGTCGCCAACCACGTCTCGACCCGGCTTTCGGGCGCACGCCGGGTGGACCTGATCTGATGCGTGCCTTCGTCCTTGCGGTCTTTGCCTTCCTCTATCTGCCGATCGCGCTGGTCGTGCTGTTCTCCTTCAATGCCGGCCACCATGCCAGCGAGTTCACCGGCTTCTCGGTACAATGGTACGGCAAGGCGCTGTCCAATCCGTTCCTGGTGGAAGCGCTGAAGAATAGCCTGTTCATCGCCACGACCAGCGCGCTGCTCGCGGCCTTCTGCGGCACCGCCGCGGCGCTCGGGCTGCAGCGCGTCGGCGCGCGCACGCGGGCGCTCTTCGACGCGCTGCTCGGCGCGGCGATCGTCGTTCCCGGCGTCGTCATCGGTATCTCGACGCTGGTGGCGCTGGTGCAGCTTTTCGCCATCGTCAATCCATTCCTCGCTTCGCTGTGGCCGACCGACCAGCCGCCGCGGCTTTCGCTCGGCTATGGCTCGATCATCGCAGCGCACGGCCTGTTTTCGATGGCGCTGGTGACGATGATCGTCGGCACGCGGCTGAGCAGCCTTGACCGCAATCTCGTCGAGGCCTCGAGCGATCTCTACGCCACGCCGCTGACGACGTTCCGCTCGATCGTGCTGCCGCAGATCATGCCGGCGGTGATCGCGGGCTTCCTGCTCGCCTTCACCTTCTCCTTCGACGATTTCATCATCGCCTTCTTCGTCGCCGGCGCGCAGACCACACTGCCGATCTACGTCTTCGCCTCGATCCGGCGCGGCGTCACGCCAGAAATCAACGCCATCGCGACGATCGTGCTCTGCGCGTCGGTCCTGCTTGTGCTTCTCGCCCAATGGCAGCTCGGGCGCCGGAAGCCATCGCCTTGAAAGACAGATTCATGATCCTGAAAGACCGTATCGCCGTGGTGACGGGCGCCGGGTCGGGCATAGGGCGCGCCGGGGCCATGATCATGGCCAGGGAAGGGGCGCATGTGGTCATCGCCGACCGCGATCCTGCGGCTGGCGAAGCCGCGGCCTCCGACATCCGCGAAGCCGGCGGCCGCGCCGAGGCCGTCGCCACCGATGTCGGCAGCGACACAGCGGTCGAAGATCTGATCGAGGGAACGCTCGGCAGGCATGGCCGGATCGACATCCTGCACAGCCATGCCGGCATCCAGGTCGGCGGCACTCTGACGGAAGTGGGCACGGACGGCATGGATGCCTCCTGGCGCATCAATGTGCGGGCGCAGTTCCTGGCGGCGAAGACCGTGATGCCTTCGATGATCGCGCAGGGCGGCGGTGTCATCCTCAACACGGCGTCCAATTCCGGCGTCTTCTACGATCGCGAGATGATCGCCTATGCCACGTCCAAGCATGCCGTGGTGGCGATGACCCGGCAGATGTCCCTCGACTACGCCAGGCACAATGTGCGCATCAACGCGCTCTGCCCGGGCTGGGTCGACACGCCGTTCAACGAGCCGTTCATCACCCAGATGGGCGGGCGCGACGCCATCGAAAACTATGTCCGCACCAAGATCCCGATGGGGCGCTGGGCGAGCGCTGAGGAGATCGCCGAAGCCATTCTTTTCCTGGTCTCCGACCGCTCGTCTTTCATGACCGGGCAGGCGCTGGTGATCGATGGCGGCGAGAGCATCGGCTGATCTGGTCCAGCAATGCAGGCTTGCGCCGGCGGCGATGATCGGTCAAACCATAACTCCATTTTAGTGGGACCCGTCATGCAAGCTGCAAAACAGCAATACCGCGCCAGGCATTCGGTTGCCGACGGTATTTCGTTTGCGCGCGCGGGGTATCGCTGATCATGCGCTGCTGCCGCTTCGAGAATCTGCAGCGCGCGGAGGAGACGAAAGTCGGCTCGCATGTCGTTCGCGACGGCTGGACCGAAGGGGTGTGAGGCGTGCTCCACCCGGCTCTTGAGCCGGCCATCAGGCGGGCGTCCGTTCTCGGATAACGCAGCTTAGATAACGCCCTACCCGGAACGGACATGCCCGCCGAAGCGATTTCTCCTTCGTACGGACATGACCAATGCCTGACAATCAAGACTCTTCATTCGCCGGCGCGGACACGCAAAGCTGGCTGAAAACGCATGCGATCAGCGAGGTCGAGTGCCTCGTGCCCGACGTCAACGGCGTGCTGCGCGGCAAGACCTTGCCGGCGGCCAAATTCCTCAAGTCGCTCGAGGACCGCGCGCTCTATCTGCCGAGCAGCGCCTTCCTGGTGGCGATCGACGGCCGCTATTCCGGTTCCATAGACGAGGGTTTTGCCTATTCGGACCCGGACATGCGCATGGTGCCGGACATTTCCACGCTGTGCGTAGCGCCCGGCAGCGCCGGCAGGGCCTATGTTTTCGCCGACGCCTTCCACATGGACGACCGGCCCTGGATGGCTTCGCCACGCCATGTGCTGCGGGCGGTGCTCGACCTCTATCGCAAGCGCGGCTGGCGCGCGGTGATGGCGCCGGAAGTCGAATTCTATCTGACCGCGCCCAACCCCGATCCGGACCGGCCGCTGACCGCGCCGGTCGGGCGCAACGGCCGGCCGGAAAGCGTGCAGCATCCTTACGATATGCAGGCGCTTGAGGAATTCGAAGCGGTGACGCGACGCCTCTACGAGCATGCAGCGACCGCCGGTCTGCCGCTCGACACGCTGATCCACGAATCCGGAACGGCGCAGCTCGAGATCAATCTCCTGCATGGCGATCCGCTGGCGCTTGCCGACAAGGTGCTCTTGTTCAAGCGCCTGGCGCGGCAGATCGCGCAGGCGAACGGCATGCACGCCACCTTCATGGCCAAGCCGATCGCCGCACAGGCCGGCAGCTCGATGCATCTGCACATGTCGATCGTCGATGAGGCGGGCGAGCCCTTGTTTGCCGGCAAAGATGGCGAGGACACCGCGATGTTCGCGCATTTCATCGGCGGCCTGCAGAAATACATTCCCGAAATCATGCCGCTGTTCGCGCCGAACGTGAACTCCTACCGGCGCATCCGGCCAAACCACAGCGCCCCGGCCAACATCGAGTGGTCGCACGACAACCGCTCCTGCGGCCTGCGCGTGCCGATGGGCGGGCGCGCCGCGCGCCGCATCGAGAACCGGTTGCCTGGAGCGGACGCCAATCCTTACCTTGCCATGGCCGGCTCGCTGATCGCCGGCTATCTCGGTATCGAGGAGAAGCTTGCGCGCTCGCCGGAAGCCTTCGGCAATGCCTATAAAAGCAAGAGCACACTGCCAAAGACGATGGAGGAAGCGCTCGACCGATTCGCCGCCTGCGAGCCCGTGCGGGCGCTGCTCGGCGAGGATTTCTTCCAGACCTATCTGCGCGTGAAGAGCGTCGAGCTCGACCTGTTCCAGGGCGTCGTGACGTCCTGGGAACGCGACCATCTGCTGCTCAAGGTGTGATCATGGCCTCGCGTTCGACAGGTTTCAATTCCGGTCTCGATATCGGCAAATCCTATTATGTCGCCACCGCCAATCCGGCGCCCGACCATCCCGCGCTTGCCGGCGATGTCGAGGCCGATCTGGTGGTGGTGGGCGGCGGCTGCACGGGTCTGTCGGCGGCGCTGCATGCGGCCGAGCGTGGCCTCAAGGTGGTGCTGCTCGAAGGCGGCAAGATCGGCTGGGGCGCCTCGGGCCGCAATGGCGGCCAGATGATCCCCGGCCTGCGCAAGGGCGCCAGGGGGCTGGTCAAGACGTTCGGTCCGGAGCGGGCAAAGGCGCTGTTCGACCTCGCCTTCGAGGCGCGCGGGCTGGTCCTCGACATCATCGAGCGTCACGGCATCGAATGCGACTTGCGCCAGACCGGCCATCTGGTCGGCGCGGTCGGCGCTTCGGATGTGCGCGACTTCGAGGACGAGGCCGAGTGCCTCGCCAAGGTGATGAAGTTCACCGATGTCGAGATCCTGTCGGCTTCGCAGGCGCGGCAAAAGGTGGACACGCCCTATCAAGGCGCGGTCTTCGAGCCGCTCGGCGGCCACATGCATCCGCTGAACTACACGCTTGGGCTCGCCCGCGCCGCTTCCGCCGCAGGCGTCACCATCCATGAGAACTCGGTGGCCATCCGGCTGGAGCGCGAGCCGTCCATCCGGGTGTTCACCGGCAAAGGCTCGGTCCGCGCCAGGCACGTTGTGCTTGCTGGCGATGCGCTGCTCCAGGGATTGGAGCCGCGCGTCAACAGCCGCATCATGCCGGTCGGCAACTATATCGTTGCCACCGAGCCTTTGGGCGAACGCAATGTCATCCCGGCGAATGTCGCCGTCTCGGACACGCTGTTCGTCGTCAACTACTACCGCATGTCGGCGGACGGACGCCTGCTGTTCGGCGGCGGCGAGCGCTACACGCCGTCACCGCCGGCCGACATCGCCGGCTTCGTGCGGCCGCACATGGAAAAGACCTTCCCGCAGCTCAAGGGCTGCCGCATCGATCATGCCTGGGGCGGTCTGGTCTCGGTCACCACGTCGCGCCTGCCGCATGTCGGGCACTATGGCGAGGTCTATTTCGCGCATGGCTATTCCGGCAAGGGCGCCATCCTGTCGACGCTGTCCGGCAAGCTGCTGGCCGAAGCGATCACGGGCGATGCCTCGCGGCTCGATTTGTTCTCGACGCTGACGCCGCTGCCGTTCCCGGGCGGTACGGCGTTGCGCGGCCCGCTCTATGTGCTGGGCATGCTGTGGTACGCCATGCGCGATCGGTTGCGGCACTAGGGTCTGTTGATATTCAGGTGAGCCCGGCCTGCAAATGGCGGCTTCCTCCGCTTCCGGTGCTCACGTACTTTAAGTACGCTCCGCTCCGGTTCTCAGAAACCACCATTTTCGACTCGGCCTGACCTGAATCTCAATAGATCCCGGGCTGGCTTTCCCGTTCCCGGCGTGGCTAATGTCCTGGCGCCGGGAGGGAAATCCGCGAAGGAAGAGCGATGAACATCGAGCCTGACCGGCTGACGAAGAAAGAACGCCATGAGCTGATCCTGTCGGAGGTGCGGCGCTCGGCCTCGATCCGCATCTCGAAGCTTGCCCGCCGCATCGGGGTCGCCGGCGAGACCATCCGCCGCGACCTGATCGAGCTCGGCGAGGCAGGGCTCATCAACCGCACCTACGGCGGCGCCACCATTTCGCTGGTGACGTCGGAGCCGGTGATCGCCGAACGCGGCCTCACCATGGTCGAGGAGCGGGCCCGCGTCGGACGGGGTGCGGCCGGACTGATCGAGAGAGGCCGCGTCTTGATGATCGACGGCGGATCGACCACCTACGAGGTGGCGCGCAGCCTCTCGCAGCTCGGCCGGGACCTGACGATCATCACCAACTCCATCGGCGTCGCCTCAGTGGCCGGCGCCAATCCCGGCTTCCGCGTCATCCTTTGCCCCGGCACTTATGACAGCCGCGAGGCCGCGGTGCTCGGCGAGGACACGGTGGAATTCGTGCGGCGCTACAATGCCGATATCGCCATCATCGGCGCCTCGGCGCTGAACGCCGAGGGACCGAGCGACATGATCTCGGGCGCCGCGGCGGTGAAACGCGCGATGATGGGGCGATCGCTGTCGACGATGCTGGTCGTCACCAACGACAAGTTCGGCCGCAGCGGCCTGGAGCGCGTCTGCGCGCTGAGCCAGATTTCCGATGTCGTCACCGACAGCGAGCCGGCGGCGGCGCTGCGCGCCGCGATCGACGAAGCGGGCGGCGAGCTGCACGTCTTTGCCGAATAATTCTCCGGCTAAGCGTCACGATTGGTCAGCGCGATGTGACAGCAGCCGGAGCCGTGGCCCGGCGTCCAGGTGACATAGGCAAAGCGCACGCCGGTCGCCTCGAACAGGCCACGGTCGAAGGCGCCGGCGATGCGGCAGAGCGTGGCGAGTTTCTCCTCGCCGACGCCGGCCTCGACCCAGGCATCCTTCAGCGGGCAGCGCTTCACCTTGAAGGCGATGCGGTCCTGGCCTCGCTCGATGTCGGCGGGGTACATGCGCCCGCCATCCGGACTGACGGCGAGGAATGCTTCACCGATCGCCGGCGCGTCATTGGGGCCGAAGCCGGCGAAGGCCGCGGCCGCGACTTCCTGGCCGCGCTTCTCGATGCTGCGGATCATCACCGCCTCGGCCTTCTCGGCGCCGAGCTCGGCGGTCAGCTCGTCGAGGAAGAGGCGGTAGAGGTCGGCGCGGTTGCGGAAGGCCAAGTCGAGCTCACGCGACAGTTTCTCGGCTCTGGCTGCTTCGGGATCGGTCATGGCGTGTCCTGATTTTGTTGTTTGACCATGATCTTGTCCGCAAACCGGTTGCCACTTGCGGGATCATGGTCGGTTCCTGGTCAATCTTGGCGTTGCCGCCACCAACGCCTTGCCAATCGCCGACTGCGGGTCGGCGATGACGGCGCGGGCATCGCCGCTCTCGGCGATCCGGCCGGCATCGAGGATGATGACGCGGTGCGCCACGGCGCGGATGACACCGAGGTCATGGGAAATGAACAGATAGGCGATCCGTTCCTGCCGTTGCAGGTCGAGCAGCAATTCCAGGATCTGCCCGCGCACCGATACGTCGAGCGCCGACACCGCCTCGTCGAGGACGATCAGCGACGGTTGTGTGGCGATGGCGCGGGCGATCGCGACGCGCTGACGCTGGCCGCCGGAAATCTCGTGGACGGCGCGCGTGGCTAGGTTGGCGTCGAGGCCGACGCGTTCCAGAAGCGCCGCGATCCGGCGTGGGCGCTCGGCGCGCGAGGCGATGTTGTGGATGCGCAACGGATCGTCCAGCACGCGCGCCACCGTGGCGCGCGGATTGAAGGCGGCGAGCGGATCCTGGAACACCATCTGCAGGCGGGCGCGGCGAGCGCGCAGCGCGGCGCCCGACAGCGCGAGGAAGTCCGCACCTTCGAATGCGATTCGACCGGCATCGGGCTCGGTCAGCCGCAGCACCAGCCTGGCGATCGTCGATTTGCCGCTGCCGGACGGGCCGGCGAGCGCCAGCGTCTCCGCCGGGCCGATCTCGAACGAGACGTCGTCGACCGCCGCGAAGGGCTTGCCGCCACGATGATAGCGCTTGGCGAGACTGGAGACGGCAAGCATGCTCATGCCGAGGCGCCTTGCCGGTCAAGCAACGGCTCGGCCTCCAGGCCGAGGTGAGCCGCGAGCAGGGAGCGCGTATAGGCATGGCGCGGCGCGTTGAGGATCTGGCCCGTCTCGCCGAACTCGACCAACTCGCCGTGGCGCAGCACCGCGATGCGATCGGCGAGCGTGGCCGCAAGCGCGATGTCGTGGCTGATGAAGAGCATCGTCATGCCGTCCTCGCTGACCAGCCGGCGGATCAGGGAAACGATCTCGGCCTGGACGATGGTGTCGAGCGCGCTGGTCGCTTCGTCGGCAATGAGCAGCTTCGGCCCGGCGGCGATTGCGGCGGCGACGGCCACGCGCTGCTTCTGGCCGCCCGAGAGCTGGTGCGGGTAGGCGCGGAGGGCCGTGTCCGGATCGGGGAGACGGACGCGTTCGAGGAGGGTTGCGGCCTTGGCGTAGGCTTGTGGCCAGCTCAGGTTGAGATGGGTGCGGGCGACCTCGGCGATCTGCTTGCCGACCGGCATCACCGGATCGAGGCTGGAGGAGGGGTCCTGGAAGACGAAGCCGATGTCGCCGCCGAGGCGGGGTGTGTTGCCGCCTGGCATGAGAAGTAGGCGTTCTGTCGCGCCCCCCTCTGTCCTGCCGGACATCTCCCCCTCTAGGGGGGAGATTAGCTGGCGATCTCCGCCTTCGCCAATTTTCGAGGTCGCAAGAAGAGAGCCGGCGGCGGAACTGCCAATCTCCCCCCTAGAGGGGGAGATGTCCGGCAGGACAGAGAGGGGGGCCTTGGCGCCGGCGCTTGCCGGCAGGAACCAGTCCACGCGCCCGCCAATCTTGGCACCCCTCGCCAACAACCCCGCAACCGCCAGCGCGAGCGTGCTCTTGCCTGAGCCGCTTTCGCCGATGATCGCGAGACGCTCCCCAGCGAGAACATCCAGGCTGATGCCCTTCAGCGCCGGCACCTCGACGCCGTCACGCCGATACCGCACCGACAGATCGCTAATCGAGAGCAGCGCCGTCACGAAAGGCTCCTGCGCACGGCGGTGCCTTCCACCACGCCTTCGCCAGTGAGGTAGACGCCGAGCACGGTCAACACGAGCGCCACGCCGGGAACGATCGACAGGAACGGCGCGGTGCGCAGCACCGTGCGGCCCTCGGCGATCATGCCGCCCCAGGTGACGCGGTTCGGGTCGCCTAGGCCGAGGAAGGACAGCGCTGCCTCGGTCAGGATCGCCGCCGCCACGATCACCGAAGACAACGCCAGCACCGGCGGCAGGGCATTGGGCAGCACCTCGCGAAAGGCGATTTCGAGCGGGTGCATGCCGATGACGCGGGCGCCGGCGACGTAGTCGCGCTCGCGGATCGAAAGCACCTCGGCGCGTGCGACGCGCGCGGGGCCGGTCCAGCCACTGAGCGCGATTGCCGCGACGACGACGCCGAGCGAGGGGCCGACAATGCTGACGAAAGCGAGCGCGAGCAGGAAGCCTGGCACGGTCTGGAAGGCGTCGGTGATGCGCATCAGCACTTCGTCGGCGAGGCCTCCGGCAAAGCCGGCCAAAGTGCCGACCACCGTGCCGATCAGCAGCGCCGCGGCGGCCGCCGCCAGGCCGACTGCCAATGATGTACGAGCACCATGAAACAGCTCGGCCAGCACGTCGCGGCCGAGCCGGTCGGTGCCGAGCGGCAGCGACCAGGCCTGGAACGGCGGCAGCAGCGCCGGGCCGGCGATCGCCTGCGGGTCGCCGGGAAACAACAGCGGCGCCGCAAGTGCCATGACGACGAGCAGGGCCAGGATGATCGCGCCGGCGACTGCTTCCGGCGTGCGCAGGAAACGGCGCAGGCGGTTCATGCGCTTGCCTCGCCGGCGTCGACGCGTGGATCGAGGACAGCGTAGGCGAGGTCGACCAGAAGGTTGATCACGACGACCAGGACGGCGCTGACCAGGATGATGCCGAGCAGCAGCGGCGTGTCGCGTCCGGCGACGGCTTCCTGCGCCAGGCGGCCGAGGCCGGGCACGGCGAAGACGCTTTCGATGACGACGCTGCCGCCCAGCATCTGCGCCGATTGCAGGCCGAGCATGGTGACCAAGGGCAGCAGCGCGTTGCGAGCGACGTGGGCCAGCACGATGCGGTGGCGCGGCAGGCCCCTGGCGCGGGCGGCAAGCACGAAATCCTGCCGCCAGGCCTCGGCCATGCCGGCGCGCATCATGCGCAGATAAAGCGCGAGATAGATGAAACCGAGCGCCGAGACCGGCAGAACGAGATGGGTGGCGACGTCGGCGGCGCGGGAAAACCCGGTT
Organism: Mesorhizobium humile; assembly: GCF_033977215.1. Taxonomy (NCBI): domain Bacteria; kingdom Pseudomonadati; phylum Pseudomonadota; class Alphaproteobacteria; order Hyphomicrobiales; family Phyllobacteriaceae; genus Mesorhizobium; species Mesorhizobium humile. The sequence continues at coordinate 44,119 of NZ_JAVIIV010000015.1, forward strand.
TTATCGGAGGCGATGGTCTCGATGCCGCCGATCGGCAGCCAGCGCAAATCGACGGCGAAGACGACGATGAGCACGAGGCCAAGCCAGAAGCCAGGCACGGCATAGAGCGCCAGCGAGCCGATCGACAGGAAGCGATCGCGGAAGCTGCCGGGTCTCGCGCCAGCATAGATGCCGAGCGCCGAGCCGAGGCCGAAGGAGAGCGCGGTGGCGCTGCCCATCAGGATCAGCGTCGTCGGCAGGCGTTCGAGGATGACGTCGCGGATCGGCCTGGAAAACGTGACGGACTGGCCGAGGTCGAGATGCAGCAGCGCCCAGAGGTAGTTGGCGAGGCGCGTCAGCTCCGATTGGTCGAGGCCCCAGCGGTGGCGCAGCAATTCGATCATGCCGGCATCACCACCGGTCGAGACGATGTAGGCGTCGACCGCGTCGCCGGGGGCGGCTTCGAGCAGCAGGAAGCTGCCGATGACGACGATAAGGAGCACGAAGACGCTGCCGACGAGACGGCGGCGGAAGAGGGTGAAGGCGCGGTTCATGCGCGCCTCGTCGGGTTGGCGGTATGCTGCAAAAAGGAGATGCCGAGCCCAGGCCCCCCTCTCTGTCCTGCCGGACATCTCCCCCTCAAGGGGGGAGATTGGCTGTCATTTTTGGCTTCGCCAATCTTCAACGTTGAAGAAATCGCGGGACAGATGAGCTGCTGATCTCCCCCCTTGAGGGGGAGATGTCCGGCAGGACAGAGAGGGGCCTCGTAGAGCTCAACGTCTACGATGATCTCGCGAACTTTCATCCGCGCGAGTGTGTCACGATTCCAAATAGGTGTCCGCCCAGTTCGACACTGCCCAGCGCGGGTTGTTGGCGATGTTGCCGACCGTGTCGCGGGCGACGGAGATGAAGCTCCATTCGGCGACGTTGATCAGCGGCAGGTCGGCGGCCACCTTCTTCTGGAACTCCTTGTAGAGCTCGGTGCGGGCCGACGCATCGAGCGTCTCCGAAGCCTTGACGATCAGCGCGTCGAGGTCGGCGTTCTTGTAACCGCCCTGGTTGGAGAAGGGCACGCCGTCGGGAATGCCGCTCTGCACCAGGATGGTGGTCGAGATCGCCGGGTCGCCACGGAACACCGGCGGGCCGACGGCGAGGTCGAAGGCATGGTCGGTGTAGACCGCCTTGATGTGCGCAGCGGAGTCGTTGTTGACTATCTCGGCGTCGATGCCGATGGCGGCGAGCGCCTGGCGCAGATAGTCGCCGAACTGTTTTGTCTCGTTGAAGTAGGGCGCCGGCAGCAGCTTCAGCGCAAAGCGCTTGCCGTCGTCGGCGCGTTTGTAGCCGGCTTCATCCAGCAGCGCATTGGCCTTGGCGACGTCGAAAGGATAGGTCGGCACGTCGGCGGTGTAGAATTGCGGATCGTTCTTCGGCACCGGGCCGGTGGCGGTCGCGGCATAGCCGAGGAAGATCGTCTTGACGACGAAATCCTTGTCGATGGCATGCGCGATCGCCTGCCGCACTTTCAGGTCGGCCAGCTCCTTGCGGCGGTGATTGATCTCGACGACGAGCTGGTAGGTCAGCCCCTCATAGCCCTTGGTGATGACCTTCAGTCCGGGCACCTTCGAGATGCGGTCGAGATCGGCGAGCGGCACGGCGGAGAAGGCGGCGAGCTGGATCTCTTCGGCTTCGAGCGCCGCTGCGGCGGACGTGCGATCGGGGAGCACCTGGTAGACGATCTCGTCGAGATAGGGCTCATCCTTGCCCCAATAGGCGTCGTTCCTGGTCAGTCGGTAATATTGGCCAGCCTTGTATTCGGCGAATTTGAACGGGCCTGTGCCGACCGGCGCGTTGTTGGCCGGATTGTCCTCGATCTTGCCCACCTCATAAAGGTGCTTCGGCACGACGCTCGACAGCGCCGGCAGCGCGTTGCGGATCAGCTGGAACGGCGTCGGCTTGGCGAATTTGAAGATGGCGGTCAGCTCGTCCGGGGTTTCGACGGCCTGCAGATCCTTGAACACCGTGCGGCCGAGATTTTGCAGCGGCTTCCAGATCTGCAGCGCCGAGAAGGCGACGTCGGCGGAGGTGAAGGGCTTGCCGTCATGCCATTTGACGCCGTCGCGCAATTTGAAGGTCACCGACAGGCCGTCGGCCGCACCTTCCCAGGAAAGCGCCAGGCGCGGCGCGAGCCCGTCCTTGCCGTCGAAGGAGGCCTCGGCCAGCGTCTCGACGATCTTGCTCGAGATGAAGAAGACACCGTTGGAGGCGACGATCGCGGGGTTGAGGTTGCGCGGCTCGGAATCGGCGGCCAGCACCAGCCGGCCGCCCTTCTTCGGCGTCTGCGCGAAGCCGATGGTCGGCAATGCTGTCGAGGTCAGCAGCAGCGCCGAGCCGGCCAGCAGGCCGCGGCGTGAAATCGTCAATTCGGACATCGCTCAAACTCCCCTCTTCGCGCCGTGACAGGCGCGGCAATCCGGCGATTATGGCGCTTGGCAAAGGTTTCGCCAGAGACGGATTTGGCGCATCATGGCTTGGCTTTGAAATTTCCGCCCGCTGGACCAGCCGAACCAAAGAGGCTCCGATGCCCCAATCTGGTAGGACCAGATTGTAGGGAAGCAGCATCGGGATTCGAACTGAAACCGCCTTTAGCGCGAAAGTGATCAATTCTGGCTGGACCAGAGTGGCCAAAATGATGCAGATTTGGCCGACAGCCATAAATCATGACGTTCGGCGCTCCTGCGGCCGATGAAAAACAGGGAGAGGCAGATGAACATCGCTCCGGGCAAAACCGAAGTCAGCAGCATTCCGTTCGACCAGGCGCGGGTGGACCGGCTGATGGAAGAGGCCGGCATCGACGTGCTCTTCGCTACCTCCAAGCACAACACGCAATATCTGCTCGGCGGCTACAAGTTCATCTTCTTTGCGGCGATGGATGCCATCGGTCACAGCCGCTATTTGCCGATCGTGATTTACGAAAAGGGCGGGCCGGAGCATGCCGCCTATATCGGCAACAAGATGGAAGGCGGCGAGCATCAGAACCATCCGTTCTGGACGCCGACCTTGCACGCGGCCTGCTGGGGTACGCTCGATGCCGCCAATCTTGCGGTGGAGCATCTCAAGCAGATCGGCAAGTCGGCGGCCCGCATCGGCATCGAACCGGGTTTCCTGCCGTCGGACGCCTATACGCTGATCCGCAAGGCGTTGCCGGATGCCAAGCTGATCGACGCGACCGACATGCTAGAGCGCATGCGCGCCATCAAGACCGAGGCCGAACTGGAGCAACTGCGCATCGCCTCCGAGCTGATCACCGATTCCATGCTGGCGACGATTGCTTGGGCACGTGAGGGCACGAGCAAGACCGACATCATCGAGCAGCTCAGGCGCGAGGAGACCAATCGCGGCGCGCATTTCGAATATTGCCTGCTGACGCTGGGCTCCAGCCACAACCGCGCGGCGTCCAGCCAGGCGTGGAAGAAGGGCGAGGTGATGTCGATCGATTCCGGCGGCAATTACCACGGCTATATCGGCGACCTCTGCCGCATGGGCGTGCTCGGCGAGCCGGATGCCGAACTGGAGGATCTTCTGGCAGAGGTCGAAGCGGTGCAGCAGGCGGCCTTTTCCAAGGTCAAGGCAGGCATATTGGGCGGCGACATGATCGCGCATGCGGAGAGCGTGCTGAAGGCGTCGAAGGTCGCGGCCTACACGGACTTCTTCGCGCACGGCATGGGGTTGATCACCCATGAAGCGCCGTTCCTCATGACCAACCATCCGGTCGCCTATGAGGGCACCTATGCGGCGAAGCCGCTGGAAAGGAACATGGTGCTTTCGGTCGAGACGACCATGCTTCACCCGACGCGCGGCTTCATCAAGCTGGAGGACACGGTAGCCGTCACCGACGCCGGCTATGTGATGTTCGGCGACCGCGGGCGGGGATGGAACAGGGGCGGGGCGGCCTAAGGCAAAGGTCGGCGCCGCCCCCTCACCCGGATTGCCGAGGCCGAATTGCTAAGGAGCAATTCGGGGCAATCCGACCTCTCCCCGAGGGGAGAGGAGCGGGTCAGCGCTGGCGCCAACCTCTTCTCCCCTCGGGGAGAAGGTGGCCGCGAAGCGGCCGGATGAGGGGGCTGCGACGCTGCAGAAGAGATCACCTCCCCGCCGGCAGCAGCTTGAAATCCGGCAACTCGCGCAGCGCCAGCTCCGGGCCGGCGGGCGAATAGACGACGAAAAGCTGCATCGGCTGGTCGCCGGTGTTGAGCGTCGAGTGGAAGCGGCTTTCCGGCACGTAGATGGTGCAGCCCGGGCCGACCTTGGCCACCACCGGATTGCCCTTCTCGTCCTCGACCATCTGTTCGCCATTGCCGGAGATGACGAAGATGATCTCTTCGGCGCCCGGATGGTTGTGGCGGGTGTGGCCCTTGCCGGGCGGCAGGTCGACGACGCCGCCGGAGAAGCGGGCTGCGCCGTTCACTTCCGGTGCGACGGTCAGCGACAGCTTGCCCCAATCGAAGCCGAAAGCGCTGACATCCTTCGGGTAGACGAAAACCTTGCTTTTGTCGGCCATTGCCTCATCCCTTCCTTTTCGTTTTTGTCGGGGCATCGGATTTTCCCAAAACCGGCTTCCACTTTTGGGTCCGATGCCCCAGCGCGACCGCCTTGAAATCCGCCGTCTGCCTGGCGATCGCCGCTTCGGCCGGCAGACGCTCCATCGAGCTTGCGCCATAGAAGCCGTGCAGCCCCCCGCAGCGCTCGAGGATGTAGCGCGCGTCGTCGGGCATCGAGATCGGCCCGCCATGGCAAAGCAGGATGACCTCCTTGCGCACCGAGCGTGCGGCATCGGCTATGGCATCGATCTCCTTGACGCAGGCGTCGAGCGTTTTCGCCGAGGTGGCCCCGATCGAGCCGCCGGTCGTCACGCCCATATGGGCGACGACGATGTCGGCGCCGGCCCTGGTCATGGCGCGCGCCTCGTCCGGGTTGAAAACGTAGGGCGTGGTCAGAAGGTCGAGCTTGTGCGCCTCGGCGATCATGTCGACCTCGAGCCCAAAGCCCATGCCGGTTTCCTCGAAGCTCTGGCGCATGGTGCCGTCGAACAGGCCGACGGTCGGGAAGTTCTGCACGCCGGAAAAACCCATCGTCTTCAGCTCGGCCAAAAGCAGCGGCATGATGACGAAGGGGTCGGTGCCGTTGACGCCGGCCAGCACCGGCGTCTTCTTCACCACCGGCAGCACCTCATAGGCCATCTCCTTGACGATCTCGTTGGCGTTGCCATAGGCGAGCAGGCCGGCGGCCGAGCCGCGCCCGGCCATGCGATAGCGGCCGGAATTGTAGATGATGATCAGGTCGATGCCGCCGGCTTCCTCGGCCTTGGCCGACAGGCCGGTGCCGGCGCCGCCGCCGACGATCGGCACGCCGTCGGCGATCATCTGGCGGAATTTTTCCAGGATCGTTTTGCGCGGAATGGCGGCCATGCCTGTCGTCTCTCACTTCCTGGCTATGTCGAGGAACGCCTCGGCGGCGGCCTTGGCGAATGCGGGGTCGTTGATGTGCAGCGGCAGGCGCGTCACGTTGCGGTCCCTGGCCGGCTGGATCGTGCGCTCGATGGCTTCGAACAGCGCCGCATCGGCTTCCGGATCGAAGAAGGCGCCGCCTTCGATATCGAGCGCCGAGACGCCCTTTTCCGGGATCAGGAAACGGACCGGGCCGTCGCATCGGGCGAGGCGGCCGCCGATCCATTCACCGATCTTGCGGCATTCCTCGGCCGTGGTGCGCATCAGCGTGACGTTGGGATTGTGCTCGTAGAACAGGCGTCCGCGATAGCGCTCGGGGATCGTGGGCGGCGCCCAGAAGTTCACCATGTCAAGCGCGCCGACCGAGCCGACATAGGGCAGCTTCGTGCGGGCAATCGCGCCGAAGCGATCCTCGGTCGCGGGCAGCACGCCGCCGAACAGGAAGTCGCAGACTTCGGTCGTGGTGATGTCGAGGACGCCGGCCAGCAGGCCGCTGTCGGCGAGCTTCTCCATCGAGCGGCCGCCGGTACCGGTGGCGTGGAAGACCATGCAGTCATAGCCGGTGCGCAACTGGTCGACGATCGCGGTCACGCAGGGCGTGGTGACGCCGAACATGGTGAGCCCCAGCGCCGGCTTGCCGGCGGCGGCCGGGGCGGGCTTGGCCGCCATGCCGGCGATGGCCTGGGCGGCATTGTGCAGCACCGTGCGGGAGAGCCTGTTCAGTCCCGCCATGTCGGTCACCGACGGCATCATGACGATGTCGGAGACATCGACGTAAGGCGCGGTATCGCCCGACGCCAAGGTGGAGACCATGAGCTTCGGCAGGCCGAGCGGCAGCGCGCGCATGCCGGCGGTGACGATCGAGGTGCCGCCGCCGCCGCCGATGCCGATGATGCCGGCGATGTCGTGACGGGAGCGGATGAAGTTGGTGAAGGCGGCGCCCATGCCGGCAACGGCGGCGCCGCGATCGTCGACGCCGAGAACCGCGCCGGCTCCCTTGGGGTGATGCGCGGCGACCTCGCTTGCGGGGATGTCGACCGGGACAGTCGCGCCGCGCGTGCCGATGTCGACACGCGTGACCGCGCCGCCGGCCCTGGCGATAGCATCGGCCAGGAAGGCGAGTTCCTCACCTTTGGTGTCGGCGGTGCCGACCACATAGATGCGTCCCATCCGTGGTTTCCCCGTCATCCGGCATGTCCGGCATCGCCGTCCGCCTTTTTTGCCCCACCTTTAAGCTCCTCGGCAAAGCCTCGTCGCTGGTGGGGACCTCATTATTGCCCGGCATTGCGCCATTGCAAATTTTTGAGACGCGCGTATCGTATTGATATGGATGTCTCACGTCAACAAGCTGTCTCCGCCGACGATGCCGCCCAGGCGCCGGCCGTCGAGAAGGGGCCGCGCGCCCGCACCAGGCGGCTGATGCTGGAAACAGCGACGCGGCTGATGCAGTCCGGCATGACGCCGTCGGTCAGCGAGGTCGCGGAGGCGGCGGAGGTGTCGCGCGCAACCGCCTACCGTTACTTCCCGAGCCAGGCGGCGCTGGTGCAGGCCGTGGTCGATGAAGGGCTCGGCCCGATCCTCACCTGGAAGTCGGCGTCCGACGATGCCGAGCGGCGGGTGTCGGATCTCTTCGCCACCGCGATGCCGCGCATCGAAGCCTTCGAGGCGACGTTCAAGGCGGCGCTGAAGCTGTCGCTCGATCAATGGGCGCGGCGCGAGGCGGGCACGCTCGGATCGGAACCAGCCTTCAAGCGCGGCCATCGCGTCGACTTGCTGAAGGATGCGATCGCACCGCTCAAGGGCCGCTTAAAGCCGCGCCAGTTCAAGCGCCTAGCCCAGGCGCTGTCGCTGGTGTTCGGCGTCGAGGTGGTCACGGTGCTGAAGGATATATGGGGGCTGGACAGCGCCGAGATGATGTCGGTCGCGCAATGGGCGGCGGGCGCGCTGGTCCGCGCCGCAATGGCGGAATCGGAGGCGAAATCGGCAGTGTCCAGGGCGACAATGGCCTAAATCTGGTTCGACCAGATTGCGACGACGGTTCGGAATGTTAATTGAAGTGGGCAGTCCATGGCAAGGGTCCTGCGTATCAAAGAGTAGGAAAAGTAAGGGAAAACAGGCAGATATCATAATGCTTCGCTTTTCCGGCGGCTGCCGGCCGCTCAAGAAAGCGCTTGACGCCAAGCCAGAATTGGTAATACCAGATCAAGACCGATAAAGCGGATCAACTAGTGAAGGCCGAGATCCATTTCCGGCAGGGCGAGGAGGCCCGGAACCGGAGAGGTGCCATCACAGGAGGAACTACCAGGGCCGGCTTCGCTGCCGGTCCACATGACGCGGTAGAATGCGCACAAGGGAGGAAAACTATGCGCAAGATAGTGACCAGCGTGATTGCTGGTATCGGGCTGGCGCTTGCCTGCGGGACATCCGTCCGCGCGCAGGACAAGGAACTCACCATCTTCTGGGCGGAATGGGATCCGGCGAACTATCTGCAGGAACTCGTCAACGAATACACGGCCGAAACCGGCGTGAAGGTCACGGTGCAGACCACGCCATGGCCCGACTTCCAGACCAAGGCCTTCACCGAATTCAACGCGCATGGCGACGCCTACGACCTGGTGGTCGGCGACTCGCAATGGCTCGGCGCCGGTTCGACGCAGGGTCACTATGTCGACCTCACCGACTTCTTCAACAAGCACAAGCTCAATGACGTGATGGCGCCCGCGACCATCAAATACTATGCCGAATACCCCGGCGGTTCCGGCAAGTATTGGGCGATCCCGCTGGAGGGCGATGCGATCGGCTGGTCCTACCGCAAGGACTGGTTCGAGGACCCGAAGGAGAAGGAAGCCTTCAAGGCGAAATACGGCTACGACCTCGACATTCCGAAGACCTACGCGCAGTTGCGCGACATCGCCGAGTTCTTCTACCGTCCGGACCAGAAGAAATACGGCGTCGCCATCTACACCGACAATTCCTATGACGCGATGGCGATGGGCGTCGAGAGCGCCATATTCAGCTATGGCGGCGATCTCGGCGACTACGCAACCTACAAGGTCGACGGCGTCATCAATTCGAAAGAGGCCGCTGCCGGCCTCGACATGTACAAGGAACTCTACAAGTTCACGCCTCCGGGCTGGGGCAAGACCTTCTTCGTAGAGGACAACCAGGCGATCACCGGCGGTCTCGCTGCGATGAGCATGAACTTCTTCGCCTTCTTCCCGCCGCTGGTGAACAAGGCCACCAACCCCTATGCCGACGTCACCGGCTTCTTCGCCAACCCGGCCGGGCCGGACGGCAAGCGCTTCGCCGCTCTCGGCGGCCAGGGCATCTCCGTCATCTCGTACTCGAAGAACAAGGACGAGGCGATGAAGTTCCTCGAGTGGTTCATCAAGGACGAGACCCAGAAGAAGTGGGCCGACCTGGGCGGCTACACCTGCAGCCAGGCCGTGCTGAAGTCGGAAGCCTTCCAGAACGCCACGCCATACAACAAGGCGTTCTACGACACGATGTTCATGGTCAAGGACTTCTGGGCAACGCCTGAATATGCCGAAGTGCTCGATCAGCTGAACCAGAACATCTATCCGTTCGTGGTTGGCGGCAAGGGCACCGCCCAGGAAGCTCTCGACAAGACCGCCGCCGACTGGAAGGCGACGTTCACCAAGTACAATCGTTACAAGTAAGCACCGCAGTCAGAATGCCGGAGGAGGGTTTCCCCTCCGGCATTCCTGTTTTCAGGGAGACATTCGTTGGCTTCGGTAGCCCTCACCAATCTTGATCCGGCCTCCAGGGCCGCCGCGCGCGGCTGGTCCGATCTGACCATCCGCAACCTGTTCATCATCCCGACGCTGGTTTTCCTGATCGTCTTCAACATCTTCCCGTTGATCTATTCGCTGGGCTATTCGTTCACGAACTTCGCCGCAAACCGGGGCGATGCCTGGCAGTTCGTCGGCTTGCAGAACTACCGCGAACTGCTCAGCGACGACCACATCTGGTCGAACTTCATCATCACGGCGAAATACGTCATCGTTTCGGTAGCGGGACAGATGATCGTCGGCTTCGGCCTTGCGCTTCTGCTCAACCGCAGCTTTCCGATGAAGGGGCTGATCACCACGCTTTTGCTGTTGCCGATGATGATGTCGGCGGCGGTCGTCGGCCTGTTCTGGCAGTTGCTCTACAGCCCGTCCTGGGGTCCGATCAACTATGTCTTCGGCCTTGGCGACTTCGCCTGGCTCTCCAATCCCGACAGCGCGCTCTACGCGGTCGCGATCACCGACATCTGGATGTGGTCGCCTTTCGTCATGCTGCTGTCGCTCGCCGGCCTGTCGGCCGTGCCGCAGCATCTCTATGAGGCCGCCGCGATCGACCGCGCCGGATGGTGGTACACGTTCACCCGCATCACCTTGCCGCTGGTCTCGCCGATCCTTTTGATCGCATTGATCTTCCGCACCATGGAAGCCTTCAAGACCTTCGACATCGCCTACACGATGACGACCCAGCCAACCGCCGAACTGATCGCGATCCGGCTCTACAAGCAGGCCTTCCAGCAGTGGGATACGGGCAAGTCCTGCGCGCTGGCCTACATCGTGTTGATCATGGTGCTGGCCATCACCAACCTCTACGTGAAGTATCTCAACAAGGTGAAGGAGCGCTGACATGGCCGCCGTCCGCACTTCTTCCGAGGTCGCATTCAACCGCATCGCCATCGCCGCGGTGCTGATCGCGACGCTGATCTTCCTGGCGCCGATCTACTGGATCGCCTCGACGGCGTTCAAGCCGAAGGAGCTCGCCGTCAGCGTCCCGCCCACCGTGCTGTTCGAGCCGGAGGTGACGCCGTTCGTACGGCTCTTCACCAAGCGCGTGCAGATGCAGAAGGCCGTCGATCCGCAAGTCTACGATGCCGCGCCCTGGTGGGAAAAACGCATCTATGACGGCGGCGAGCGGGTGCTCAAGGTCGGCAAGGACGTGCAGCTTTCGCAATATCCCGACCGGTTCATGAACAGCCTGATCGTGGCTGTGATCAGCACTGTGCTCGCGGTGGGCATGGGAACCTTCACCGCCTACGGCTTCTCACGCTTCAAGGTGAAGGGCGAGGCAGACCTCCTCTTCTTCATCCTGTCGACCCGCATGCTGCCGCCGGTGGTGGTCGCCATTCCGATGTTCCTGATGTACCGGATGGTCGGCCTCAACGACTCGCATATCGGCCTGATCATCCTCTACGTCGCCTTCAATCTTTCGTTCTCGGTCTGGCTGATGAAGGGCTTCATGGACGAGATCCCGAAGGAATATGAGGAGGCGGCGCTCGTCGACGGCTACACACGCATGCAGGCCTTCTTCAAGATCGTGCTGCCGGAAGCGGCGACCGGCATCGCCGCCACCGCCGTGTTCTGCTTCATCACCGCGTGGAACGAATACGCCTTCGCGCTGATCATGACCAACCGGCGCGCCCAGACGGCGCCGCCCTTCATCCCGTCGCAGATCGGCTCCGGCCTGCCGGACTGGACCACGATCGCGGCGGGTACTTTCCTGTTCCTGTTGCCAGTCGCGATCTTCACCTTCCTGCTGCGCAACCATCTGCTTCGCGGCGTGACGTTCGGAGCAATCCGCAAATGAGTTTTCGCGCCATCAACGAGAAGTACCTGCTGCCGGCCTCGCAAATCCTCATGGTGCTGGGCATCGTAGCGCTCTGCCAGCCATGGAGCCTCAGCCTGCATTCATACGGTGTGACGATCATCCTGGTCGGGCTGATCGGCTTCAACATCACGTCCAAGATTGCACCGGAGCAGAGCGAGGAAACCGGCGCCGCGATGCATGAGGGAGCCCGGCAGTGACGCAGATCGAACTTCGCGGCATCGAGAAATTCTTTGGTGCCGTCCAGGTCATCCATAATTTGAACCTCGCCATCGCCGACAATGAGTTCATCGTGCTGCTTGGACAGTCGGGCTGCGGCAAGACCACGACGCTGCGCGCGGTGGCAGGGCTGGAGACGATCGACCAGGGCGACATCCTGATCGACGGCAAGCCGGTGCAGCACCTCAAGGCCGCCGACCGCGACATCGCCATGGTGTTCCAGTCCTTTTCGCTCTACCCGCATATGACCGTCTTCGAGAACATCGCCTTTCCACTGCGCGCCACGCGCATGAGCAGCGGCGAGGTCGACACCTCGGTGAGAGAGATCGCCAGGGTTCTTCGCATCACCGATCTGCTCGACAAGAGGCCGTCTGCGCTCTCGGGCGGCGACATGCAGCGGGTGGCGATCGGCCGAGCGTTGGTGCGGCGGCCGAAGGCGATGCTGATGGACGAGCCGATCGGCGCGCTCGACGCCAAGCTGCGCGAAGAGATGCGCGCCGAGATCAAGCGCCTGCACGTCAAGCAAGGCTCGACCACGATCTACGTCACGCACGACCAGATCGAAGCGATGAGCCTGGCCGACCGCATCGTCATCATGCATGAAGGCTTCATCCAGCAGGTCGGCACGCCGGACGATGTCTATTCGCACCCGGCCAACCTGTTCGTAGCGCAATTTGTCGGCAGCCCGGTGATGAATATCGCCGAGGCCAGCGTCGCGGATCAGGCCGGTGCAGCAACCGTCACCATCGGCGGCGCGCCGTCGGGTTTCGAATTTCCGCGCGAGCTCCTGTCCAGGCTCAACGGGCATTCCAACGGTGGCTTGACGCTCGGCATCCGACCGGAGGGCGTGCTCGTCCGCCGCGACGCAGCGCCCGGCTACGTGCCGGTCGAGGCGAATATCATCGAGCCGCTGGGTTCCTTCGACATCGTCGACCTCAAGGTCGGCTCCAAGATGCTGCGCGCCCGCACCAAGGCAGGCTACGTCTCGGGCCCCGGCGAGAAAGTCCATGTCCGCATCGATCCCGAGCAGGCGCATTTTTTCGACACCGCAAGCGGCAAGTCGCTGGGAGTAAGGCTGTAATGGCCCATATCGAACTGAAGAACATCACCAAGAAATTCGGCAGCCACACCGCGCTCACGGGTCTGAACCTCGACATAGCCGACGGCGAGTTCTTCGTGCTGCTCGGCGAGACCGGCGCCGGCAAGACGACGACGCTACGCCTGATCGCCGGACTGGATAAGCCGACCGACGGCCAGGTTCTAATCGACGGCGTCGACGTCGCCGACTGGGGCGCGGCCGAACGCGACGTGGCGCTGGTGCTGCAGCAATATTCGCTCTATCCGCGCTACACGGTCAGGCAGAACCTCGAATTTCCGCTGAAGCCGAAGATCCGCCGGCTGCCGGATGCCGAGATCAAGGACCGCGTCGCGCGCGCGGCCCGCACGCTCAGGATCGAACATTTGCTCGACCGCAAGACCGACCGGCTTTCCGGCGGTGAGATGCAGCGCGTCTCGATCGGCCGCGCCATCGTGCGCAAGCCGCGCGTGTTCCTGATGGACGAGCCGCTGTCGGCGCTCGACGCCAAGCTGCGCGAGGCGCTGCGCACGGAGCTGAAGAACCTGCAGATGCAGCTCGGCGCCACATTCCTGTTCGTCACGCATGACCAGATCGAAGCCATGTCGATGGGCGACAAGGTCGGCGTGCTCAACCATGGCCGCATCGTCCAGATCGGCACGCCGCATGAGATCTACAACAATCCGCGCGACACCTATGTCGCGAGCTTCGTCGGTTCACCGCCGATGAACCTCATCGACGGCAGGCTAGTCGACGACCGCGCGGTGATGGCGCCGATGAATTTCGAACTGCCGCTGTCACCTGGGGCCAAGACTTTTGGCGGGGGCAGGACGAGTGGCGCGACCGACGGTCGGCCACTCGTCTTCGGCATCCGTCCGGAGGACGTCTACTTGGAGAGCGGCGCCCCGGCCGAGGCGCGCGTCCACGATGTCGAGAACCATGGCGTGGAGAAGATCCTGACGCTCAGGGTCGGCGACACGATGCTGCGGGCAACCGTGCCTGCCAGGACCGATGTGACAATCGAGCAGCCGGTGCGCTTTGCCTGGAACCCGGACAAGGTGATGCTGTTCGACAAGGGCAGCGGCGTCAGCCTGAGGCACGCTAGCTGACGAGGCCGCCGCTCGGCCGCAGAGATTTCGTCGGTCGGTTCTTGCGCTATTTCGGCAGATAGGTCTCGTAAGGCGTGTCGTTGATCAACAGGATCACGCATTCGGTGTCCGACAGGCAGGCATCGTCATGCATCTCGTCGGCCTTCTGGGTCCAGTAGGAGCCGGGCGGCAACTCGACCTTTGTGGCTTCGCCGCCCTGCATCTGCCAGTGCGCCCAGAGGCCTTTGATGACAATCGCGCGGTAATCGGCGGTGTGGGCATGGACAGGCGCGCGCCAGTTGCCGGGGACCTTCAGCAGCGTGCCGGCCGGTCCTTTCGCCCGTTCGCCCCATAACGCGCCGAGGCGCTGCGGCTGGCCCGGCGCTTCGACGGCGTAAGGGATCTTGTCGGCGGGCAGGTAGCTGTCTTCGAGCGCGAAAGCCGGGCTCGGCAAGACGGCAAGTGCGGCAAGCGCAAACGGTGCGAGATGGTTGGGCATGGCGGTTTCCTCCGCCCTTGAGCTTATGCCGTCTCGACTGACGGGGAATGACACGGTGTCCAAAAGACTTGGCAATTCCTCCAGCCCTGCAGCTGGCGATCAGGATTGTTCGTCGGCGCCGGCGTGACGGAAATGACTCGGCGCGACGCCCATCACCCGCTTGAAGGCGCGGCTGAAGGAGGCTTCCGAATCGTAGCCCAGCCTCGACGCCGCCACCGAAACCCGCATGCCGTCGCGGCCTAGCCATTGCCGGGCCTGGTGCATGCGCACGCGCAGCACATATTTGGCCGGCGTCTCGCCGACCACGGTGGCGAAGCGCTGCGCGAAGGCGGAGCGCGAGGCGCCCATCATCCTGGCCAGCGCCTCCACCGTCCAGTCGCGCTCCGGCTGCAGATGGATGGCGGCAAGCACCTTGCCGACATCCGGATTGCGCACGGCGGCGATCCATCCGGTGGCGTCGCCGCAGCCATTCTCCACCCAGGAACGGATGATGGTGGCGGCGAGCACGTCGGCCAGACGGGCCAGGATGCCGCCGGAGCCGACGCGGTCCATCGTCACCTCGCCGGCCATCGCGTCGAGCAGATGCTGGATGCCGGGCGCGTTCGCCATCAGCTTATGCGCCTGCATCAGGTCGGGCATCATTTCCAGTAGCGGATGCGAGCCGTCGAGGTTGAAATGCATCGAGCCGCAAAACAGCAAGGTCTTGCTGCCGTCGCAGCCGTTCGAGACGTCGTAGATGTTCTCGCAGACCGGCTCGATCGTGTAGCGGCCGATCGGCACCGGAGGCACGCCGGGCGCGCTCGCCAGCACGTGCGCGTCGCCGCGCGGGATCAGCAGCGCGTCTCCGACGGAGAGTTGGGTCCATTCCTTCGCCGGCGTAAACAGCCAGCAGCCCTGCTGTCCGATGAAATGGAAGCGCGCCGCCTTCTGCGCGGGGAAGGAAACGGCCCAGGGCTCGCCCAGCACGCAGCGGCCGTAATCGACGCCGTCGAGGCGCAGGCCGCGCAGCATGTCGGTCAGCGGGTCGCCGGAAGCCTGCAGAATGGTTTTGGACGAATTGTAATTCATTTCGGTGTTTCTAGCATGGAAACTCCAGCCAGTCACTCCCTATGTTGCACTGCAGCCAAATATTGCGCCGCAACCAGATCGAACTGACACAGCCGCCTGCCGGCATGTATCGGGTGGAGTCCGATCGGGTCATCTCCTACGTGGCGCCGCAAACAGATCGGAGATTTTGCCATGACCGAACCCGCCACGGGCGTCGTCGACGCCGCCGATCTCGACGGAAGCGAAGCCGAGGAGCGAACAGAGCCGGCATGGGGCGCGGTGGTCTCGCTGGCGCTCGGCGTTTTCGGCCTGGTGACTGCCGAATTCCTGCCCGCCAGCCTGTTGACGCGGCTGGCGCAGGACCTTGGCGTCAGCGAAGGCGCCGCCGGCCAGGCGGTGACGGCGACGGCCGTCGTCGGCGCGATCGCGGCGCCGACCATGGCGATCGTCACCAAGTGGCTCGACCGCCGGCTGGTGATGTGGATCCTCTCGGTGCTGCTGATCGTCTCCAACCTCGTCGCCGCCTTCGCCTCCTCGCTCACCATGCTGCTTCTTGCCCGCGTCGTGCTGGGCGTTGCGCTCGGCGGTTTCTGGTCGATGTCGGCGGCGATGGCGCTGCGGTTGGTGCCGATGCGGCTGATGCCGCGCGCCATGTCGATCATCCTGACCGGCGTCTCGGTTGCTACCGTCACCGCCGCCCCGGTCGGCGCCGATGTCGGCGATATCTGGGGCTGGCGAACCGCCTTCATGATCGCGGCGGTCGTCGGCGCGCTGGCGCTGCTGGCGCAGCTCGCCACCCTGCCCAGCCTGCCGCCCACAACCGTTGCAAGCTTCCGCACCCTGCTCGCCGTGTTGAAGCGGCCGATGATCCGCGTCGCGCTGCTGGTCGTGCTGCTGGTTGCGTCCGGACAGTTCGCCGGCTTCACCTATGTGCGGCCGTTCCTGGAGACCGTTCCGGCGATGCCGATCGAGACGATCTCGCTGGTGCTGCTTGCCTATGGCATCGGCGGCTTCTTCGGCAATTTCGCGGGCGCGTTCCTGGCCGAGCGCAACCTTAAGATGGCCGTCGGCCTGGCGCCGCTGCTGATCGCCCTGTCGGCGGGGACGCTGCTCGTGTTTGGCGCTTCGCCGATAACGGCTGCAGTCGCAGTCACCGCCTGGGGCTTTGCCTTCGGCGCCGTGCCCGTCGGTCTGCAGACCTTGCTGGTGCGCGCCGCGCCCGATCAGGCCGAGAGCGCCGGCGGCTTGATGGTCGCGACCTTCCAGGTGGCGATCGCGCTCGGCGCCATCGTCGGCGGCCTGCTGGTCGATCATGCGGGTGTGGCGAGCGCCTTCGCCTATGGCGGCGTGGCGACCTTGCTCGCGGCGCTGGTGACCTTCCTGATGGGGCCGAAGCAGGCTGATTAGCCTGGTCGGGACCATTTCTGCCGCATCGACCCAGGCCTTCAGGCTCCGGCCGATGCGCCGTGCCCGCCTGATGGGAGGTGTCGGCAACATGGCTGAAGGATCAACCGCCTCCGGCCATGTCAGCCCTCCACGCCATCATGTAATGACCGAAGCCACCGGCCTCCTTGGCGAAAACGGCAAGGCAGGCCCATATCCGAAGCGCATTACAATATCCGGCCTGCGGGTCTCGCCGACGATCGCCGCGAGGTCCGCGCGCAGGCGGGCGACCTCGACAGGCTGATTGATGAAGGCGATCTTGAGTCCCAGGCTCGTCGCGGCCAAAGCGAAGCGCTGGCATGCCTGGCCGACCCTGATCCGGTGATCGTGGTCCGGCCGCTCGCCAAAGAAGATCGCCACCCCGGCTGATGAGTCGATCTGACGGGCGTACTTCTGATTCTCCTGAGCGATGCTAAACAGCCGATCCAGGGCGATCCGGCCCAGGCTGGTCGGCAGCACCGGGCTGCCGCTCGCGGCTGAGAAGAGCCCGTCTCCGCTTGCCGTCGCGCTGCGCGGGTTGAAGCGTATCCACTGCTTCAGCTCATGCATGAATGCGGGGTCGTTCATCTGGTCTTCATTGCCGGCAATGACAAGATCCCGCACCTGCTTCATCCGCGTCCGATCCGTGATGAGCGTCAGGCTCACACCCGGTATCGCTGCTGCCCGCTCAAGCTCGGCGAGATCCGCCGCGGCGGTGGCGCGGCCATCATATTCGGCACGAGTCGATTGGCGTTTCGGAATGGCGTCGGTCAACGGGTCCGCTTTCGGCGCGCCCATAAGGTAATCGTAACGGATTCCGTTGCCGTCAGCCGTAAGCGAAGCCTCGCCGGTACGGCCAGTTGCCGCCGCGGCGAGCGTGAGATTGGCCGCGGCGCATCCCAGGCTGACATAGAGATGATGGTCGTCGGGGTCGACGACCGGAGTCCGCCTCTGAAGGTCGGGCCGGATCTCGATTGCATGCCCTTCAAGCTGGAACCGCCAGGGCTGCGTATTGTGGCTATTGGCCGCCAGGGTTGCGTAACGGACCACGGCCTCAAGATCGGGCGTCAGGCGGTCGCGCAATCCGGCGGCGAAAGCTTCATATTCGGCCATGGACCCGACCGCTGATCGCCAGGCGGCGGCACCGGCGCCGGCCGCGACAAGCGCGGCGCCTGCGCCCACGAGCATCGTTCGCCTGTTCATCGCGCCCTCTCGGATAAGCTTTAGGGAAGATACCGCCGATCGGAAAATTGTCTTTTGATCTTCGTCAACGTCATCTCGCTGACCAGGCGGCTACATTACGGTCCCGAATCGTCCCTGACTGATTTGGAAGATCGATCTTTACCCTGACTTCCGCACTCGGCCAGCAGGCGACCTGCAGGTCGACCACGCCGGCGTGGTGAGCACCTTCGTCTATAATGGCGCGATGATGCCCGTGGCCCTGATGACCTTTACCATTGGGCCGATTCAGGCGGGATAGTTAACTCCACATCGTTCTCCGGCGGAATTTTCAAGGGTTTCGAGCCAACGTTGTCGTGGCGGATAGGAAGCGCTTCAGACTGTGCTCGACATAGGCAGTAAGGTCCATGTCATCGGGATCGAAGCTCCACCATAGCAGCGAGCCCTGCCAGTGAGTTGCCATCAGCAGGCCGATGTCGTCCGGAATGCCGCGGACGCCGGCGAAACAATCGGCGAGCATCCTGCCGAGTGCGGCCTTCCAGGCGGCGCCGCGCACCCTGAGAATCGGATCGCGCAGATCCTCGCGCAGGACGAGCAAACCTTCGGCATAGGACTCGATGTCGCCATAGCCGCTCGAGAGAGCGACCAGCAGCTCGACGGCGCCGGCCGGCGTCCTGGGGACGGAGCTCGCCACCTCCTCGGTCTTTCGGTCGAGCCCATCCCAGGCATAGAGCAGGGTGCGCTGCCTCAGCAGCGCCTTGTTCTTGAAGCGCTGCACCAGCGTCGAGCCTGAAAGGCCACTGGCTCGCGCCAGCCTTTCGAAGGTCAACGCTTCCGGGCCGTCGGCATGCATCAGCCGGTACGCGGTTTCCAGCACCTTCTCGTCAGATTGGGTCTTTGGCCGGGTCATCTTGACTCTTATTCATAAACGAATGATCATTTATAAATGAGAGGCGCGGCAAAAGCCAGCCCTCGTTGTGCTGAGTTCAAGTTCGGAGGTTTCAATGACGCTTCA
This sequence comes from Mesorhizobium humile, assembly GCF_033977215.1. NCBI lineage: Bacteria > Pseudomonadati > Pseudomonadota > Alphaproteobacteria > Hyphomicrobiales > Phyllobacteriaceae > Mesorhizobium > Mesorhizobium humile. Next base: position 62,774 of record NZ_JAVIIV010000015.1, read on the forward strand.
AGGCAAAGTCGCTCTCGTCGCCGGCGCGACGCGCGGCGCGGGCCGCGGAATTGCGGTCGAGCTGGGCGCCGCCGGCGCCACCGTCTATGTCACGGGCCGTACGACGCGCACCCGGCAATCGGACTATCAGCGCCCCGAGACCATCGAGGAGACGGCCGAGCTGGTTGCCGCGCAAGGCGGCAAGGGCATTGCCGTGCAGGTCGACCATCTGATCTCCGAAGAGGTGCAGAAGCTTGTCGCGCGTATCCGCGCGGAGCAGGGCCGCCTCGATATCCTGGTCAATGATGTCTGGGGCGGTGAGAAGCTGTTCGAATGGAACAAGTCCGTCTGGGAGCACAATCTGGACAACGGCCTGCGGCTGCTGCGGCTTGGGATCGACACGCACCTGATAACCGCGCATCACGCGCTGCCGCTGCTGATCGAACAGCCGGGCGGGCTCCACGTCGAGGTCACCGACGGCACCGCCGAATACAATGCCGACCACTACCGGCTGTCGCCCTTCTACGATCTCGCCAAGGTGGCGGTGAACCGCATGGCATGGGCGCACGCCAAGGATCTTGAAAAGCATGGCGCGACGTCTGTCTCGCTGACACCGGGCTGGATGCGCTCGGAGTTGATGCTGGAGACATTCGGCGTTTGGGAAGAGAACTGGCGCGACGCCACAGCCAATGTGCCGCATTTCGTCATATCGGAGACGCCGCGCTTCGTCGGTCGCGCCGTCGTGGCGCTTGCCTCGGATCCGAAGCGCTCACGCTGGAACGGCCAGTCGCTTTCCAGCGGCGGGCTGGCGCAGGTTTATGGCTTTACCGATCTCGACGGCTCGCGCCCCGACGCCTGGCGCTATGTCCCGGAAGTCCAGGACGCTGGCAAGCCGGCCGATGCGACCGGCTACCGATAGAGAAATTCCAGGAAAAGTGCGTAGCGGTTTTCCGTCCGGAATTGCGTAAAAACAAAGCTTCAGGCCGAGCGGCCGTCGAACTCTAAGACTTCGATGCTGGCGATGTCGACATCGTCCAGGCAGTTGATGTTGACATAGGCGGATCGCTCGTCGCCCTGACTGACATCCTCGGCAAACGGATGCATGCCGCAGGTGCGGCAGAAGCGATGCGCGATTTGAGCCTTGCCGAAGGTGTAGCGGCCGAGGTCGTCGCCCCAGGCAACCAGATTGAGCGTCTCATGCGGCACGGCCCACAACAGCGCGCCCTTGCGCCGGCAGATCGAGCAGTTGCAGCGCATGGCCATGCCGAGCTCGCCCTGGACCTCGAACGCCACCTTGCCGCAGTGGCAGCTGCCTTTGTACAGCATCAGCATCTTCCCATCGCTGGCAGGGTGCAAAGGCACGCTTGCCGGGTTATCTCTTTGCCGGCCCAACATCAGGCCGTGCCTAAAAGACGTTGCAACTTTGCAAGGCCCGACATCGAAAATGCAATCCATCCGCGACCGTCTTGAAATCATCCTGTCACGTCTTGCCAATCGCGCGGCCGACGAGAAGGTCTACACGAAGCTCTACACCGAGGCCGCGCGGGCGGCGGCTGACGCATCCGATGCCCGCCGCAAGGCCGGCATCAGCCTTGGGCCGCTCGACGGTCGGATCGTTTCGGTCAAGGACCTGTTCGATGTCGCCGGCGAGCCGACGACAGCCGGGTCGCTGATCCGCGCCGGCGCCGTGCCGGCGACGCGGGACGCGGCGATAGTGCAGAGGCTGCGCCAGGCGGGCGCCGTCATCCTCGGCAAGACGAACATGACCGAGTTCGCCTTCACCGCTATCGGCGACAATCCGCATTACGGCACGCCGGGCAATGCGGCCGATCCCAGCCTCATCCCCGGCGGCTCGTCGTCGGGCGCGGGTGTTGCGGTCGGCGAGGGCACGAGCGACATCTCGATCGGTTCGGACACCGGCGGCTCGGTCCGCATCCCGGCTGCGCTCAACGGCGTCGTCGGCTTCAAGCCGACGGCGAGGCGCGTGCCCTTGGCCGGCGCCTTTCCGCTGTCGATGACGCTGGATTCGATCGGCCCGCTTGCCCGCAGCGTCGCCGATTGCGCGATCGCCGATGCGATCATGGCGGGGCAAGAGCCTGCAGTCCTTCAGCCGATCACGCTCGCCGGCCTGCGCGTCGGCATACCGCGGGGCGTGCTGTTCGGCGACACGCAAGCCGAGGTCGCCGGAGCTTTCGAGACCTGCATCGACAGGATCAGCCAGGCCGGCGCCCGTGCCGCCGACTTGTCCATCGACGATCTCATCGCGGAGATGCGCCTTGCCACCAGGCGTGGCACGATCGCCTCCATGGAAGGCGCCGAAGTGCATGCCGACTGGCTGAAGAGCGACGCGTCCGTGCCAGTCGATCCGCATGTCACCGGGCCATTGTCGCGCGCGCTGGCCATTCCCGCCTCAGCCTATATCCGCACGATCCGCCGTCGCGGCGAGCTTGTGGCGGCCATGGCGGAGCGGCTGGAGGCGGTCGATGTGCTGGCATTGCCGACCGTGCCGATGGTCGCGCCCTCCATTGCTGCCATGGCCGGCGACGAAGCGCTGCGCGACAGCACGGAAGGGCTGCTCTTGCGCAACACGCAGGTCGGCAACCAGTTCGACCTCTGCGCGATCTCGCTGCCGATGCCCGGCACCAGGCTGCCGGCCGGATTGATGCTGGTGGGCAAGCATGGAGATGATCACCGGCTGCTGCGCATTGCCGCCGCGGTCGAGACGCTGCTTGGCCGTTGAGAGAGGCGCGCCGCAAACCGAGGCAAATTGGCGTCAGCGAAATTTGCCGTTGCGTTCCTTCGCGCCCCCCTCTGGCCTGCCGGACAGAGGGGGCGCTGTCCCTCTGTCATCTCTGGCTGCACCGTCGCGATGGTCGCCGGTACTAGAGCGTTTCACCGTTTCACGGAAACGGCGAACCGCTCTATCCCTTTGTTTTTATGCAATTCCGGACGGAAAACCGCTCACACTTTTCCTGGAATTGCTCTAACCGTTGACCGGAAAGCGTCGCCGGTAGTGCTCGATAACTTCCGGATTGCGCAGGTTGACCGGCAGTTTGCCGGCCAGCACCAGCAGCGCCTCGCCGGCGGCGCCGACGCCCATGCGCATCATCGATTCCTGGGTGATGCCGGCCATATGCGGAGTGACGATGACGTTGTCGAAGCCGAAATAGGGATGGTTCGACGGCAGCGGCTGCGTGGAAAAGACGTCGAGCGCGGCACCGCCAATGCGGCCTTCTCGCAAGGCTTCGATCAGCGCCTCGTCGTCCACCACCGGGCCGCGCGAGACATTGATCAGCAGCGCATTGGGTTTCATGCGGGCGATGCGCTCGCGGCTGATCAGGCCGCGCGTCTCCTCCGTCAGCGGGCAGCAGAGCACGATGATATCGCTCTGCTCGACAAGCGCGTCGATCGACAGGAAGCCGACGCGCTCGGGCGCCGGGCGCAGGCTGCGCGTGGTCGCCACGACATTGAGGTCGAAGCCGTGCGCGGCGATATGGCCGACGGCCTGGCCGACCGCGCCGAGGCCGACAATGCCGATCGTCTTGCCGGCAAGCTCGCTGGTCGAATTGGCATGCTCGCGCCCGGCAAGCCAGCCCTTGGCGCGCAGGTCGCGGTCCATCACACGGAAGCGCCGCGAGAGCGCGAGGGCGGTGAACATCACATGCTCGGCGACCGAGCGGGCATTGACGGCGGGCACGTTGGCCACCAGCACGCCGGCGGCGGTCGCGGCTTCGACCGGGATCATGTCCAGCCCGGCGCCGTGGCGGATCGCGGCGCGCAGGCTCGAAGCACCGGCAAACAGCCCCGGCGGCAGCAGCGCGCGCACGATGACGATGTCGGCGTCCCGGGCCTCAACGGTCAGCGTCCTGGGATCGAGCGCGGAAGCGACCACAAGCTGGCCGGCGCCGGCCAGCATGGCCGTGGCGCGAGGATGCAGCGGATGCGTCGACAGGATCTTGCGCATGAGCTCAAGCTTTCTCGAGCGCCGCGCCTTTCGGCTCCATTCCGCGGCCTTCGATGATCCCCTTCCAGTAGCTCTCGGCGCCCTGCAAATGAGCATTCATCAGGGCCTGGGCGAGATTGCCGTCGCGGCGCAAAAGCGCCTCGTAGATCTGGATATGCTCGGCATGCGAGCGCACGCTGCGTTCGGGATCGTTGAAATAGATCGGCAGGCGCTGCTCGCCCATCAGGTAATAGACGCTGCAGATGTTGTGGAAGACGCTGTTCTTGGTGGCGCGCACGATCTCGAGGTGGAACTCGCGGTCCTCCTTGGCGAGGCCTTCGCCGGCGGCGATGCGCTCTTCCGAGGCTTTCAGGATCTCGCGCAGGCGTTCGAAGTTCTCTTCCGTGGCGCGCGAGCAGGCAAGCTCGGCCGCCTTGATCTCGTGGATCTTGCGCAATTCGACCGTCTCGTAGATCTGCACCGGATCGAGCGGCAGGCCCGCGCGCGCGAACAGGGCCAGCGCCTCGACGCTCGCCTGCTTGGTGTCGATGTAGATGCCGGACTTGGCGCGCCGCTCGACGATGCGCATGGCTTCCAGGATGGCGAGCGCTTCGCGGATCTGGCCGCGGCTGACGCCGAAATGTTCCGCCAGCTCGCGCTCCGAGGGCGTGCGGCCGGACTCCTTGTCCGAGTTGGAGAAGAGATAGGCGGCGAGTTCCGCGAGAAGGTTCTTTTCTTTCATCGTCAAATACGTTGCGCGTGCGCCTCCAGGAATCGCTCGGAGATGGTGAATCCCAATCCAGGCTTTTCAGGGATCGCTATCATACCGTCCTTCGCTTCGACAGTCTCCTCGACAAGGTCGTGGATCATTGGATTGGCGCCGAGCGAATATTCGATGATGAAGGAGGCGGGCGATGCGGCACACACGTGCAGCCCGGCAAAGAAGCAGGGCGCGCCGGCCCACAGATGCGGCGCGAAGCGCAGGTTGAAGGCGCTGGCGATGGTGCCGATCTTCATCGCCTCGCTGATGCCGCCGCAAAACGCCGGATCCGGCTGGAAGATGTCGGCGGATTTCAGCACCGCCAGATCGCGGAAGGCGTAGCGCGTCGCCTCGCTTTCGCCGGTGGCGATCGGCGTAGAGCCGGAGGCGCGCACTTCGGCCATGCCCGGCTTGTCGTCGGCGATCACCGGTTCCTCGAACCAGGCAAGGTCGAGATCGGCGGTGAGCTTGATGAAGCGCTTGGCCTCGGCGACGGTGTAGGTGCCATGCGCGTCGACCATCAGCTCGACATCCGGGCCGATCGCCTGCCTTGCGGCGCGCACGCGCGCGGCCGAAACATGCGGGGCGCCGTCCATGGCGCCGACGCGCATCTTCAGCGCCTTGAAGCCGCCCTTGGCGATGTAGGATTGCAACTGTTCGCCGATCGCGTCGGCGGCGGCCCAGCCGCCCGAGGCATAGGCCTGCATGCGCTCGACCTTGCGGCCGCCGAGCAGCCGCCACACCGGCTGCCCCAGCGACTTGCCGAGAATATCCCAGAGCGCGATATCGACGGCGCTGATCGCCGCCACGCTCATGCCGCGCCGCGCCAGCTGCGGCATGGCATGGCCGGCATGCGCCGCCGTCTCATGCCGCACGCCGTTGTAGAGAATTTCCCAGATGATGCCGATATCGGCCGGATCGCGGCCGATGAGCTGCGGGCCGACCTCGTGGTTCAGCATGTGCACGAGCGCGCCATAGCTGCCGGCGCTGCCGGCGGCGTTCTTGCCCTCGCCCCAGCCGACCAGGCCGTCATCGGTCTCGATGCGCAGAATGGCGGCGTCGAACGTCGTCACCTGACCGAAGTCGCTGCGATGCTGCTTCGCGACTTCGATCGGGATACGAACCCACCAGGCCTGGACGCTTTTGATGCGCATGTGTTCCCTTCGGCCCCTCCGCCCCGCCGGGCGGAAGAATAGGTTTCAATCGGAGGTCTACTTGATCAGCGGCAGCAGCGTTTCAGCGGTGATGCGCATCTGGTCGGTGTAGAATTTCTCCGTGAGCACGCTGGAGCCGTGGTCCTGGATGAATTTGAGCTGCTCGGGCGAGATGTCGACCGGATTGCGCTCGACCATCTCCGGATAGGGCGCGGCCGGCGTGCGGTCGACGGGCGCGACGAATTCGTTGGTCAGCGCGCCGTCATAGCCGACTTCCTTCAGCGTGCGCACGATCTTCGGCCAGTCGATCTGGCCAAGGCCGGCGGCGAAGCGGTTGTTGTCGGCGACATGGAAGTCGAACAGGCGCTTTCCGACCTGACGGATGGCGTCGTAGACGTTAAATTCCTCCATGTGGATATGGTAGGCATCGAGGCAGACGCCGCATTCGGGGCTCACCGCATCGGCGAGCGCCAGCGCCTGGGCGCCGCGGTTGAAGAGATAGGTCTCGAAGCGGTTGAGCGGCTCGACGGCGATCCTGACGCCGACCTTCTTGGCATGGGTGAAACACTCGCGCGTGGCGTCGACCACCCAGCCCCATTCTTCCGCCTCGGTGCCGTCCGGCACCACCTTGCCGACGGTCGCGGGCACCAGCGTGATGATCTCGCCGTCGAGCTCGCTCACCATGGTGAGCACGTCCTTGACGTATTTGACCGAACGCTCGCGCTGGCCCTGGTCCTTGGCGGCGAGGTTGCGCTCGCCCAGCATCAGCGTCACCGAACCCCAGCAGCGGATGCCGTGCTCCTTGAGCAGCGCGCGCGTCTCCTTGGTCTTGTACTGCTCGGGCTCACCGGAAATCTCGATCGATTCGTAGCCGAATTTCTTGATGCGCTTGAGCGTCACCTCCAGTGGCTCCGCCCGCATCCAATTGTGCGTCGAAAGATGCATGGTCTATCCTTCCCAGAATTCGCCAGTCACATTTACCCCGCGACGCCTCCGACCGAAGCGGTCGCATGATTCCTCCCCAAGGCACTGCCAGCATTTTCCTCGAAACTGGTTCGACCAATTGGGTTCACCATGACCTCTACAGCAAATTTTCATGCGCGGCAAGAAGTGGCCATCGGAGGCCGGACCGGCCGTGTAATTTCATGATTTAATAAGACAATTTCCCCTCGTGAGCCGTAAAGTGGCGCCTTCCCAGGGGTTTTCGACCGCTTGACCGACCCAAGGGATTTGGTAATACCAGAATGACGCAGTGCGTAGACGCCGGTGAGATTGACCAAACAGACTGGTCCTCGCTCCAATCGGCGCTATGCTTGGTCGTGAAAACAAAGAGGAGGATGCCGATGCCGACGACGATGAAGGGCCCCGGCCTGTTTCTGGCGCAGTTCGCGGGCGACGCCGCACCGTTCAATTCACTGGCTTCGATCACCAAATGGGCGGCAGGCCTGGGCTACAAGGGCGTGCAGATCCCGACCTGGGACGGACGCCTGTTCGACCTGAAGAAGGCGGCGTCGTCGAAGGCCTATTGCGACGAGGTGAAAGGCACCTGCGCCGAGGCTGGCGTCGAGATCACGGAATTGTCGACGCATCTGCAGGGCCAGTTGGTGGCTGTGCATCCAGCCTACGATGCACAGATGGACGGCTTCGCGCCGCCATCGGTGCACAACAATCCCAAGGCGCGGCAGGAATGGGCCGTCGAACAGATGAGGTTCGGCGCCAAGGCATCGCGCAATCTCGGGCTGAATGCCTCGGTATCTTTCACCGGCTCGTTGGCGTTCCCTTACCTCTATCCCTTCCCGCAACGGCCGGCGGGGCTGATCGAGGAAGCCTTCGGCGAACTCGGCAAACGATGGAAGCCGATCCTCGATGTCTATGAGGAAAACGGCGTCGATGTCGGCTACGAGATCCATCCTTCGGAGGATGTGTTCGACGGCGCGACCTTCGAGATGTTCCTCGACGCGGTCGGCGGCCACAAGCGCTGCAACATCAACTACGACCCGTCGCATTTCCTGTTGCAGCAGCTCGACTATCTCGAGTTCATCGACATCTATCACGAGCGCATCAAGGCGTTCCACGTCAAGGACGCCGAGTTCAACCCGACCGGGCGGCAAGGCGTCTATTCCGGCTACCAGGGTTGGGTGAACCGGGCGGGCCGCTTCCGTTCGCTGGGCGACGGACAGGTGGATTTCAGCGGCATCTTTTCCAAGCTCACCCAGTACAATTACGATTCCTGGGCGGTGCTGGAATGGGAGTGCTGCCTGAAACATCCCGAGGACGGCGCCGCCGAAGGCGCACCCTTCATCCAGCACCATATCATCCGGGTGACGGAGAAGGCCTTCGACGATTTCGCCGCCGGTACAACGGACAAGAAGCTGCTGCGGGCGATGATGGGGATTTGACACGACTTCGCCTCCCGCCGAGGGAGGTACATCCAAGACACGAGGGAGACAGGCATGGTCGGCGCATCGAAGTCGGAAGCGGGAGGCGGCCCGATCCGCTACGGCATGGTCGGCGGCGGGCAGGGCGCCTTCATCGGCGCGGTGCATCGCATCGCGGCGCGCATGGACAACGATTTCGTGCTGGTGGCCGGCGCGCTGTCGTCGGATCCGGCGCGGGCCAAGGCATCGGCCGAAGAACTCGGACTCGATCCCGCGCGCAGCTACGGCTCCTATGCCGAGATGGCCAAGGCCGAAGCCAAGCGTCCCGACGGCATCGAGGCGGTGGCGATCGTCACGCCCAACAATGTGCATGTGCCGGCGGCCAAGGCCTTCCTCGAGGCCGGCATCCACGTCATCTGCGACAAGCCGCTGGCCACCTCGCTGGCCGAGGCGAAGAAGCTCGCGGCGCTGGTCGAGAAGACCGGCAAGGTGTTCGTGCTCACCCACAATTACACCGCCTATCCGATGATCCGGCAGGCGCGCGAGATGGTGGCCAAGGGCCAGCTCGGCGACATCCGCATCGTGCAGTCGGAATATCCGCAGGACTGGCTGACCGAGGATCTCGCCGCGACCGGCCAGAAGCAGGCCTCCTGGCGCTCCGACCCCAAGCAAGCCGGCGCCGGCGGCGCGCTGGGCGACATCGGCACGCATGCCTATAATCTTGCCCGCTTCGTGTCCGGGCTGGAGCTGGATTCCTTGTCGGCCGATCTCGACGCCTTCGTGCCGGGCCGCCAGCTCGACGACAATGTCAACGTCATGCTGCGCTTCAAGCCGGTCGGCAACAAGCATCCGGCCAAGGGCATGATCTGGGCGAGCCAGGTGGCGCCAGGCCACGAGAACGGGCTGAAGCTGCGTGTCTACGGCTCCAGGGGCGGGCTGGAATGGGTGCAGGCCGATCCGAACTATCTCTGGTACACGCCGTTCGGTCAGCCGAAGCAGCTGCTCACCCGGGCCGGCGCCGGCGCGATGCCGGTCGCGGCGCGCGTCAGCCGCGTGCCGTCCGGCCATCCGGAAGGCTATCTCGAGGGTTTTGCCAACATCTACCAGGAGGCCGCCCGGGCCATCCGCGCCGCGCGCCGGAAGGGCGGCAAGCCGACCAAGGATGTGGTCTTCCCGACGATCGCGGACGGTGTCGAGGGCATGGCCTTCATCGAGGCCTGCGTGAAGTCGTCGAAGAAGAATGGGGCGTGGACGAAACTGTAGGGGGGACGATATTCAGGTGAGGCCGGCCTGCAAACGGCGGCTTCCTGCGCTTCCGGTGCTCACGTACTTCAAGTACGCTCCGCTCCGGTTCTCGGAATCCGTCGTTTTCGACTCGGCCTGACCTGAATCTCATCACCCCTTGATCGAAGGTGATGAGGGGGGAGGGTCGATGAAAATCGGCATGTGCATGTTCTTGTGGACGACCAGCGTCTCGAAGAAGCACGAGGCGCTGCTGAAGGACATCAAGGCGACCGGCTTCGACGGCGTCGAGATACCGGTCTTCGTCGGGGCGCCCGACGACTACAAAAGGCTCGGCGAGATGCTCGACCGCATCGGCCTGGAGCGAACCGCTGTCTCTGCGATGGGCGATCCGGCGATGAACCTGATCTCGCCGGATGCCGCGACGCGCAAGGCCGGCATCGACTATATGAAATGGGCGATCGACTGCAGCTCAGCCCTCGGGGCGGACCGGCTCAGCGGGCCGCTGCATTCGACGCTCGGCGCCTTTTCCGGCAGCGGGCCGACTTCCGCCGAAAAGAAGCGCTCGATCGCCTCGCAGCGCGCCATCGGCGACCATGCCGGCAAGAAGGGCGTAACGATCGGGCTGGAGGCGCTCAACCGCTTCGAATGCTATCTCGTCAACACCATGGCCGACCTGTCGGAGCACATCGACGCGATCGATCGGCCGCACATCAAGGCGATGTACGACACTTTCCACGCCAACATCGAGGAGGCCGACCCGATCGGCGCCTATACGAAGCATCGCCGAAACGTCGTCCATATCCATATTTCGGAGAACGACCGCGGCGTGCCGGGGCGTGGCAACATCCCGTGGAAGGAAACGTTCTCCGCCATCCGCCGGAGCGGTTACGACGACTGGCTGACCATCGAGTCGTTCGGCCGCTCGCTGAAGGATCTGGCGGCGGCGACCAAGGTGTGGCGGGATTTCGCCGAGAGCCCGGAGGCGGTTTATCGCGAGGGGTACAGGCATATCAGGAATGGGTGGAAGAAGGCCGCTTAGGTGCACCGATATTCAGGTGAGGCCGGCCTGCAAATGGCGGCCTCCTGCGCTTCCGGTGCTCACGTACTTCAAGTACGCTCCGCTCCGGTTCTCGGACGCCACCATTTTCGACTCGGCCTGACCTGAATCTCGGTACACCCTCGTGCGCTGAGCTTATCAACCCCGCTCTGCCTGCAGCCTGTTGTAATCATGCAGCGTGCGGCTCAGCCTGCGGCGCAGGAAGTTCGAGATGTTGTCGAAGATGAAGACGACGAGCAGCGTCAAAAGCACCATATAGAAGACGTTGGCCCAGTTCGAATTGGTGCGCATCGCTTCCCATAGTTTCAGGCCGATGCCGCCGGCGCCGACGGCGCCGATGATGGTCGCGCCGCGGGTGTTGGATTCCCACTGGTAGAGCGTCTGGCTGATGAAGACCGGCACCACTTCCGGCAGCACGCCGTAGCGCTGCACCAAAATGCCGTTGGCGCCGGTCGAGAGCACGCCTTCGCGCGGCTTGTCGTCGATGTTCTCCAGCGCCTCGGAATAGGTTTTGCCCAATGTGCCGATCTCGGTGAAGAAGATCGCGGCGCTGCCGGCCAGCGGTCCGGGGCCGAAGGCACGGGTGAAGAACAGCGCCCAGATCAGCATGTCGACCGAGCGCATGAAATCGAAGAAGCGTTTCAGCACCTGGCTGAGCAGCCCGCTCGGCGTGATGTTGCGGGCGGCGAAGAAGGCGAGCGGGAAGGCGACGATGCCGCCGAGCAGTGTGCCCAGGAACGCCATGACGATGGTCTGCAGGAGCTTCGTCCAGACATCGCCGTGCTGCCACTGGGCGTTGTTCCAGATGTTGTCGGCGGCCAAGGCGAGGTTGGACGTGCCGGGCTGAAGCTCAGGCCCCGAGACGATCAGCGAGATGACCTCGCCGGCCGGTTTGCCGAAGAAGGGCGAGCGCGTGTCGAAGACGAAATTGGCCCAGCCGAGGAAGCGCTTGCGCACCTTGACGCGGTCAACGGTGACGCGCACCTCGCCGGCAAAGCCCATCTTGGCGACAATCTCGTCGTCATGGACGGTCACCCAGTCGGGCACCGGACCTGTGACCACCGGCTTGCCGCCGGTCAGCGTTATCGGCACGGTCACGCCATTGGCCGTGATCGTCGCCCTGGTCTTGTCGAAGGTGACGGATTTCGCGTCGCCGTCGATCTGAACCGTGAAGGTGCCGTCGGGGTTCTTGACCACCCAATCGGGATCGGGGTTCTCGCCGAGCGCCGAGAAGCGCGGATATTTCGGCGTGATCTCCGACTGGTCGAGCCGGAATTCCGGCTGCAGGTCGTAGCTGATCCATTGCGACAGGAAGAGCGGCAGGCGTTCCCAATGCGACTCGCGCAGCACCTGCGGCAGGCTGAAGAACCACAAGGCATAGGCGAGGTAGAGCACCGTGCCGGCGATCAGCAGCAGCGGCCAGAAGCGCTTGTAGACAGGACGCTGGAAGATCAGCGGATGGCGATCTTCGATGGCGCTCGGTTCGGAGGCGGTCATTGCCATGGCTTACTCTTTGCTCCTGACCATGATCTTGTCCGAAAACCGGCGTCCACTTTTCGCTAACGCGGTCCTTCGGTTCGGGATCATGGTCACGCGCTCATCAGGAAAGCTTGCTCGCCGACGAGCTTGCGGCGCAGCCAGGCGGAGAACTGGTCGACGAGGAAGATGGTGACGAAGAGCAGGAGCACCAGCGCCAGGGTCTTGGCACCGAAGCCGCGCGAGATCGAAAGCTTCAGCTCCTCGCCGATGCCGCCGCCGCCGACCGCGCCCATGATGGTCGAGATGCGCACGTTGATCTCGATCCTGAGCAGCGTGTAGGACATGAAATTGGGCAGCACCTGCGGCAGGTCGGCGAAGCGCACGCGCTCGAACCAGTTGGCGCCGACCGCGCGCAGGCCCTCCTCCGGGCGCATGTCGATGTTCTCATTGATCTCGTAGAACAGCTTGCCCAGCGCGCCGATCGAATGCAGGCCGATGGCGATGATGGCGGCGACCGGGCCGATCGAGACGATGGCCGCGAACAGGCCGGCGATGACGATCTCCGGGAAAGCGCGCAGCAATTCCATGAAACGCTTGACGACAAGCCGCAGGATCGGGTTCGGCGTCAGGTTGCGCGCGGCGATGAAGGAGAACGGAACGGCGCAGACGAAGCCGATGAAGGTGGAGACCAGCGCGACGTTCACCGTGGTCAGCATCAGCTCGAAATATTCGGGAATGTAGAGGCCGCCCCAGACATAGACGCGGCCGAGCGGGAAGTTGAATTCCTGCGTGCCCTTGTCGTTGGGCGAGGCGATGTCGAACAGCGCGCGCCAGACGTCGTTCCAGTCCTTCGGGACCAGCCAGCTCAGGAAATCCAGAAGATGCGGCAGCCGGTCGAAGAAATGGCCGGCATTGGCCTCGTCGGCGAACCACATGGTGGCGCACATGGCGATGAGCAGCAGACCGACGCCAAGCGCGGTGTAGAAGCGGCGCAACGAGGTCTGGCGCCGCCAGGCGTCCGCCTGTTGCTTTGTCGCGTCGGAATGGAGTGTCGCTGATGTCATGATGTGGACATGCAAAAAGGGCGGCGTTTCGAACGCCGCCCTTTTTCCTGTTGCCGTTAACCGCCGATCGCCGCTTTGCGGGCTTCGACGATGACGCTGTAGAAGTCCGGCTTCACCGGCACGTAGCCGGTGAAATCGCCGCCCTCGACGCCTTCGAAGCAGGCCTTGTCCTTGGCCGGCAGGCCGGTGAAGAAGGCGGTCAGCTTGGCGGTCATGTCGTCGCCGAGCGCGGTGCGCACGACCAGCGGGCCGTTCGGGATCAGGCCCGAGCGCCAGACTTCGACGAAGTCGTTCGGGTCGACGGCGCCCTTGGCGACTTCCTTGTGGAAGGTGCCTGAGGTGTAGCCGTTCTTGAAGTCGCCGATGCCCGAGGAATCGTCCACGGCAACGTCGACCTTGCCGTCGCGCACGGCGAGCACGTTGTTCTCATGGCCGCCGTTGAACTGGGTCGAGGCAAAGTAGGTCTCGTTCGAAGCACCGGTGTCCTTCGGAATCTGGGTCAGCGGGATCAGGTAACCCGAGGTCGAGTCCGGATCGGCGTAGCCGAGCTTCTTGCCCTTGGCCGACTTGATGTCGGTGATGCCGGAGGTCTTCAGCGCCAGGCCGATCGAATAATAGCCGGTCGAGCCGTCGGTCTGCTTGGTGGTGAGGATCGGGGTGACGGCCTTCGGGTCCTTGAGATAGACGCTGGCATAGCCGGAGGCACCGAGCTCGGCGAAGTCGAGCGTGCCGCCGAGCAGGCCCTGGATGACGCCGTCATAGTCGGCGGCCGGGAACAGCGACACCTTCTCGAAGCCGAATTCCGACTTCAGGTGGTCGGCGAGGCACTGGTAGTTGCGCAGGCGGTCGGTCTCGTTCTCGCCGCCGAGGATGCCGACGCGGAATTCCTTGATGTCAGCGGCGTGCGCGGCGCTTGCCGCCATGGCGAGCAGCGAAACTGCTCCAAAAACCATCTTTCTGAACATTTCGATCTCTCTCCTGTTGTTCCGGCTGCGCGCCGGCGGCGTTCTGATTTTTCAAGTCTTGCCGTTGACGCTGGCGGGCGATCCGGGTTGCTCTGCTGAAATCCACGATTTGCCCGGACCGAATGGGCCAGGGCGGTGGGCTCAGTAGCCAGGAAAGGCTGGTTCGAGCGGTCCGGCGGATGCGGTGATCTTCGGCTTGATGGTCACGCTGGTCGACGTGATGGCCTCGGAGATCTCGGCGCCGCTGGCATCGGCGCCATAGACCGTGCGCACGGCGTTGCGGTCGAGGTCTTCCGGGGCGCCGTCGAAGACGACCTTGCCGGCGGCCATGCCGATGATGCGGGTGCAATAGGCGCGCGCGGTGTCCAGCGTGTGCAGATTGGTGACGACGGTGATGCCTTCGCGCAGGTTGATGTCGCGCAGCGAGTCCATCACCACCTTGGCGTTGAGCGGGTCGAGCGAGGCGATCGGCTCGTCGGCCAGAAGTACTTTCGGCTGCTGCATCATGGCGCGGGCTATCGCGACTCGCTGCTGCTGGCCGCCGGACAGCGTGCCGGCCGGCTGCAGCGCGGTGCGGGCGATGTCGAGGCGCTCGAGCGCGGCCACCGCCTCGGCGCATTCGGTGCGCGTGAACATGCCGAGCAGGTTGGAGACCGTCGAGCGGTGGTTGAGGCGGCCGAGCAGCACGTTGGTCAGCACGTCCAGACGCGGCACGAGGTTGAACTGCTGGAAGATCATGGCGCAGTCGCGCTGCCAGCGGCGCAACGGCGAACCCTGCAGGCTGGAGACCTCGGCGCCGTCAAAAAAAATCGACCCCTGGCTGGGATCGATGAGACGATTGATCATACGCAAAAGCGTCGACTTGCCGGCGCCCGAGCGGCCGATGATGCCGACCATCTGACCGCGCGGGATCGAGATGTTGATGTCGCTGACGGCGGTATTCTTGCCAAATCGTCGGGTTACGCCGCGGATTTCGAGCGTGGCCGATGATGCTGACATACCAAAACTCCAGTCCGTCGCGCTTTTGCAGGTCTGTTAAGCTTCGCTAGCGCAGGCCGATGAAGCTGCGGTGTCGGATTGATGTCAGTTTTGTTACGAGTCACAGGCCATCCTTGTTCATGCATGTCGTTACCCCAAAATCGCCGCGCACTTTTGGGCGACATGCATCCGGATCAACCAAGCACCAGCAATTCCTCGAAATGCTTCATGTCCTTGAAACTGCAGAAGGCCGGGGGCCTGAGCTCGATCACGGGAGCTTCGCGATCGAGGAATGACGGGCAGTCGTCGAACAGGTCCTGCCAGGCTGCCGCCTGTTCGTCGGCGAGACGGCGGATCTGGTAGGCGAAGGTGATGTGGAAGACATAAGTGTCGTGGTCCGGATGGCGGTAGCCGAACGGCACTGACAGCGCGTCGCGCCAGGCTTTCATCGCAAGCCGGTCTTCCTCTGTGGCGCCCGCAACCGTCAGGCCGGTCGGCACCACTTCGACAATTTTGACGCTGAACGCGCCGCGGCCTTCGAAACCCTGTAGGCGGTCGAGATAGAGCTGGGTCATGTCGTCGATGCTCGTATCGAGCGGCGCGTCGGACGGCCAGTAGGGAAGGCGCCGCCGATACTCGATGATGCCCTGGAACAGCGTCATGTGCAGGCTGGAGATCGGCGTGAAGGCGAGGCGATCCGCGTCGGGCATGGCGCGGATGCGCTCGCGCACCTCGATGATGGCAGCTTGCGAAGGCGAGCCTTCGACCAGATGGCAGACGACGGTGTTGCCGGGCTCGACGAGGAAGTTGCCAGCCGTGTCGTAACGGGTGCCGAGATGGGTGGGCGGCGTCGGATTGGTGCCTTCGAAAAACCCGGCGAGCGAAGGTCTGATCGTGTCGAGCATGGCGATCTCCTGGGGGAGATGGCGTCCTGTCCGAGTCATGTGTCAAGGGTATGAATGGTGAATGGTGAATGGTGAATGGTGAATGGTGGGAAGAAGAGCTTCGTTGCCATTCACTATTGACCATTCACCATTCACGATCTTCAGCCGCCATATTTCTCCAGAAACGCCTCGGCCTCCAGCTCGCGAAAATCATCCAGCGCGGCGCGCAGGCGGGCGTGGTCCCAATCCCACCATGCAAGCGCCTGGTAGCGCTCGGCGGTGCGGCGGTCGAAACGCTCGCGGATCGGCTTTGCCGGCACGCCGCCGACGATGGTGTAGGGCGCGACGTCTTTCGACACCACGGCGCCGGCGCCGACAGCCGCGCCGTCGCCGACGGTGACGCCGGGCAGGACGGTCGAGCCGTGGCCGAGCCAGGTGTCGTGGCCGATGATGACGCGCCTGGCGCGGCGCTGGGCAAAGAACTCGCTTTCATGCTCGGCGTCATCCCAATAGTCGGAGGCGCGGTAGGTGAAATGGTGCAGCGTCGGCCGCCAGGTCGGGTGGTTGGTGGCATTGAGGCGAACGCTCGCCGCGATGTTGGAGAACTTGCCGATGGTCGCGCACCACACGGCACAGTCCTGCATCATGTAGGAATAGTCGCCGAGCTCGCATTCGGCGACGCGGCAGCGCTCGGCGATTTCGGTCCAGCGGCCGAGGGTCGAGTTTTCGACCTGCGCCGTCGGATGGATCAGCGGCGCCTCCGAAAGTTTTTTGCTCATGCAGCGATCTTCCCTGCGGCAAAGGCAGTGACATCGATGACGCGGTCGGCGACGGCGTCGCGCACGTCGAGGTCGTGGAAGATGCCGAGCAGGGCAACGCCCGCCGCCTTCTTTGCGGCGATGAGCTCGACCACGACATCGCGGTTCCTGGCATCAAGCGAGGCGGTGGGCTCGTCAAGCAGCAGGATTGGATGCTCGGTGATGAAGCCGCGTGCGATGTTGACGCGCTGTTGCTCGCCGCCCGAGAAGGTCGCGGGCGGCAAGGCCCAGAGCTTTTCCGGCAGGTTGAGCTGTGCCAACAGCGAACGCGCCTTCGCCCGCGCGCTTTCCCTGTCCTCGCCGCGCTCGGCCAGCGGTTCGGCGACGACGTCGAGCGCGGAAACGCGCGGCACGGTGCGCAGGAACTGGCTGACATAGCCGATGGTGTGGCGGCGCACGGAAAGGACGGTGCGTGGGCTGGCGGAGGCGAGGTCAATCAGGCCGCCGCCATGCTGGACGATGATCTGGCCTTCGTCGACGGCGTAGTTGCCATAGAGCATCTTCAGGATCGAGCTTTTTCCAGCACCCGACGGACCGCCGAGCACGGCGCATTCGCCGGCGCGGATCGAGAAGGAGACACCCGTCACCACCGGCAGTGTGACGCCATCGCGCAGATGCATGGTGAAGCTTTTGGCGACGTCGGAAACGACGAGAGGGGTGGGCATTAGAAGGTGCTCCGGTTGTCGTGTGTCGGCGGGAGGGTACAGCCCTTTCTCCCCGTCACTATACGGGGAGAAATGTCCGGCAGGACAATGAGGGGCAGCGCCGGAGCCCGGCTGAGGAGTCGCTCTGCGCAAACCGAAGCTAACGGGGCGAGGTTGGCGTCCACGGCGCGCCTTCTCGCCAAGTCAGCGCCGCCCCTCATCGCCCTGCCGGGTACTTCTCCCCGTATAGTGACGGGGAGAAGGGGCTGTGTCGGGCGGTTTCGCCAATCTCCAAAGTTCAATGAATAGCCTGAAAGAGGGTGACCCGGCGCCATCATCACACCTGCAAAATCGAGGAAACAAGCAACTGCGTGTAAGGCGCGCGCGGATCGTCGAGCACGCGGTCGGTGAGGCCGCTTTCGACGACGCGGCCGTCCTTCATCACCATCATGCGCTGCGACAGCAACCGCGCCACGGCGAGGTCGTGGGTGACGACGATCGCGGCAAGGCCGAGATCGGTCACCAGCCCGCGCAACAGATCGAGCAGGCGTGCCTGCACCGAGACGTCGAGGCCGCCGGTCGGCTCGTCCATGAACACCAGCCGCGGGCCGGTGACCAGGTTGCGGGCGATCTGCAGGCGTTGGCGCATACCGCCGGAAAAGGCGCGCGGCTCGTCGTCGATGCGGTCCTCGTCGATCTCGACACGCGACAGCCAGTCGACGGCGGTGGCGCGGATTTTGCCGTAGTGGCGGTCGCCGACCGCCATCAGCCGTTCACCGACATTGGCGCCGGCCGATACCGTCATGCGCAGTCCGTCCGCCGGGTTCTGATGGACGAAACCCCAGTCGGTGCGCATCAGGAAGCGGCGCTCGGCCTCGCTCATGCGGTAGAGCTCGCGCCACTGGCCGTCGCGCATGCGGTAGCTGGCCGTGCCGGACGAAGGCAGCAGCCGGGTCGACAGGCAGTTGAGCAGCGTCGTCTTGCCGGAGCCGGACTCGCCGACCACCGCCAGCACCTCGCCCGGCCAGAGGTCGAAGGAGACATTCTCGCAGCCGACGCGCGAGCCGTAGAACTTGGACAGCGCGGAGACGCGCAGCAGCGGTTCGTCGCTCATTTAGCCGGCTCCGTTTTCTCGGCGGGGTGGGTCTTGGGGGCAAGATGGGTCTCGGGGGCAAGGTGACCGTGATGGCCATCGTCGCGCCGCTTTTCGCAGTGGTCGGTGTCCGAGCAGACGAACATGTGGCCGCCATGGTCGTCGAGGATGACCTCGTCGAGATAGACATTTTCTGCGCCGCACAGCGCGCAGGGCTGGTCGAAGGTCTGCACCTCGAAAGGATGATCCTCGAAATCGAGGCTCACCACATCGGTGAAGGGCGGCACCGCATAGATGCGCTTCTCGCGGCCGGCGCCGAACAGCTGCAGGGCAGGCGAGCGGTGCATCTTCGGATTGTCGAATTTGGGCGTCGGCGAGGGGTCCATCACATAGCGGCCCTCGACCTTGACCGGATAGGCGTAGGTGGTGGCGATGCGGCCGTGCTTGGCGATGTCCTCGTAGAGCTTCACATGCATGAGGCCGTATTCCTCCAGCGCATGCATTTTTCGCGTTTCGGTCTCGCGCGGCTCGAGGAAGCGCAGCGGCTCGGGGATCGGCACCTGGAAGACCAGCACCTGGCCCGCCGTCAGCGGATGCTCGGGGATACGGTGGCGGGTCTGGATGATGGTCGCCGTCGCGGTTTCGGTGGTCACGGCGACCTTGGCGACCTTCTTGAAGAAGGCGCGGATCGAGACGGCGTTGGTGGTGTCGTCGGCGCCCTGGTCGATGACCTTCAGCACGTCATCCGGGCCGATGATCGAGGCGGTGACCTGGACGCCGCCGGTGCCCCAGCCATAGGGCATCGGCATCTCGCGCGAGGCGAAAGGCACCTGGTAGCCGGGAATGGCGATGCCCTTCAGGATGGCGCGACGGATCATCCTTTTGGTCTGCTCGTCGAGATAGGCGAAGTTGTAGGTGGCGATGTCGGTCATGGCGATCACGTCCGCTTCGTGCTAGGGATTTGGCGCCAAAGAGGCGGGAGGGCGCCCGAATGGACTCTACCGGTTGGATGCATCTTGGCGTGCTGCTGCTGGTGTTTGCCGGCATCGTGGCCTTTGTGCTGTGGAAGATGGTTCTGCCCGCGCCAAAGGCGCCGCCACGCGGCGAGACCGTTGCCGGCGCGCGTGGCTATATCGGCCTGTGGTTCGGTGGCGGCGGACGTTAGGATCATTCCGCAGCCTCCCGCTTCTCCTCGGCGGCCTTGTCCTCGTTCTCCCGTGCCTCGTATTCGGCGCGCATGCGGCGGACCAGGCCGAGCTCGGCCTGGAAGTCGACATAATGCGGCAGCTTCAGGTGCTCGACGAAGCCGGTCGCCTGGACATTGTCGGAGTGCGAGATGACGAATTCCTCGTCTTGCGCGGCGGCGACGACGTCCTCGCCGAGCTCGCCGGCGCGCAGCGCCCGGTCGCACAGCGCCATCGCCATCGCCTTGCGCTCGCTCTGGCCGAAGACAAGGCCGTAGCCGCGCGTGAACTGTGGCGGCGCCTTGGCCGAGCCCTTGAACTGGTTGACCATCTGGCATTCGGTGACGCGGATGGAGCCGAGCGGCACGGCGAAAGGCAGCTCGGGCACGTCCAGCTCCAGCGCGACCTCGCCGATGCGTACTTCGCCGACGAAGGGGTGGTTGCGGGCATAGCCGCGTTGCGTCGAATAGCCGAGCGCCAGCAGGAAGCCCTCGTCGCCGCGCGATAGCGCCTGCAGGCGGATGTCGCGTGCCATCGGGAATTGCAGCGGCTCGCGCGTGATGTCGCCGGGCACATGGTCCAGCGGCATGTCGCCGTCGGCCTCGATCAGCCCTTCATGGGCGAGGATCGCGGAGACGCGCGGCATCGCCTCAGCCTCGGCTGGACGCTGCGCGGGTGTTTCGACCTCGGCGCCGGCGGCAAGCTCGGGATCGAGCAGCCGGTGGGTATAGTCGAAGGTCGGGCCGAGCACCTGTCCGCCCGGCAGGTCCTTGTACGTGGCCGATATGCGCCGTTCGAGCTGCATGGCGCCGGTATCGACCGGATTGGTGTAACCGAAGCGCGGCAGCGTGGTGCGGTAGGCGCGCACCAGGAAGATCGCCTCGATCATGTCGCCGCGCGCCTGGACGACGGCGAGTGCTGCGAGCTCGCGATCATAGAGCGAGCCTTCGCTCATCACGCGGTCGACGCCGAGCGCCAGCTGCTCGACGATCTGGTCGAGGCGCAGCGCCGGCACCGAGCGGTCGCCGCGGCGGCGATCGGCAAGCAGGCGGTGCGCATTGGCAATGGCGGCCTCGCCGCCTTTCACCGCGACATACATGTCATGCCTCCATCGACTTGATGCGGGTGGTGCGCGGCAGGCAGGCGAGGCTGCCGGGCGCCGCCAGGATGATGTCGACGCCGCGCGGGAAACGCTGGTTGTTCTGCTTCCACTGCTCGACGAAATGGCGCGGCATGCCGGTCGGCGCGATCATCGCCGTCTTCTCGATGCCGGGGCCTTCGAGCAGCAGCGTCGGGCCGGAACCGAGATCGCCGGTGAGCAGGATCAGCGTCGTCGAGCGGTCAGGATATTCCTGCGTGCCCTGCGAGAAACCGTCGATCGCCGCCATCTCCTTCGGATTGGCGATAAAGGCGAAATGCGCGTCGGCCGGCGTGTTGGCCAAAGGCGCGCCGGTGTGAAAGCCGAGCCAGGCCTTGACCGAGGCCTCCGCCAGCAGCGCGTGGTCGAGCCAGACCGGCGTGTCGTTGTCGCAGAGCGCCAGCGCGACCGCGCCTGCCGTCGCCGACAACGGCGCCGGCGGGCGGGCGAGCTGCGGCAGCTCCTGGACGGTGCCGGGGCGCGCCATCGCGTCCATGATGGCGCGGAACACGGCCTGGGCGTCGAAGACCGGCTCGGCGAAACCGCCGTCGATCGATTGCGTGGCGATGTTCATCAGTCTTCTCCGCGCACCATGGTGAAGAAATCCACTTTCGTTGCCGCCGTTTCGACGCGCTTTGTTTCGCGCGCAGCATCGAGCGCCGCGCGCAAGGGCGCGGCGAGCTTCGTCTCGACCGCTTCGCGATGTGCCGGGTCCTGCCAGAGCGCGTCGGCGATTGCCGCCAGTTTTGCCTTGCCCTTGTCGCGGCCGAGCGCATAGGAATGGCCGACTTGGCCCGACGGCAGCCGCACCGTGGCGCGGGTGACCGTAGCCTCGCCGACATTGAACGGCGCGCCGCCGCCGCCGATCCGCCCGCGCACCGTCACCAATCCGGTCTCCGGGCCTCGCAAAAGCTCCGCCTCGGAAGGCAGGTCCGCTTCGCTCCACAGACGGGCGATCTCATCGGCCGCGGCATGCGCCAGCGTCGCCATCAAGGCCTTTCGCCCGGCCTGCTCGCGCGCTTCCTGTCCTCGCATGGCATCGCTCCTTGCATGCACAAATTTGTCTATTGATATAGACAACTATACAAATTATACTCACCTCGTAACGGGAGTCCATGACGGGTGGATGACAAGGGCGGGAAAAATGCTTGGGGGGCGATGGTGACTGGACTGGCGGCGAGTATCGAAAGGCGTAACGGCGTGTCGCTGTGGCGGCAGATCGCCGACAAGATATTGCAGGGGATCGCAAGCGGCGATTTCGCCGAGAATGCGGCGCTGCCGCCCGAAGTCGCACTGGCCGAGCGCTACGGCGTCAACCGCCATACGGTGCGCAGCGCCATCGCAGCACTTGTGCAGGAAGGCGTGCTGAAGGCCGAGCAGGGACGCGGCACCTTCGTCCTGTCGCGCAAACGGCTGTCCTATCCGATCGGCGCGCGCACGCGCTTCTCGACCGGGCTGCAGGGGCAGACGAGCGAGCGGCACATCGCGCTCTTGTCATCATCCACGGAGCCGGCCAGCCGGCGCATCGCCGAGGCGCTGGGCATCGCCAAGGGCGCGGCCGTCATTTGCCTGGAGACGCGTGGCGAGGCCGATGGTCATCCAGTATCGCGCGCGACGACCTGGTTCGACGCCCAGCGCTTCGCCGGCATCGAGGACGCAATGGCGGAGACGGGATCGATCACCGCCTCGCTCAAGCGTTTCGGCATCAACGATTATCTGCGGCAATCGACCGTGCTGTCGGCACGTCATGCCGATGCCGACGACCTTGCAGCGCTCGATCTGCAGCCGGGCGCCATCGTGCTGGTCACCGTCGCCGTCAACGTCACGCTCGATGGCCAGCCGATCCAGTTCGCGGAGTCGCGCTTTCCCGCGGAGCGGGTGGAGCTCAGGCTATTGGCCAACGATTAGCCTTCAACGCGGTCATCCAGGACGATAGCCCAGTGAGGTCGTCATCCACGGGCGGAGCGACGCGAAGCGGAGCGCAGACCCGGGGATTCATTCCGTTATCTTAATCGTAGAGTGCAGCGGAGCAGAATTCTGGATCGTCGCAACGCGTTGGCGTCACGGAATGGGTCCTCGGGTCTGCGCGCGTCGCTACGCTCCTTGCTCCGCCCGTGGATGACGAGGCACAAACGCTTCGGCCAATCGCCAATGCCGCGATTTGCCAGGAATCCAGAGCCGAGATCTCCGTGCCGGCGCTCAGCCGACCTCGATAACCGCCTTAATCAGCCCCGATTTCTCATGCGTCCATCTGGCGAGGTCGCGCGGCGTTCCGTCGAGCGTGGTGCGATGGGTGACGAGCTTGTTCAACGGCACGGAGCCGTTGCGGATCGAGGCCGCGACATGGTCGAAATCGGCTTTCAGCGCGTTGCGGCTGCCGACCAGCGTCATCTCGCGCTTGTGGAATTCGGGGTCGGAGAAGGTGATGTCGTCCTTGACGACGCTGACCAGCACCAGCGTGCCGCCATGCGCGACATGGGCGAAGGCCGACTGCACCGATTGGGTGTTGCCGGTCGCGTCGAACACAAGGTCGAACCCTTCGCCGCCGGTCGCCTGCCGCACCAGGTCGGCGGCCGCCGCTTTCGAGCTGTCCAGCGGGGCAAAGCCGAGTTCCTTTTCGGCGAAGCCGAGACGTTCAGCGCTCATGTCGAGCAGGCTGACATCCAGCCCGGCGATGCGCGCGAAGATCGCCGTGCCAAGGCCGATTGGGCCGGCGCCGATGACCAGCGTGCGCTGGCCGGACTGACCGAGCGAGCGGCGCACCGCATGCGCGCCGATGGCCAGGAATTCCACCGTCGCAGCGTCGGCCAGCGACAGGCCGTTCGTCGGGTAGAGGTTTTGCGCCGGCACCAGGATCTCGTCGCACATGGCGCCGTCGCGATGCACGCCCAGCACCTCGATCTTCACGCAGCAATTCGGTTTGCCGTGCCGGCAGGCGATGCATTTGCCGCATGAAAGATAGGGGTTGATGATCACCGGCTCGCCGACCGCGAGATCGACGCCTTCGCCCTTCTCGACGATGGTGCCGGAAACCTCATGGCCCATGATGCGCGGATAGGCCAGGAAGGGGTGCTTGCCTTCGAAGATGTGGTAGTCGGTGCCGCAGATGCCGACATGGCTGACCGCGACGCGCGCCCAGCCGGGCGGCGGCGTAGCTGGGGCGGCGCGGTCTTCGAGGACAAGCTCGCCGGGCGAGCGGCAGACAACGGCTTTCATGGGCAATCCAAAAAAGAGCGCCGGCCTCGGTCGAACCGGGCCGGCGCGGAGTTTCAGGGAGGATTCATTTGCCGCGACGGCGCAGACCGTCGAAGTAGACGATGACGATGATCAGCACGCCGGTGATGATGCGCTGCCAGAAGGCGTTGACGTTGAGCAGGTTGGCGCCGTTGTTGATGGTGGCGAGGATGAAAGCGCCGAGCAGCGGCCCGTGCACCGACCCGACCGCGCCGAAGAGCGAGGTGCCGCCGATCACCGACGAGGCGATCGCCTGCAACTCCCAACCTTCGGCCTGGGTCGGATTGCCGATGCCGATGCGGGATGCCAGCAGGACGCCGACGAAGGCCGCGCACAGGCCGGACAGCGTATAGGCCATATAGATGGTGCGCTGCACGTTGACGCCGGACAGGCGCGACGCCTCGGCATTGGAGCCGACCGAGAACAGATAGCGGCCCCAGCGGCTGTGATGCAGGAAGATGTAGGCCGGGATGCCGACAAGGATCACCATCCAGAACAAATTGGGGACGCCGACGAAGGAATTGCGCGAGAACTCCTGGAAGGCGTCGTTGTTGATCGAGATGGAATTGCCGTTGGTCATCAGCAGTCCGATGCCGCGCAGCGATGTCAGCGTCGCCAGCGTGATGATGAAGGGCGGCAGGCCCATCTTGACGATGCCGAAACCGTGGAACAGGCCGATGGCGACGCCGACCAGAAGCGTGATCAGGATAGCGGCGAAGACCGGCACGCCGGCATTGATCAGCATTGCGGCGATGACGGTGGAGAAGCCGACCACCGCGCCGACGGAAAGATCGATGCCGCCGGTGATGATGACGAAGGTCTGGCCGACTGCGAGGATGGCGATCATCGAACCCTGGCGCAGCAGATTCGAAATGTTGTTGGCCGAGGCGAAGCTCGACGTCGCGACCGACAGGATGACCCACAGGAGAACCAGCAGCGCCAGCAGCGTCAGCCCGAACAGGGCGTTGTAGTTGCGCTTGGGTTTTTCGGCGGCGATGGCCTCGGTGCTCATGTTTGACCTCCCTGTTTTTCTTGTTTCTCGGCGAGCGCCTGCGTGAGAATTTCCTCGTGATCGGCAGTGCGGAAGCCATGCGTGGCGACCAGCTTGCCGCGCCGGAATACATGCAGCGTGTCGGCGAGCTCATAGACCTCGGGCAGATAGGACGAGATCAGGATGATGCCGGCGCCTTTCGACAAGAGCACGCTGAACAGCCGGTAAATCTCGGCCTTGGTGCCGACATCGACGCCCACTGTCGGCTCGTCGAAGATGAACAGCTTGGCGCCATGCGCCAGCCATTTGCCGATGACGATCTTCTGCTGGTTGCCGCCCGACAGGCTCGAGGCCAACGCATGGCGCGTCGGCGTCTTGATGCGCAGGTCGGCGATCTGGCGGTCGGCCTCGGCCTTCTCCTTGGCGCCGGAAATCAGAAGGTTGCTCGAAATGCGCTTGTAGATCGGCAGGTTGAGGTTCATGCCGACCGGCAAATTGAGGCACAGGCCCTGGTCGCGGCGGCTTTCGGGCGCCAGCGCCATGCCGAGCCGGATTGCGTCGTGCTCGGAATTGACCTGGACCTCTTTGCCTTGCCACAGGATCTGGCCGGCCGATTTCCTGTGGCGGCCGTAAAGCGTCGTGACGAACTCGCTGCGGCCGGCGCCGATCAGGCCGTAGAGGCCGACGATCTCGCCCGCGCGGACAGTCAGAGAAACATTCTCGAAGCCTTTGCCGGAGAGGTTCTTCGTTTCGACGATCGCGGCACCAAGCGTGAAGTGCTCCTTGTGGTAGATCTGCTCGATCGAGCGGTTGATCATCAGCTTGACCAGCTCGGGCTCGTTGGTCTCGGCGATGTTGCGGGTGCCGACCAGGGTGCCGTCACGCAGAACGGAGACGCGGTCGGCGAGCTCGAACACTTCCTCCATGCGGTGGCTGATGTAGATGATGGTGACACCTTCGCCCTTCAGTCGGCGGATCAGCGTGAACAGCTGGTCGGCCTCCTTGCGGGTGAGGTAGGCGGTCGGCTCGTCGAAGATCAGGAATTTCGTGCCGCGCACGGTGGCGCGGGCTGCGGCGATCAGCTGCTGCTGGCCGATGGTGAGGTCGCCGAGAACGACATGCGCCGGCAGGTCGAAGCCGAGATCGTCGATGATCTTCTGTGCGTCCTTGACCATGGCGCGCTGCTGAAGGATGCCGAAGCGCGACTCCTCCTCGCCGAGGAACATGTTGGCGGCGACCGTGAGGTGGCGGCACAGCACCACCTCCTGGTGGACGGCGTTGATGCCGAGCGCCATCGCTTCATGAGGTGTTGCCAAAGCCGCCGGCTTGCCCTCCCAGACGACCTCGCCCGAGGTGCGCGGCATGACGCCGGTCAGAAGCTTGATGAGGGTGGACTTGCCGGCGCCGTTCTCGCCGACAATGGCGTGGATCTCGCCCGCCTTGAAGGCAAGGTGCACGGGCTTCAACGCGTGCGTGCCGGGATAGCGCTTTTCGAGGCCGTTGAGCTCGAGGATCGTCCTGCCAGGCTCCAGCGTGGGGTGCGGATGCAGTTCCTGCGCCGTCGACGTCATGACAATCCTCCCAGATTGATCTCAACTGTTGGATCCGCAGCGATGCGTCTTGATCGCGCACCTTGAACGCAAGCTAACGCAAGGCGTCGAATTTCCAAGCCGCCGCGGCGGATGTTCCCGGGGCGCGAGGCCCCGGAAACGACTGTCGTGAAGATCTCACTTGAGCTTCGGATTGAGCAGCGCGTCGATCTTCGGGTCCTTCATGTTGGCCTTGGTGACCAGGTTGGCGCCGGTGTCGACATTGGCCTCGACCTTTTCGCCCTTCGATGCGGCGAGCGCGGTCTTGATGCCGTCATAGCCCATCCGGTAGGGATCCTGGACGACGAGGCCGGAGATGACGCCGTCATTGAGGAACTTGATCAGCTTCTCGTCGCTGTCGAAACCGATCAGGCCGACCTTGCCGGCAAGGTTGTTCTCGGCGATCGCCTGGCCGACGCCCTGCGCCATGATCAGGTTGGAGGCGAATATGCCCTTCAGATCCGGATTGGCGGTGATCAGGTCGGTCGCGATGTTGAGACCGGTGGTCGCCTGGCCGTCGGCGTATTTGTCGGCAACGAGCTCGAGACCCGGATACTTGGCCTTGAGCTGTTCCTTGAAGCCCTGGGCGCGTTGCTCGAGCGAGCCGGCGCCCGGGAGCGCGGTGATCAGGGCAACCTTGCCCTCGACCTTACCGCCATTGGCGGCGCCGATCGCGGCGGCCAGACCGTCAGCCGCGACGCGGCCGCCCTGGACGTTGTCGGTGGTGAGGAAGGAGGTGAAGGCCTTGGAGTCGGCGCTGGAATCGATGCCGATGACCTTGACCTTGGATGCGGCCTCGTCGATCGGCTTGCCGAGCGCCTTGGCCTCGGTCGGCGCGATGACGACGGCGGCCGGATTGCCGGCGACGGCGTTTTCGAGGATCGAGATCTGGCCGTTCACGTCGGTCTCGGCCTGCGCGCCCAGTTCCGGCACGTTGACGCCGAGATCCTTGCCTGCCTTGCGGGCGCCAGCCAGGACGATCTGCCAGTAGAAGGAGGTTGTGTCCTTGACGATGATCGGAATGGTCACGTCGGCCGCCGAGGCAGGGGCGGAATGCAGCGTGCCGGCAAGCATCGATGCGGCGGCCAAGGCCACGAAAGCGCGGCGGTTGAGAAGGCTGGTCACGAATTTCATTAGGTTCCTCCCTAAAATCGCCTGGTGAAGGTTTACGGAAGCTCCATCTGGATAGGCGCGAGCCAAACAGAACTTTATCAATAAAAAACAGATGCCGTTTTTTGATAGTGCATCGCAGTGGCCGATGCAAGCGGTGTCTGGTGCCGTTTACGTGTTGCCGGATAGGGTTTGGTCGGCTTCAGCCGGCTTCCCCTCCCAGGCAGCATACGAGCGCGCTTCCGTTCCTCCCTTGAACATGGAACATTAATTCCATTATTCTGTCAATATGGAATATTCATTCCCTAGCCAAATCGCAGGATCGTGAAGGTTGCCCGGTCCCGTCGTCGGTGGCCGTGTTGTCCGTGATCTAGAGCGTCGCGCCGAGATGCCAGGGCACGAACTCGTTGTCGCCGTAACCGAACGCCTCGCTCTTGGTCTTGCGGCCGGACGCCGTCTCGATGATCAGCTCGAAGAGCTCGCGGCCCATGCCGGCGATGGTCTTCTCGCCCGAGGCGATGACACCGCAATTGACGTCCATATCCTCTTCCATCTGGTGATACATGGTCGAATTGGTGGCGACCTTGATCGACGGCGTCGGCCGGCAACCGAAGCAGGAGCCGCGGCCGGTGGTGAAGACGATGACATTGGCGCCGCCGGCGACCTGGCCAGTGGCAGAGACCGGGTCGTAGCCGGGCGTGTCCATGAACACCAGGCCGCTGCCCGAAACCTTCTCGGCATAGCCGAAGACGCCGTTGAGCGGCGTCTGGCCGCCCTTGGCGACCGCGCCCAGCGATTTCTCGAGGATCGTGGTCAGGCCGCCGCGCTTGTTGCCGGGCGATGGGTTGTTGTCGATCGAGGCGCCGTGCTTGGCGGTATGGTCCTCCCACCACTTCACGAAGCCGTCGAGCTTGGCGGCGATCTCGGGCGAGGCGGCGCGATAGGCAAGCAGATGCTCGGCGCCGTAGATCTCGGTCGTCTCCGACAGGATGCCGATGCCGCCGCAGCCGGCCAGGATGTCGACGGCGGCGCCCAAGGCCGGATTTGCGGTGATGCCGGACATGCCGTCCGAGCCGCCGCATTGCAGGCCGACGACGATCTCCGAGACCGGAATCGGCTCGCGATGCAATTGGCCGACCTCCTCGGCGATCTCGGCCAGCACGCCCATCGCCCGCTCGACCGATTTGCGCGAGCCGCCGGCTTCCTGGATGTTGAAATGGCGTTTTCCCGCCGCGACGCCCTTCTGACCATAAAGGGTGAGCTGGTTGACCTCGCAGCCCAGGCCCACCATCAGGATGCCGCCGAAATTCGGGTGGCGCGCATAGCCGGCCAAAGTGCGGTGCAGAACCATCATGCCGTCGCCGGTGGCGCTCATGCCGCAGCCCTGGCCGTGCACGATCGGCACGAAGCCGTCGATGCCGGGATATTTCGGCAGAAGCGTGCGGTTGGCTTCGTCCGCGATGGCATGGCAAACGGTCGACGAGCAATTGACGCTGGCGATGATGCCGATGAAGTTGCGCGTGCCGGCGCGGCCGTCAGCGCGGCGGTAGCCCATGAAGGTACGCTTGCGGTCGGCCTCGGTGGCGTGCTCTGCCTCGCTCGGCGGCACCACCGGCAAGCGGCCGCTCTCGAAAACCAGATTGTGCGAATGGACATGCTCGCCAGCCGCGATGGCCTGCGTGGCGCGGCCGATCGCCTGCGCGTATTTCACCACCGCTTCGCCCGCGGCGATCGGCTTGATCGCCACCTTGTGGCCAGGCTCGATCACGGCGGTCGCGGCGGCGCCGCCCGGCAAGGGCGATCCAATCTCGATACGCCCATTGGCGACGGCGACATTGTCGGAGGGTGAGAGAAGGATGGTGTTGGCAATGGTCACGGGCGGCTGTCCTGGGTGGATCCTGGGAAGGCGGGCGGATTGACTCGCGCCCGTTTAAAGGTAATGTCTTTTATCGGGAAAAAACATTTTTGCGTCAATTGTTTTTTCGTCGCGGACAGCGCGCGCCCTCTGGCGGTGCGGGTGTCCGTTTGGCAAGCCGGCGAAAACCTTTCCTGTTTTCGGAAGCTTGAGCTAGGAACGCACCATAATTGCGCCTCAAGTCGGCCGTCGCAAGCGCCGGCGAGGCAACGGGGCAGGGAATGTCGAAGAGCAACAACGTCTACAAGGACGCCTTCAACCGCTGTCTGCGGCTGCTCGATGAATCCAAAAGCCTGCCCTCCGAACCCGAGCTCGGCACGTTGCTCGGCGTCAGCCGCACCACGGTGCGCAGCATCCTTACCCGCATGGAAGAGACCGGGCTGATCGCCTGGAACAAGCGCAGCAAGACGGTGCTCAGGGCGCCGCGGCCGGAGGATTTCTTCCCGGAGGAAGAGACCGACACGCTGGCCGAGATCATCGAGCGTTCCTTCATGCGACGGCTGCTTGCCAGTGGCGCCGAGGCCGGCATGCAGATCAACGAATTGGAACTGGCGCGCGAGATCGGCGTCGGCACCACCAGCGTGCGCGAGTTCCTGATCCGCTTCTCGCGCTTCGGCCTGATCGAGAAACGGCGCAACAGCCATTGGGTGCTGAAAGGTTTCACGCGCGCCTTCGCGCTCGAATTGACCGAGATACGCGAGATGTTCGAGCTGCGCTCGGCGGCGGCGTTTGTCGCGCTTCCGCTGGAGAGCGCGGTCTGGGCCGATCTCGACGGGCTGGAGGTCGAGCATCGCCAGCTCGCCAGCGAGATCGCCACGCGCTTCAACGAATTCTCCGAGCTCGACGAGCGCCTCCACCGGCTGATCCACCGCGCCTCGCACAACCGCTTCATCGTCGACTTCTACGATGTCATCGCCATGATCTTCCACTACCACTATCAGTGGAACAAGGCCGAGGAGCGCCAGCGCAACGAGGTCGCGGTGCAGGAGCACCTCGCCTATATCGCGGCGCTCAAATCGCGCGATCCCGGCAAGGTGGACGCCGCCTGCCGCAAGCATTTGAAGTCGGCGCGCCAGACGCTGTTGAGCTCCATTCCCGAGGGACGGCAGGCGCAGCCCGCCTGAGGGTCTGTTGATATTCAGGTGATGCCGGCCTGCGAACGGCGGCTTCCTGCGCTTCCGGCCTTCGCCGGCCGAAGCCCTCATAAGGGTCTCCGCTCTAGGAAGGCTACGGCCGGCGTAGGCCGGTTCTCGGAAACCACCATTCTCGGCTCGGCCTGACCTGAATCTCAACAGACCCATAAAAACAGGCACGTCGCGCCGCGTTGCCGCAGCGCGGTTTTGCCGATTTTCCGGCCGCATCGTCCATGTTAGGGTCGATCAAGTTTCCGGGAGAGGCTTTGCGTTGAATATCCGGCTGAGACGATGGAGCATGCCGGCCGCGTTCGTCGCGGCGCTGCTTCTGTTGCTTCAGTCCTCTCTCGGTGCGTTCGCCTTCGGCGCGTCTTCGCAGCTCGACGCCTTCGGCAATGTCATCTGCACGCATGAAGGCGCTGTAAAGCCCCCCGACGGCGATCCCCATCAGCAGCATATGCCGGCCTGCTGCTCGCTCGGCTGCAGCATGGCTTCGCCGGCGCATCTGCCGCCGCCGGAAGCGAATGCGCTTCACAGGGCGATGGCGTTCGAGACAGTCGCTTTTGCGGTCCCGGCCTTCCATCATCTCGACTTCGCCCGCGATCGCTCGCCGGCCAATCCGCGCGCGCCGCCGGCAATCGGCTGATCCGCGGAACCTTTCGCGGCCTTGTCCATCCTATGATCAGACTGCTCGCGACCGCATTGCGGCGCGATTCCCTATCCATGGAGCAACCATGTCCAATCTTCTTCCCAAGGCGCGAGCCTTCGCCCTTCGCGGTCAGCCGCAGCTCGGCTTGCGGCAGCGTCTCGCCTTCGCCGCGCTTTTCGTTGTCCTTCTCTTGGCCTGCATTCCGGCCGCCATCGCGCATGAATTCAAGGTCGGCGATCTCGAGATCGTGCACCCCTGGTCGCGGGCGACGCCGCCCGGCGCCAAGGTGGCCGGCGGCTACTTCACCGTGACCAACAAGGGCAGCGCGCCGGACCGGCTGCTGTCGATTTCCTCCGACATCTCCGACAAAGCCGAGTTGCATGAGATGGGCGTCAAGGACGGCGTCATGACCATGCGGCCGGTCGAGGGCGGGCTGGAGATCCCGGCCGGCGGCAAGGTCGCGCTGAAGCCGGGCGCTTACCACCTGATGTTCACCGGCCTGAAGCGTCAGCCGAAGCAGGGCGAGAAATTCCCCGCGACGCTGACGTTCGAGAAGGCCGGCAGCGTCAAAGTCGAGTTTGCCGTCGAAGGCATGGGCGAGACAGGCAGTGGCGATATGGACATGGATCACGCCGAGTAATCCGCCAGTTCGAATTCAGAGGGACGATCCATGAAGAAGTATCTTTTGGCGGCGGGCGTGCTATGCGCGCTCGGGACCAATGCCGCGCTCGCCCACATCACGCTTGAAACGCAGGAAGCGGCTGTCGGCTCCACCTATAAGACGGTCCTGCGCGTGCCGCATGGCTGCGAGGGCAAGGCGACGACCGCCGTGCGCGTGCAGATCCCCGAAGGCGTCATCGCGGTGAAGCCGATGCCCAAGCCCGGCTGGACGCTGCAGGCCAAGAAGGGCAGGTACGAGAAGTCCTACCAGCTCTATGGCGAGACGCTGACCACCGGCGTGAAGGAAGTGGACTGGAGCGGCGGCAACCTGCCCGACGAGTTCTATGACGAGTTCGTCTTCCGCGCTTCGCTGGCGGCCGATCTGCCAGCCGGCCAGATGCTCTATTTCCCGGTGGTCCAGGAATGCGGCGACGCGATCGATCGCTGGATCGAGATCCCGGCGGCGGGCCAGGATGAGGACGCCTTGGAAACTCCGGCGCCCGGCATCAAATTGCTGCCGAAGAAATGATCTTTCGTTGGCGCTCCATCGGGGCGCGCCACCATTTCCTGTCATGACGGCATGAACGCAGCACAGCCTTCCTCGACGATCCGCCTGCATACCGGCCCGCTTGCCTGGCTGGTGGCAGTGCTCGTGGCGATGGCGGTATTGGCCATGCCTGGTCGCGCCCTTGCGCATGCGGCGCTGGTCGCGACCGATCCGGCCGACGGCGCGGTGCTGCCGCAAAGTCCCGCCAAATTCTCACTCACCTTCAGTGAGCCGGTCTCGCCGCTGGTCCTGACGCTCGTGCGGCCGGACGGCTCGCAGCTTGCGCTGACATCCTTCCGTCTCAACGATCAGACCGTTGAGATCGACAATCCTGAAACGCTCAAATCCGGCACGCATGTGCTGAGCTGGCGAGTGGTGTCGGTCGACGGCCATCCGGTCGCCGGTTCGGCGCTGTTTTCCATAGGTGCGCCAAGTGCCGCGCCGGTGGCGGCCGAAGCCGTCGACCGGACGTTGCGCGCGGCGATCTGGGCAGCCAGGCTGTTTCTCTATGCCGGCCTCTTCCTCGGCGTCGGCGGCGCGTTCGCGCTTGCATGGCTGGCCGAGGACCGGCGTTGCGGCCAGCGCTTTGTCACCGCAGCGCTGCTTTTCGGTCTGGCCGGCGCGCCGGTATCGCTCGGCCTGCAGGGATTGGATGGGCTCGGCGCGCCGCTCGCCCGGTTTGCGGCACCGGTTGTCTGGAAGACCGCGCTGGAGACGAGCTTCGTCTGGACGGTGCTGATCGGCCTGATCGCGCTTGGTCTCGCGCTGTTGTCGCTTGCCGGGCCGTCAGGTCTCCGCAAGCTGTCGGCAAGTGCTGCACTGCTCGGTGTCGGCGGCGCTCTCGCCGCGAGCGGCCACGCCAGCGCCGCCGAGCCGCAATGGCTGACGCGGCCGCTGGTGTTCCTGCATGGCGCCGCAATCGCCTTCTGGGCCGGTTCGCTGGCGCCGCTCGGCCTGGCGTTGCGGCAGCAACCCGCGGAAGCAAAAGCCTTTCTGCGGCGCTTCTCTCGCGCGATCCTGCCGGTCGTCATCGCGCTTGCCGCCAGCGGCATCATGCTGGCGATCATCCAGGTGCAGCAGCCGGCGGCATTGATCGACACGTCCTATGGCCGGCTGCTGCTTCTGAAGCTGGCTCTGCTGCTTTTCCTGTTCACGCTTGCCGCGGTCAACCGCTGGACACTGACCGTGCCCGCCGAGGCGGGCGACACGGAGGTGCAGCGGCGGCTGGTTCGCTCGATCGGCATCGAGGTGGTCATCGTGCTTGCCATCTTCGGCGTCGCCGCCGGCTGGCGTTTCACCCCGCCGCCGCGCGCCCTGGCGATCGCCGCCGCGCAACCGGTGTCGATCCACATCCACACGCTGAAGGCGATGGCCGATCTCAGCATCACGCCGGGCCATGCCGGCGAGGTCGCCGCTTCGGTGGTGATCATGACCGGCGATTTCGGCCCGCTCGACGCCAAGGCGGTGACGCTGGTGCTGTCGAAGCCGGATTCCGGCATCGAGACGATCAAGCGGCCAGCGACAAAACCCGGCGACGGCACCTGGCGCGTCGACAATCTCGTCATCCCAATTCCCGGGCGCTGGAACGCGCGGCTGGATATCCTCGTTTCGGACTTTGAGATGGTGAAGATCGAGGCGCCGATCGACATCCGCGCTGAGTGATATTCAGGTGAGGCCGGCCCCAATCCGATCTACAACCGCCTGACACAATTCGGTCAGACGGTTGACGCCGTCGCCTCGGCCCGTCATTCATCTGGAAAAGGCGTTCTCCAGGGCGCGGCCTGCAACAAGCATCCGGAAGTAGGGAAGAAACGATGGAAAAAGCCGAAATCGGCCTGATCGGCCTTGGCACGATGGGCTCCAACCTGGCGCTCAACATAGCCGAGCACGGGCACCGCATCGCCGTCTTCAACCGCACGCCATCGCGCACCGACGCCTTCGTCGAGAGCGCCGGTTCGCTGAAAGACATGGTCGTCCCGTGCTACAGCCTGGAGGAACTCGCCGCGGCGATCCGGCCGCCGCGGCCGATCATCATCATGGTGCTGGCCGGCAAGCCGGTCGACGAGCAGATCGCGGCACTGCGCGGCGTGCTCTCCAACAACGACATCGTCATCGATGCCGGCAACGCCAATTTCCGCGACACGATGCGCCGCTTCTCCGAGCTGTCCGGCTCGGGCCTGACCTTCATCGGCATGGGCGTTTCGGGCGGCGAGGAAGGCGCGCGTCACGGTCCGTCGATCATGGTCGGCGGCACCGAGGAGTCCTGGAAGCGCGTCGAGAACGTGCTGACGGCGATTTCCGCCAAGTTCAAGGACGAGCCCTGC
This sequence comes from Mesorhizobium humile, assembly GCF_033977215.1. Lineage (NCBI taxonomy): Bacteria > Pseudomonadati > Pseudomonadota > Alphaproteobacteria > Hyphomicrobiales > Phyllobacteriaceae > Mesorhizobium > Mesorhizobium humile. The sequence continues at coordinate 97,689 of NZ_JAVIIV010000015.1, forward strand.
GCCGCCTGGCTCGGGCATGACGGCGCCGGGCATTTCGTGAAAACCATCCACAACGGCATCGAATATGCCGACATGCAGATGATCGCCGAGATCTACGGCATATTGCGCGACGGGCTCGGCATGGCGCCCAAGGAGATCGGCAAGGTCTTCGACGGCTGGAACCAGGGCCGGCTCAACTCCTACCTGATCGAGATCACCGCCAAAGTGCTGGCCGCCGGCGACGCGAAGACCGGCAAGCCGGTGGTCGACATCATCCTCGACCGCGCCGGGCAGAAGGGCACCGGCAAATGGTCGGTCATCGAGGCGCAGCAGCTCGGCATTCCGGCGACGGCCATCGAGGCGGCGGTGGCGGCGCGCGTGCTCTCGTCGATCAAGGACGAGCGCCAGGCGGCGGAAAAGGCCTATGGCGATATCGGCGTTGAAAAGATCTCGGGCGACAGGGCCGCGCTGCTCAAGGACCTGGAGCTCGCATTGTTCGCCGGCAAGATCGCGGCTTATGCGCAGGGTTTTGCGGTGATGAGCGGCGCTTCGAAGGAGTTCAACTGGAACCTGCCGATGCCGACCATCGCCAAGATCTGGCGCGCCGGCTGCATCATCCGCTCGCAGATGCTGGACACGATGGCCGAGGCCTTCGGCTCGGGCAGCGCGTCCACCAACCTTTTGATGGCGCCGGCCTTCATCGCCATGATGAAGGAGGCGCATCCGTCGCTGAGGCGCATCGTGGCGCGCGCCTCCGAGGCTGGCTCGCCGGTGCCGGCGCTGTCCTCGGCGCTTGCCTATTTCGACAGCTACCGCCAGGGACGCGGCACCTCGAACCTCATCCAGGCGCAGCGCGATTTCTTCGGCGCGCATGGCTTTGAGCGCATCGGGGAAGAGGGGGCGTTCCACGGCCCGTGGGGGAGTGGAGCGGCCTAGGCTTGGTCGTCATTCTAGGGCGGAGCAAGGAGCGAAGCGACGCGCGCAGACCCTAGAATCCATTCCGTGACATCCGAGTGTCGCAACTGTGCAGAATTCTGCTCCGCTGCGTTTTCTGGCCAAGGTCACGGCATGGATTCCAGGGTCTCCGCGACGGAGCTTCGCTCCTGCTTCGCCCTGGAATGACGAAGCTGAGGAGCTTCGACCAATCTCCAACGAACCAGAGCTAACCGCGATAGGGCAAGACCTCGCTCGGCGTGCTGAGCGATTGCAGCGTGCCTGGATCAGCGCCGCCGATCCAGCCGAGCACGGCCTTGGCGAGCTCGGAGCCGGCGAGCCGGAAATTCTCGTTGACGACAAGCAGCTCGCGCCGGAACAGATGCAGCAGTTCCGACGATTGTTTTGAGACCACGTCGACGTCGCGGCCGAGCTTCAGCCCGGCGTCCTCGATGCCGGCCACGATGGCGAGCGTGGCGGCGGCGGCGCTGCTGACGAAGCCGTCCGGCCGGTCCTTGCGCCGCATCAACTGCGCAGTCCGCATCCTGATCTGCTCGATCGACTGGTCGATGGAGACGGTATTGAACGGCACCTCCGAGGCGCCGACCTCGCTCAGCGCATCGGCAAAGCCGTTCACCGTATAGCGGTAATAGGTGAGGCCAATCGGCGGTGTCACGAGGGCGAGCCGGTTGCGGCCGTTGGCGGCGAGCGCGCGAACCGCTTCGCCGGCAAAGGCGTAATTGTCGAAGTCATGATAGGGATGCACTAGCCCCATGTCGGTGCGGCCATGCGTGGCGAAGGGGATGCCGCGCTCCAGCATGTAACGCGCCCGCGGGTCGTTGGGCTGGGTACGCGAGATGATGACGCCGTCGGCCGAGCCCGTCTCGACCAGATAGCGCACCGGGTCGAGCGGATCCTGCGAGCGCGAATAGGGCGTGACGATCAAATGGTAGGGCGTGTCGGCGATCACCTCGGTGACGCCGTAGATGATGTCCGAAACGAAGCTCATCAGCTCGTGCTCGGTGTTCAGCACAAGCGAGATGACGTTGGTCTTGCCGGTTCTCAAGCGTACGCCGGCGCGGTTCGGGCGATAGCCGATCTGCTTGGCGACGAGCTGGACACGGCGCCTGGTCTCGGCGCCGATTTCCGGCGCATCCTTCAGCGCGCGCGAGACCGTCGTGACGCCAAGTCCGGTCATGAAGGCAAGCGTCTTCAGAGTCGGCCGCTCCTTGCCCGACGTGTCGTCGTCGCCCTTCTTCGTTACCCGTCTATCCATTCGTCCCGCCCGTCAGGCGCATAGCAGCCGCAAGGCCGGCCGGCAATCGTGCGGCGTTGACAATTGCGCGACCTTCAGCATGTCGCCTGGTTCAATATACTGAAACGTTACAGGTTGCCAATCTTCGTGAGCGGCCGGCAGGGCCGGAAGCATTCCATTGCGCTGCGGAGGCGAACCGAAAGTCTCTGGAATCACAAAGAAATCTCGGCTTCAGGCTGGGTTTTGCCACCAAACAACTGTTCCGACGTTGGCATTGCCATCCCAGAAGAGAGATTTTGTTCGGGCCTCGAAAAAATCTTGATTGGTTTTGAGGCGAGGGGTTGCCTATGCAGTTCATTTGCCGTATCGAAAATCTGTAACGTTTCAGATTCTGGGAGGAAGCCGAAATGCAATACAAATTCATGACTGCCGCCTTTGCCGCGACGGTTGCGTTCAACGTCGCCGGCCCGGCGGCCGCGACCGACCTGGAAGTCACCCATTGGTGGACTTCCGGCGGCGAGGCGGCGGCGGTTGCCGAGCTTGCCAAGGCATTCGACGCGACAGGCAATCACTGGGTCGACGGCGCCATTGCGGGCTCCGGCGGCACGGCGCGGCCGATCATGATCAGCCGCATCACCGGCGGCGATCCGATGGGCGCCACGCAGTTCAACCACGGCCGGCAGGCGGAGGAGCTGGTGCAGGCCGGGCTGATGCGCGACCTCACCGACATCGCCACCAAGGGCAAGTGGACCGAGGTCGTGCGGCCGAAGAGCCTGCTCGACAGCTGCACCATCGGCGGCAAGATCTATTGCGTGCCGGTCAATATCCATTCCTGGCAGTGGCTGTGGCTGTCCAACGAGGCCTTCCAGAAGGCCGGCCTGCCGCTGCCGAAGGACTGGAATGAATTCGTGGCGGACGCGCCGGCGCTGGAAAAGGCAGGCATCATTCCGCTCGCCGTCGGCGGGCAGCCCTGGCAGGCTTCCGGCGCCTTCGACGTGCTGATGGCCGCTGTTGGCGGCACTGACACCTTCCTCAAGGTCTACAAGAACAAGGACGCCACCTTTGCGGCCGGTCCGGAGATCGCCAAGGTGTTCAAGGCGGCGGACGACGCCCGCAAGATGGCCAAGAACACCAATGTGCAGGACTGGAACCAGGCGACCAATCTGGTCATCACCGGCAAGGCTGCCGGCCAGATCATGGGCGACTGGGCGCAGGGCGAGTTCCAGGTCGCCGGCAAGACCGCCGGCAAGGACTATACCTGCCTGCCCGGCCTCGGCCTGAACGAAGTCATCGCTACCGGCGGCGACGCCTTCTACTTCCCGCTGCTCAAGGATGCCGACAAGGCCAAGGCACAGGAAGTTCTGGCGGAGACCTTGCTCGATCCGAAGACCCAGGTTGCCTTCAACCTCAAGAAGGGCTCGCTGCCGGTGCGCGGCGACGTCGACCTCGGCACGGCCAACGATTGCATGAAGAAGGGCCTCGCCATCCTCGCCAAGGGCGCGGTCATGCCGTGGACGGACCAACTGCTTTCGCAGGACACCCAGAAGCAGAAGGAAGACCTGTTCTCCGAGTTCTTCGCCAAGCCCGACATGACCGTCGAAGAGGCGCAGAAGCGCTTCGCCGAGATCATCGGTTCGGCGGACTGACAACCGGCGCCCCCGCCCGCTCCCGGCCCCAGCCTATCGGGGGTCGGGAGCATGACGTCCTCATTGTCCCAGCCCGGCTGCCGAGATGAGCAACAGCGAACGCCCTAACCAGCTTTTCCGTAACCTGAACGCCAAGGTCGCATCGATCCCGATGGTGCTCACTGCGCTTGTGGTGTTCGTCGGCGGCACGGCGTGGACGGTTCTCTACTCCTTCACCAATTCGAAGCTGTTGCCGCGGCTCAATTTCGTCGGGCTCGACCAGTATCACCGGCTCTGGTCGACATCGCGCTGGCTGGTGTCGATCGAGAATCTTCTGATCTACGGCGTCATCTCGCTGGTGTTCTCGCTGGTCATCGGCTTCCTGCTTGCAGCCCTGCTCGACCAGAAGATCCGCTTCGAGGACACGTTCCGCACGATCTTCCTCTATCCCTTCGCGCTGTCCTTCATCGTCACCGGGCTGGTCTGGCAATGGCTGCTCAATCCGGATTTCGGCGTCCAGCGCGTCGTGCGCGACCTTGGCTGGACGAGCTTCAGCTTCGACCCGCTCTACAATTCCAGCATCGTCATCTACGGCATTTCGATCGCGGCGCTGTGGCAGGGCACGGGCTTGATCATGTGCCTGATGCTGGCTGGCCTGCGCGGCATCGACGAGGACATCTGGAAGGCGGCGAGGGTGGACGGCATTCCGACCTGGAAGACCTATCTCTTCATCGTCATCCCGATGATGCGGCCGGTCTTCATCACCACGCTGGTGATCATCGCCGCCGGCATCGTCAAGGTCTACGACCTGGTCGTGGCGCAGACCAGCGGCGGCCCCGGCATCGCCTCCGAAGTACCGGCGAAATACGTCTACGACTACATGTTCTTCGCCCAGAATCTCGGACAGGGGTTTGCCGCCTCGACCATGATGCTGTTGTCGGTGGTGATCGTCATCGTGCCCTGGGCCTATCTCGAATTCGGAGGCAAGAAGCGTGGCTGACGTCGCCTCCCTGTCCACCAGCGCGCAAGCGCTCAGGCGCGATGCCGCCGGCCCGAGTGGGCCGAAGCCGCGGCACGTGCTGTCGCGCCGCAACATCTTCCTCTACGGCACGCTGATCGTCGTGGCGCTCTATTATCTCTTGCCGCTCTATGTGATGATCGTCACGTCGCTGAAGGGCATGCCGGAGATCCGCCTCGGCAACATCTTCTCGCCACCGGTGGAGATCACCTTCGAGCCCTGGGTGAAAGCCTGGGCGACAGCGTGCACAGGGCTCAACTGTGACGGGCTCTCGCGCGGCTTTTGGAATTCGGTGCGCATCACGGTGCCGTCGGTGTTGCTCTCGATCGCGATCGCCTCGGTGAACGGCTATGCCTTGGCCAACTGGCGTTTCAAGGGCGCCGACACCTTCTTCATCATCCTGATCGTCGGCGCCTTCATCCCCTACCAGGTGATGATCTATCCGATCGTCATCATCCTGCGCGAGATCGGCATCTACGGCTCGCTGACCGGCCTGGTGATCGTGCATTCGATCTTCGGCATGCCGATCCTGACGCTGCTCTTCCGCAATTACTTCACCTCGATGCCGGAGGAACTGTTCCGCGCGGCGCGCGTCGACGGCGCCGGCTTCTGGGGCATTTATCTGCGCATCATGCTGCCGATGTCGCTGCCGATCTTCGTCGTCGCCATCATCCTGCAGGTGACGGGCATCTGGAACGACTTCCTGTTCGGCGTCGTCTACACGCGCCCCGACACCTATCCGATGACGGTGCAGCTCAACAACATCGTCAACTCGGTGCAGGGCGTGAAGGAATACAACGTCAACATGGCCGCGACCATCCTCACCGGGCTGGTTCCGCTCATCGTCTACTTCATTTCCGGCAAGCTCTTCGTGCGCGGCATCGCCGCCGGCGCGGTGAAAGGATGATGATGGAAGCTGAAATCGCCAATGCAAGCGTTTCGATCCAGGACCTGTCGCTCAATTTCGGCGCCGTCTCGGTGCTGCAGACACTCAACCTGGATGTCGCCGAGGGCGAGTTCATCGTGCTGCTCGGCCCGTCCGGCTGCGGCAAGTCGACCTTGCTCAACTGCATAGCCGGCCTGCTCGACATTTCGGACGGGCGCATCTTCATCAAGGGCAAGAACGTCACCTGGGAAGAGCCGAAGGACCGCGGCATCGGCATGGTGTTCCAGTCCTACGCGCTCTATCCGCAGATGACGGTGGAGAAGAACCTTTCCTTCGGCCTGCGTGTCGCCGGCGTGCCGAAGGAGGAGATCGCCAAACGCATCGCCCGCGCCGCCGAGATCCTGCAAATCGGCCCGCTCTTGCAGCGCAAGCCCTCGGCGCTGTCCGGCGGCCAGCGTCAGCGCGTGGCGATCGGCCGTGCGCTGGTGCGCGACGTCGACGTCTTCCTGTTCGACGAGCCGCTCTCCAATCTCGATGCCAAGCTGCGTTCCGAGCTGCGCGTCGAGATCAAGCTTCTGCATCGCAGGCTCAAGAACACGATGATCTATGTCACCCACGACCAGATCGAGGCGATGACGCTGGCCGACCGCATCGCGGTGATGAAGGGCGGCGTGATCCAGCAGCTCGACGCGCCGCAGACGATCTACAACCGCCCCGTCAACCGCTTCGTCGCCGGCTTCCTCGGTTCGCCTGCGATGAATTTTCTCAAGGGTCGGCTCGAAGCGGGCGAGGCGCCGGTGTTCAAGGCCGACGGCATGTCGGTGCCGCTCGCCCGCTATCAGTTCGACAGCGATGGAGGTCGCGCCGCCAAGCCCTGCGTCTTCGGCATCCGGCCCGAGCATATTGCTTTCGGCGAAGCGGCGAGGGCCATGCCGTTCACCGCCGAGTCCACCGTCGAGATCGTCGATCCGATGGGCTCCGACACGCTGGTGTGGACAAAGCTCGGCGGCCAAATCCTTTCCTTCCGCGTCGAAGCCGACAAGACGCTGCACAACGGCGATGCGATCCGCATCGGCTTCGATCCGGCGCGCGCTTCGCTGTTCGACGCCGAGACCGACAGCCGCCTCTAACCCCCGAAAAATCATCCCCCAAGCAGAACGGACAGGACAGATGAACTGGTCATTCCAACTCTACAGCGCCCGCAATTTCCAGCCATGGAACGGCGTGGTGAAAATGCTCGGCGAGCTCGGCTACAAACAGGTCGAAGGCTTTGGCGGCGTCTATGACGACCCGAAAGCTTTTCGCGCCGAGCTCGACAAGAACGGGCTTGCGATGCCGACCGGGCATTTCTCGATCGACGCGCTGGAGAACGATTTCGACGGCGTGCGCAAAATCGCCGACGCGCTCGGCATCAAGCTCATGATCTGCCCCTATCTGATGCCCGACCAGCGCCCGTCCGACGCCGCCGGCTGGCGCGGCTTCGGCGAGCGCCTGGCCAAGGCGGGCGAGACCGCCAAGAAGGCCGGCTACGGCTTTGCCTGGCACAACCACGATTTCGAATTCAAGGCACTTGCCGACGGCTCGCTGCCGCAGGACCATATCCTGTCCGCCGCGCCTGATATCGGCTGGGAGATGGACGTCGCCTGGGTGGTGCGCGGCGGCGCCGATCCGCTGCCCTGGATCGAAAAGCACGGCAAGCGCATCGTCGCCGTCCACGTCAAGGACATGGCCAAGCCCGGCGAGGGACTGGACGAGGACGGCTGGTCCGATGTCGGCCACGGCACGATCGACTGGGCGGGCCTGTTCAAGACATTGCGCGCCAAGAGCGCGGCGCAGTATTTCATCATGGAGCAGGACAACCCCAACGACATCGAGCGCTATGCCCGGCGATCGATCGCGGCAGCCAAGAGCTGGCAGGAGTAATCGAAATGGCAGAGAAACTTGGCGTCGGCGTCATCGGCTGCGGCAACATATCGAAGGCGTATTTCTCGCTGTCGCCGCTGTTCCACGGCATCAAGATGCGCGCCTGCGCGGATATCAACATGGATGCCGCGAAAGCGCGGGCAAAGGAGTTCAAGCTGCGCGCCGAGACGGTCGACGACCTGCTCAAGGACGACGAGATCGACATCATCGTCAACCTGACGATCCCGGCCGTGCACTATGAAGTGTCGAAAGCGGTGCTCGACGCCGGCAAGCATGTCTATTCGGAAAAGCCGTTCGTGCTGTCGATCGAGGAAGGGCTCGATCTCAAGAAACAGGCCGAGAAGAAAGGCCTGCGCATCGGTTCGGCCCCGGATACGTTCCTCGGCGGCGCGCACCAGCTGGTGCGCGATCTCATCGACAGCGGCAAGCTCGGCGCGATCACCAGCGGCACCTGCCATGTGATGGGCCATGGCATGGAGCACTGGCACCCCAACCCGGACTTCTTCTTCCAGCCGGGCGCCGGTCCGGTGCTGGACATCGGGCCGTATTATGTCACCAACCTGATCCAGCTGATCGGGCCGGTGAAGCAGGTGGCGGCTTTCGCGACGACACCAGCGAAGGAACGGACGATCTCGTCGAAACCGCGCGCGGGCGAAAAGATCCCGGTGAACACGCCGACCACCATCCATGCGCTGCTCGAATTCGCCAATGGCGCGGTGATCACGCTCAACACCAGCTGGGACGTCTGGAGCCACGGCCACGCGCCGATGGAGCTCTATGGCGAATTGGGCACCGTCTTCGTGCCGGACCCGAACTTCTTCGGCGGCGAGGTGCGCTTCACCAATGGCACAAAGCCGGTGAAGAAGCTGCCGAAATGGAACCATCCGTTCGGTGTGCCGAACGAGATGCATGGCCAGGGCATGATGGCCAACTACCGCACCGCCGGCCTTGCCGACATGGCGATCGCGATCGCCGAAGGGCGGCCGCATCGCTGCTCGATGGAGCTGGCGCTGCACGCCGTCGATGTGATGACCGGCATCCTGCGTTCCGGCGAAAGCGGCAAATATGTCGCCATGCAGACGAGCTGCGAGCGGCCGGCCGCGCTCGGCGTCAAGGACGCGAAGGCGCTGCTGGCGAAGAAAAAGTAGGTGGCAACCCCTCTCCCCGTTCCGGCGGGGAGAGGGTAATGATGAGGGGCAAGCATCGATTCAATTTATCTGGTGGCGATCTCTGCGCCGCTTGTATCCCGAGGATTCCCCATGCCCTATGTCGCCGCCGAGAACCGCTACGAGAAGATGATCTACAACCGCTGCGGGCGGTCCGGCCTGAAGCTGCCGGTGATCTCGCTCGGGCTGTGGCACAATTTCGGCAACGACACGCCGCACAAGACCAAGCAGGCGCTCGTGCGCAAGGCCTTCGACCTCGGCATCACGCATTTCGACCTCGCCAACAATTACGGCCCGCCTCCCGGCTCGGCGGAAACCGCGTTCGGCGAGATCCTGCGCAGCGATTTCGCAGGCTATCGCGACGAGCTGATCATTTCGACCAAGGCCGGCTACGAGATGTGGGCCGGCCCGTATGGCGAATGGGGCAGCCGCAAGTATGTGCTGGCCAGCCTCGACCAGAGCCTCAAGCGCATGGGGCTCGACTATGTCGACATCTTCTATTCGCACCGTTTCGACCCCGAGACACCGCTCGAGGAAACGATGGGGGCGCTCGACCACGCGGTGCGCTCGGGCAAGGCGCTCTATGCCGGCATCTCGTCCTACAATTCGCAGCGCACGCGCGAGGCGGCCGACATATTGAGGCAGCTCGGCACGCCCTGCCTGATCCACCAGCCGAGCTATTCGATGCTCAACCGCTGGGTTGAGGAAGACGGGCTGCTCGACACGCTGGAGGGGCTCGGCATCGGCTCGATCGTGTTCTCGCCGCTGGCGCAGGGCATGCTGACCGACAAATATCTCGGCGGTATTCCCGATGGCAGCCGTGCATCGCAAGGCAAGTCGCTCAAGCCTGCCTTCATCAACGACAAGTCGATCGCCAACATCAAGGCGCTCAACGCCGTTGCCGGCCGCCGCGGCCAGACGCTGGCGCAGATGGCGCTGGCCTGGGTGCTGCGCAAGGGCCGCGTGACGACGGCGCTGATCGGCGCCAGCCGGCCCGAACAGGTCGAGGATTGCGTCGGCGCGCTCAAGGCGCTCGAGTTCTCCGATGCCGAACTGGCCGAGATCGACACTTACGCGCGCGAGTCCGACATCAACCTGTGGGCGGCTTCTGCCGAACGCAAGGGGCCGCCGCGCAAGTAGCGATTAGCCGGCGAACCATCTGGCCCGGCGCGCACCGGAAGGGATGCGCTGCGGAAACAGTGGCAAAATCACTCGTTCGTCGCTATCTCAGGAGAATTGAAGTCGTCCGCATGCGAGATTTCGCGCGGGCGCCAACTGGGCGAACAAGATGACGGCAAGAGATGCGCTGACCAAGAACCAGCTCTGCGTGCTCGAGAAGCTCGAGGCGTCGAGCGGGCCGCTCAGCGCCTATACACTGCTCGACCAACTGCGCGAGCGCGGTTTTCGCGCGCCATTGCAGGTTTACCGGGCGCTCGACACGCTGGTGAAGTCCGGCTTGGTGCACCGGCTGGAGAGCCTCAATTCCTTCGTCGCCTGCGCCGAGCCGCACGACCACAGCCATTCGATGACGGCCTTTGCCATCTGCGACAATTGCGGCCAGGTGACGGAGATGTCCGACCACGATGTCGACCACCGGCTGGACGAGTGGGTGCGCTCGACGGGATTCGCGGCCAAGAAGGCGGTGATCGAGTTTCGTGGGGTTTGCGCCAAGTGTCGGGCCGAAGCTGCTTAGCTCTATACGACTTAGCCTTTTAATGCCGGCGCGAAGCCCCCCTCTCTGTCCTGCCGGACAGAGAGGGGGGCGACGGATCGCGGCGCCTCTCGGCATGCCGCCTAATGCGCCTCGTCCCAGTTGTTAGCAGCCCGCGCATCGACATGCAGCGGCACCGACATCGAGACAGCCGGCATCGGCGCGTTTTCCATCACGCGGCGCACGACGGGAATCGTCGCCTCGACCTCCGCTTCCACCGTTTCGAAGATCAGCTCGTCATGCACCTGCAACAGCATGCGGGCGGAGAGCTTCGCCTTGTCCAGCGCCTCCTCCATATGCACCATGGCGCGGCGGATGATGTCGGCGGCGGTGCCTTGCAGCCTGGCGTTGATCGAGGCGCGCTCGTTGAAGGCGCGGATCGACGGGTTGGACGACCTTATCTCCGGATAGTGGATGCGGCGGCCGAAGATGGTTTCGACAAAGCCGTGCTCGCGCGCATAGGCCTTGGTTTCCTCGATATAGTCGCGGATGCCCGGGAAGCGCTCGAAATAGCGCTTGATGTAGGCGCTGGCCTCGTCGCGCGGGATCGACAGCTGGTTGGCGAGGCCGAAGGCCGAGATGCCGTAGATGATGCCGAAATTGATCGCCTTGGCGCGCCGGCGCACCTCCGAGGGCATGCCCTCGACCGGCACGTTGAACATTTCGGAGGCAGTGATGGCGTGGATGTCGGCGCCGTCGGCGAAAGCCTGCTTGAGCTGCGGGATCTCGGCGACGTGGGCAAGCACGCGCAATTCGATCTGGCTGTAGTCGGCCGAGACCAGCTTGTGGCCCTTTTCGGCGATGAAGGCGGTCCTGATCTTGCGGCCTTCGGCGGTGCGCACCGGGATGTTCTGCAGATTGGGATCGGAGGACGACAGTCGCCCGGTCGTGGTCGCGGCCAGCGCATAGGAGGTGTGGACGCGGTTGGTGCCGGGGTTGATGAAGCCGGGCAGCGCGTCGGTGTAGGTCGATTTCAGCTTGGTCAGCTGACGCCAGTCGACGATCTTGCGCGGCAGCTCGTGGCCTTCGGCGGCGAGGTCCTCAAGCAGCTGCGCCGAGGTCGACCACTGGCCGGTCTTGGTCTTCGAGCCGCCGGGCAGGCCCATCTTGCCGAACAGGATGTCGCCGAGCTGCTTCGGCGAGCCGATGTTGATGCGCTCGCCGACGATCCCGTAAATTTCCTCCTCGACGCGGGCGGCACCCTGCGCCAGTTCGCCGGACAGCCGCGACAGGATCTGGCGATCGACCGAGATGCCGCGCTGTTCCATCCGGGCAAGCACGGGCACCAGCGGCCTTTCCAGCCGCTCGTAGACGGAAACGAGGCCTTTGGCGGCCAGCCTCGGCTTCAGCAACTGCCACAGCCGCAGCGCCAAGTCGGCCTGCTCGCCGGCATAGGCGGTGGCGCGCTCGATATCGACCTGGTCGAAGCCGATGGCATTCTTGCCCGAGCCGGCAAGTTCCTTCTTGGAGGCCGGCGCGTGGCCAAGCCACTTCTCCGACAGCGAGGCGAGGTCGTGGCCGCCCGAGGTGCCGGCGTCGAGGACGTAGGAGATCAACATCGTGTCGTCGAACGGACCGACCTCGATGCCGTGCCGGCTCATCACGACGATGTCGTATTTCATGTCCTGCACGATCTTGAGGACCGAACGGTCCTCAAGCAGTGGCTTCAACAGCGCCAACGCGTCGCGGACGGGGATCTGGTTCTCCACCATGCCGCCGCCGAGCAGGTCGCCATTGCCGCTCTTGTGGGCGAGCGGCACATAGACGGCGCGGCCGGGCGCGATCGCCATGGAAATGCCGATGAGATCGGCCTGCATCGGGTCGGGCGAAGAGGTCTCGGCATCGAGCGCAAGGATGCCGGCGTCGCGGGCTTCGGCGATCCAGGCCTTGAGCGCCGCCGCATCGCGGATGGCGCCATAGGCCGAGGGATCGATCTTGCGCGCCGTCGCCTGCTCCAGCCGCAGCGCCGAGAGGAGGGATGGGGTGTCGCCCTGCGGCGGCGCGTCCTCGCCCCTTACCGCCGGCTTCGCGGCGCCGTTTGATGAGGCTGCTGCCTGTCTCGGCGGAGCGCCGGCCCCGACATCGGGCCCATGCGCGGCATCGGCGCGCTCGACGGTGACGGCGGAAGCCTGGACGTCGCCGATCTCGGTCGCGGTCGCCTCGGCGACGCGGCGCGTCAGCGTGGTGAACTCCATCGTCTTCAGGAAGCCGATCAGCTTCGGGCCGTCCGGTTCATGCAGGACCAGCTCGTCCAGCCCCTCCTTCATAGGTACGTCGTTCTTCAGCGTCACCAGCTGGCGCGAGATGCGCGCCTTGTCGGCGTTGGCGATGATGGTCTCGCGCCGCTTGTCCTGCTTGATCTCGGAAGCGCGCGCCAGCAGGCCGTCGAGATCGCCGAACTGCTCCAGAAGCTGTGCCGCGGTCTTCGGGCCGATGCCGGGCACGCCCGGCACGTTATCGACCGAGTCGCCGGTCAGCGCCTGCAGGTCAATCATCTTTTCCGGCGGCACGCCCCATTTCTCGATCACTTCGGGGATGCCGATCTGGCGGTCCTTCATCGGGTCGTACATGCCGACCGTCGGGCCGACCAGCTGCATCAGGTCCTTGTCGGAGGAGACGATGGTGGTGTCGGCGCCGACCTCGCAGGCGAGCCGGCAATAGGTGGCGATGATGTCGTCGGCCTCGAAGCCTTCCATCTCGATGCAGGGCAGGTTGAAAGCCACGGTCGCCTGGCGGATCAGCCCGAATTGCGGGATCAGGTCTTCCGGCGGCGCCGAGCGGTTCGCCTTGTATTCAGGGTAGAGATCGCTGCGGAAGGTTTTCGAGGAATAATCGAAGATGACGGCGAAATGCGTCGGCACCACACCTACATTGGTGTTGCGGGCGTCCTGCACCAGCTTCCAAACCATGTTGCAGAAGCCGAGCACGGCATTGGTCGGCAGGCCGTCGGACTTGCGGTTGAGCGGCGGCAGCGCGTGGTAGGCGCGGAAAATGTAGCCGGAGCCGTCGACGAGGAAGAGGTGATCGCCTTTTTTCATGCCGGCAGGGATAGCGCGGCCAGCCTTCGCGGTCCATGCCAAAGGCTGCGGAACCCACCGGTTCGGGCAACACCCCTGACAGATCCTGTCCGCCAAAGCGTGTCGCGCTGAAACGGATTCAGGTGACGTGTTTTGCGTCTTTTTGTTCGTGCATGCCGTTTCCCAAAACCGCTGCACAGTTTTGGGCGACATGCATGGAATTCGCCGCTCACGGGCATGTTACAAAACTGTAATTTTCGTGCCCTTGAATCGCCACGTTCACAGACCCAAATACATCTCATCGGCAGTTTTCGCCGAAGTCCGGAGTAAGGCCCGTCCCCCGCCTATCCCGGGCAACTGCGGCAGCCTATCCCCCCTCTCCGGGCTGCCGCATCGTTTCGAGTAGAGACCGCCGTGGTTCCCCCTCCACCACGGCGGTCTTTTTTTGCCTTTCGGCTGGCCCCTTGCCTCGTTGGTCTAACGATCGCGGCTTTTCGTTTTCGGCGTGGCCCTTTAGGGTCTGCCCAAAATCGAAAGGCAAAAAGCATGTCCAGAATCTCCCCCGTCCTCGACCGTCTCGACCAGAATCTCGACCAGAGCCTGGGGCGGCTGTTCGGCCTGCTCGGCATCAAGTCGATCTCCACCGATCCGGCCTTTGCCGCCGACTGCCGCAAAGGGGCGGAATGGTTGGTCGCCGAGCTCAAGCTGATCGGCTTCGACGCCAGTGTGCGCGACACGCCCGGACATCCGATGGTGGTGGCGCATCACGAGGGACCGGCGGGCGCGCCGCATGTGCTGTTCTACGGCCATTACGACGTGCAGCCGGTCGATCCGATCGAATTGTGGGAAACCGACCCGTTCGCGCCCTCGATCAAGGAGATCGAGCCTGGACGCAAGATAATCACCGGACGAGGCTCGGCCGACGACAAGGGGCAGCTGATGACCTTCGTCGAGGCCTGCCGCGCGTGGAAGCAGGTGCATGGCAATCTGCCGTGCCGCGTCACCATCCTGTTCGAGGGCGAGGAGGAGTCCGGCTCGCCATCGCTGAAGCCGTTCCTGGAAGCCAACGCCGCCGAGCTGAAGGCGGATTTCGCGCTGGTCTGCGACACCAGCATGTGGAACCGCGAGACGCCGTCGATCTGCGTGTCGCTGCGCGGCATGGTCGGCGAGGAGGTCACCGTCAAGGCTGCCAGCCGCGACCTGCATTCGGGCCTCTATGGCGGTCCCGCCGCCAATCCGATCCGCATCCTGGCCAAGGTGCTGGCCGACATCCACGACAAGGACGGCCACGTCACCATCCCGGGCTTCTATGACGGCGTCGAGGAGACGCCTTCGCAGGTGCTGAAATCCTGGGAAGGGCTCGGCGAGACGGCCGAGACCTTCCTCGGACCGGTTGGCCTCTCCATCCCGGCCGGCGAAAAGGGCCGCTCGGTGCTCGAGCTCACCTGGGCGCGGCCGACGGCGGAATTCAACGGCATCATCGGCGGTTATACCGGCAAGGGTTTCAAGACGGTGATCGCGGCGCAAGCCTCGGCGAAGGTGTCGTTCCGGCTCGTCCACAAGCAGGATCCGAAGAAGATCCGCGCCGCCTTCCAGGCCTTCGTGCGCGAGCGCATCCCCGGCGACTGCTCGGTCGAGTTCCACCCGCATGGCGGCTCGCCGGCGATCCAGCTTTCCTACGATTCGCCGTTCCTGACCAAGGCCAAGGACGCGCTGTCGGACGAGTGGGAGAAGCAGGCGGTGACCACGGGCGGCGGCGGCTCGATCCCGGTGGTCGGCGATTTCCAGACCTATCTTGGCATGGAATCGCTTCTGGTCGGCTTCGGCCTCGACGATGACCGCATCCACTCGCCGAACGAGAAATACGAGCTGACCTCCTTCCACAAGGGGCAGCGGTCCTGGGCGCGAATCCTCGATGCGCTGACCCGCTAAACAACAAGTTTTGGTTGATTTTTCACCGGATCGCGGCAAGGACGGGCTTTCTAGTTTTTATGCAGCGTCCTTTGCGCATCCCAAAAGATGCGCGGCGCTGCAGATCGCGATCCGGAGAAGAGAATGACCGCAGACATCCGTTTTCACAAGAACGACCTGCCGGACCTCACCCGCTACAATGTCGGGGCGGTGGCCATCGACACGGAAACGCTGGGCTTGAACCCGCATCGCGACCGGCTCTGCGTGGTGCAGATTTCTCCCGGCGACGGAAGTGCCGACGTCATCCAGATCGCGCCTGGCCAGAAGAAGGCGCCGAACCTCGTCAGCCTGCTCAGGAACCGCGCGATCACCAAGCTGTTCCATTACGGCCGCTTCGACATTGCCGTGCTCTACAATGCCTTCGGCGTCATGGCGGAACCGGTGTTCTGCACCAAGATCGCCTCGCGGCTGACCCGCACCTATACCGACCGCCATGGGCTGAAGGATCTGTGCAACGAATTGCTCGGCATCGGCCTGTCCAAGGCGCAGCAATCCTCGGACTGGGCGGCGGAAACGCTCTCGCCCGAACAGCTCGAATACGCCGCCTCCGACGTGCTCTATCTGCATCGTCTGCGCGAGGTGCTGGCGGCGCGCCTGGCACGCGAAAATCGCACCAGGGAGGCGGACGCCTGCTTCCGTTTCCTGCCGACGCGAGCCAAGCTCGACCTGATGGGCTGGGCCGAGGAAGACATCTTCGCGCACAGCTGACGGAACCCGGAGCTGCGCGGGACGTTTCCGCCAGCCCGATGAGGCGTAGGATTGGGAGGGAGTGAGATGGCAGAACGCAAACCGATCACGAGCGCGCCCAAGGACGGCTCCAAAGTCACGATCATGTGGAAGGACGGCGACGGCGTCGTCAACGAATCCGTCGGGCAATATCGCGACGGCGGCTGGTGGGTCTACACCGACAGCGACACGCAGAAGAAAGTCGATCCGACGAGCTGGCGGCCCGCTTCAGATGACGATGGCGACGACCGGTGATGCGCCCGCTGGCGTGATCAAAGGCTTTCGCATAGCCTGAGACTGTTGATATTGAAGGCCGATTCGGAGCCTTTCTCGGGTCCGGCTGTTCGCTCGGAGGAAATCAGCATGGGCATTGAAAGTCTTCTCGTCTTCATCATCATCGGCGCCATCGCCGGCTGGCTTGCCGGCCTGATCGTCTCGGGCTTCGGCTTCGGCCTGCTCGGCAACATCGTCGTCGGCATCATCGGCGCCTTCATTGCCGGCTGGCTTTTGCCAAGGCTGGGCTTCGCCATTGGCGGCGGCATCCTCGCCTCCATCATCAACGCCACCATTGGCGCAGTTATCCTGTTGGTGCTGGTCAAGGTCCTCAAGCGAGCGTGACGCTCCAACTCTTTGTTTCAACGCAATTCCGGACGGAAAGTCACGGCGAAGTCGTCGAACCTGACCGCTTTGCAAGTTTCCTGGAATTGCCCCGAAGGAGCGCGCCGTGAAGCAGAACATGCTTTATCTGATCATCGGCGCGCTTGTGGTCGTGATCATCGCGCTCGGCATCTATGTCTATCGCGAGCAGACCAGGCCCAAAGGCGTCGAGCTCAAGATCGACGACAAGGGTATTTCGATCCAGCAGAATTGAGCACGGTGGCCGGCCGGGAGAGGCCGGCGCCGTGAGGGGCTAGACCGATCCCGGCAAATGCGTCAATCCGCGCAGCGAGGTCGAACGGGGAAACATCTACGCGCTCGCCGCCCGG
Organism: Mesorhizobium humile; assembly: GCF_033977215.1. Lineage (NCBI taxonomy): Bacteria > Pseudomonadati > Pseudomonadota > Alphaproteobacteria > Hyphomicrobiales > Phyllobacteriaceae > Mesorhizobium > Mesorhizobium humile. The sequence continues at coordinate 114,885 of NZ_JAVIIV010000015.1, forward strand.
TCCGTGCCGGGGGTAGCCGTGGTCGACATGAACGATGCGATATGCGGCAAGGACAGCTGCCCGGCGGTGGTCGGCAACATCGTCGTCTGGCGCGACAACCATCATCTGACGGCGACCTACGCCTTGGCGCTGGCGCCTCGTCTGGCCAAGGCGGCAGGATTTTAGGCGACTTGTCTATCAAAAATGGCGTCCTGCAGACAGCCGACGCGGCCTAGAACGTACCGCGAGGCAGCCGGCTTCAGAAAATCCCAAGGGTTTTCAAAAGGCTGCATAAACCCTGCTTTAACCCGCCTTTAAACCGCCGCATCTAGTCTTCAACCCGAACGCCATCGGCACCGGGGCAGCAAGCAAGAGCGCATGGCGAACCGCAGAGACAGTCGCATCGAACCGAGCTTCGAGGGATCGCCGCGCGCGAAATCCTCCGAAGGCTTTTCGGTCAGCGAGGAGGATCGCGTCGTGCCGGGCAGTCGTAAATCCGCTTCGAAAGGCAAGTCCGCCAAGGCAAAATCGCGCGGCCGCGGACGTGGTCGCGACCGCAATCCGAGCGGGCTGCTCGGCATCGCCACGCGGCTTGTCTATTGGTGCTTCGTGCTCTGCATCTGGGGCGGTATCGCGGTGGCCGGCATCGTCGTCTATTACGGTGCCAAGATGCCGGCGGCGACGACATGGTCGGTCCCGGACCGCGCGCCAAACATCAAGATCGTCTCGGTCGACGGCGCGCTGATCGCCAACCGCGGCGCGTCGGGCGGCGAGGCCGTCGGCCTGCACGAAATGTCGCCCTATATCCCGGAGGCCGTCGTCGCCATCGAGGACCGCCGCTTCTATTCGCATTTCGGCATCGACCCGATCGGCCTGTCGCGCGCCATGGTCACCAATCTCGTCGGCGGGCATTTCTCGCAGGGCGGCTCGACGCTGACACAGCAGCTGGCGAAGAACCTGTTCCTGACGCCGGACCGCACGCTGGAGCGCAAGGTCCAGGAAGTGCTGCTCGCGCTCTGGCTCGAGCACAAGCACAGCAAGGACCAGATCCTCGAAATGTACCTCAACCGGGTCTATTTTGGCTCGGGCGCCTATGGCGTCGAGGCCGCCTCGAGGCGCTATTTCGGCAAGAGCGCGCGCGACGTGACGCTTTCCGAAGCTGCGTTGCTGGCGGGCTTGCTCAAGGCGCCGTCCAAGCTTTCGCCGGCGCGCGACCCGAAGGCGGCCGAGGAGCGGGCGCAGCTCGTGCTCGCGGCGATGCGCGAGACCGGCAAGATCAGCGACAAGGAATACAAGACCGCGCTGAGCGCGCCGGCGACGCGCGCGCCGTCCTACTGGACCGGCTCGGAAAACTATGTCGCCGATACGGTGATGGACGAACTCCCCGATCTCATCGGCGACGTGCGCGGCGACATCGTCATTGACACCACGGTCGACCTCAACCTGCAGAAACTTGCCGAACAGTCGATCCGTCGGCTGGTCGACGAGAGCGGCAAGAAGCTCAATGTCACGCAAGGCGCGCTGGTGTCGATCGACGATTCCGGTGCGGTGCGCGCCATGGTCGGCGGCTATGATTATTCGACCAGCCAGTTCGATCGCGCCTCCGAAGCGCGCCGGCAGCCGGGCTCGGCCTTCAAGCCGTTCGTCTACATGGCGGCGCTGGAAGCCGGCCGCACGCCGGACAGCATCCGCAACGACGCGCCGATCAAGATCGGCAAATGGACGCCCGACAATTACGGCGGCAAATATTACGGCAAGGTGACGCTGGCGACGGCCCTGGCCAAGTCGTTGAACTCGGTCGCCGCACAGCTCACCATGGAGGTCGGACCCGACGCCGTGGTGGAAGCCGCGCACCGCATGGGCATCCAGTCCGACCTGCAGGCCAACACCTCGATCGCGCTCGGCACCTCGGAGGTGACGCCGCTGGAATTGACCTCCGCCTATGTGCCTTTCGCCAATGGCGGCTACAAGCCGGACATCCATTTCATCCAGCGCATCACCACCGCCAACGGCAAGGTGCTCTACGAGGGCAGCACCGGCAGTGCGCCGCGCGTCATCAAGGCCGACATCGTCGGCATGATGAATGCGATGATGACGGGCACGGTCGAGGTCGGCACCGCCAAAAAGGCGGCCTTCAACTGGCCGTCGGCCGGCAAGACCGGCACCAGCCAGAATTCGCGCGACGCCTGGTTCGTCGGCTACACCGCCAATCTCACCACGGGCGTGTGGTTCGGCAATGACGACGGCAGCCCGATGAAGAAGGTTACCGGCGGTGCTCTCCCGGCGCAGGCCTGGCACGAATTCATGGTGGCCGCGCATCAAGGCGTGCCGGTCAGGCCGCTGCCCGGCACCTGGAAGTCGACGCCGTCCGACACGATCGTGCCGGACGAGATCCCGTCGGCGGACGCCTCGCCACCGCCGGCTCCGCCCGCGGCTGTCGGCCAGTCACAGCCTGTAGCCCAGGCGCCTGCGCCCGTCCGCCAGGTGCGGACGGCGAAACCGGCCGAAACCGTCGACGCCGGCGGCTTCGACATGCCGAGCGACAGTGGATCGACCGCCTCGATCAAGCATCCGGTGCCGCCCGGCGATGTCGGCGGACCAAAGAAAAGGCGGCAAACGTCGATCCTGGACATATTGGGCGGCGGTTGAAGCCGTCCGACGGGATCGGCACGGCTCCAGCTTCTTATTCCATCACGAAGCCGAAAACCGGAACCTGCTTTCCGGGATCATGGCTGCGGCGGCAACTCGCCCTCTCGCAATGACTGCCGCCTTCGGCTACATGTCCGGCCGGAGACAAAGCCATGGCCGAGACCGACAGCAGAAAAACCATCGTGCTCACCGGCGCCAGCCGCGGCATCGGTCATGCGACCGTGAAGCGCTTTTCGCGCGAGGGCTGGCGCGTCATCACCTGCTCGCGACAGGCTTTCGCCGAGGACTGCCCGTGGCCGGCCGGCCCCGAGGACCACATCAAGGTGGACCTCGCCGACCAGGAGGATGTCGGCATCGCCGTTTCGGAAATCCGTCACCGGCTGGAGGCGCATGGCGGGCAGCTCAACGCCCTGGTCAACAATGCCGGCATCTCGCCGAAGCTGAAGGACGGCAGCCGGATGAACTCGATCGAGACGCCGATGCATGTCTGGCGCGACGTCTTCCAGGTCAATTTCTTCGCGCCGATCATGCTGGCCAGAGGGCTGTTCAAGGAGCTCGCCGCCGCCAAGGGCTCGATCGTCAACGTCACCTCGATCGCCGGCACCCGCGTGCATCCTTTCGCCGGTACGGCCTATGCGACGTCGAAGGCGGCGCTCGGCTCGCTGACGCGCGAGATGGCGCATGACTTCGGCCCGCACGGCATCCGCGTCAACGCGATCGCGCCGGGCGAAATCGACACCGCGATCCTGTCGCCCGGCACCGACAAGATTGTTGAGACGATCCCGCTAAGACGGCTGGGCGCGACGTCGGAAGTGGCCGATATCATCTACTTCCTGTGCTCCGGCCAGTCGTCCTATGTGACCGGCTCGGAAATCCACATCAATGGCGGCCAGCACGTGTGATTGGCTGACTTCAGGCCATGGCGAGGACCGCCTTGCCGCTGAAACTGCGCTGCCTGAGCGCGCTGAGCGCCTGGGCAATGTCGGTCCATGGCACGATCATGGCCACGCGGGTCTCCAGCCGGCCGGCCGCGACTAAGCCAAGCAGCGTGGCGATGTCGGCGCCGATGGCTGAACCGGACGCGTAATAGGCGAAAGTCTGGAGCCTCGCGCCTTCGTGGCCCGGAACGAACTGCCGGAAGCCGATGGGTGTCAGTTCGCCGCTGCTTGAGCCGAACATGACGATGGTGCCGCCCGGCGCCACGCGCTCGATCGCGTCGGCGAGGCTTTTGCCGCCGACCGATTCGGTGATCAGCGAGAATAGGCCGTCGGTCAGTTCGATCGACTCGACGACCTGCCCGGCGCCCAGATGGCGAAGATCATCGTGGTGCCGGGCCGAGGCGATCGCCGTCACCGAAGCGCCTTGCTCGCGGGCGATCTGGATCTGGAAACGACCGACCGCGCCGCTTGCGCCGGTGACCAGAACCCGCTGGCCCGTGAGGTCGCCGCCATGGCGCAAGGTCCGCAGCGCCGTCGTGCCCGCCACCGGGAGCGTGGCGGCAGAGGCGAAGCTTACGCCCTCCGGCACGACGGCGAGCCGGTCGGCCGGAACGGCGACGCGCTCGGCCCAGCCGGCCTGGTCGACCAAGGCGGCGACGCGCGCGCCAGCGGCCGGGCCGGAGCCGTCGGCGGCCGCGCGTTCCACGATGCCGACGATATCCTGGCCGGGGATCCAGCCGTCGGGACGTATGCCGAGCAGGCGCAGCTCGCCACGGTTCAACGATGTTGCATGAACGGCTACCAATGCTTCATTCCCATTGCAGTGTGGCTCGTCGGCCTCGGTGAGCCTCAGCCTGTCGGGGCTGTCGGAAGAAATAGCGAGAGCGAGCATGGCCCACCTTTGAAATTGGCGCGTTGGAAGCCGCGATCGATTGCGACGATGACAAGTCGAGCTTATCGACTTCCGTCCTCGAAGAATTTAGAGATATAGCCAGATGATCGCTAAAAGCAGTCAAGTATGAGACAGCCGCTTCGCTGGCCCTGGCTCAACTTCGACGTCGACGACGTGGTTGCGTCGGCGATCGCCGTCGGCGTCGACGTGACCGAAACAAAGGCCGAGGTGCCGGCGCACTGGCATCGCAAAGGCCAGCTCGTCTTCGCGCTCGGCGGCGGGGTCACCTGCCGCGTTCCCGGCGGGCTCTGGATGGTGCCGCCGCATTGCGGGGTGTGGGTGCCGAGCCGCATGGAACACAGCAACATAGCGACGGCGAATGCCCGCATCTTCTTCGTCTATATCGAGCCTGGCGTCGCCGCATTGCCGGAACAGTGCTGCACGCTTTCGATCTCGCCGTTGCTGCGCGAGCTGATCATCGAGCTATCGGAATGCGCGCCGGACGACGCGCGTTGCGACTTCCTGGGAAAGGTCCTGCTTGCAGAGCTGCCGCTCATGCCCGTGCAGCAATTGCATCTCCCGATCTCGGCCGAGCCGCGCTTGCGACGGATCGCCGAAGCGCTGGCGGACGATCCGGCCGATCGCAGCACGTTGGCCGATTGGGCAAACCGCGTTGCGCTCAGCGAGAGCAGCCTGGCACGCCTCGTGGTCAAGGAGACGGGCCTTAGTTTCGGGCGCTGGCGCCAGCAGCTGCATCTGATCGTGGCGCTCAGGGAGCTGTCCGCCGGCGCCAGCGTGCAGCAGGTGTCGGGCGATCTCGGTTACGAATCCGTCACCGCCTTCATCACCATGTTCAAGAAAGCGCTGGGCAAGCCGCCCGCGAAATACCTCAGCGATATCGCGCAAAACGGCGGCTCCGCCTTCGTCGCCTGACACGCGTCAAGCCGGGTGCGGATTGATCTCCGTGACGGGATCGACCGGAACGGTGGCTTTGCCGGTCACCACCTCGACGATGCCGCGGGCGATCTCGCGCTCGCCCATGATCACGGTGTCGGCGCCGAGGCCCTTCAAATGCTCGACCTCGGCGTCGGAATGAGCGCGGGCAATGACGTTTATCGCCGGATTGGCCGCGCGCGCCCGAAGCACGATCTGGCCGGCCTCGAAGGCGTTGGGAATGGCGAGGATAAGCCGCCTGGCGCCTTCCGGGTTGGCGGCCGAGAAGATGTCCGCATTGGCGGCGTTGCCGGCGACGGTTTCGACGCCGTCGTCGCGCAGCTTCGCCAGCGTCTTGTCGGCATCCTCGATGACCAGGAAGGGCAGGGCGGCTTCCTTCAGCGCGGCGCCCACAAGGCTGCCGACGCGGCCGTAGCCGATCAGGATGGAATGGCCGGCAAGCGCCGTCTTCGGCGGCGGACCGTCTTCCTTTCCCGGAACTGCCGACACCGAAGCGACCTGGCCAGGCTCCGTCGCCGGACCGATAGGGCTCTGCTCTTCGACTGGCGCTGCCTTGCCGGCGCGTTTTTCGAGCCACGGCTTCATCCAGTCGACGACCAGGAATATCAGCGGATTGAGCAGGATCGAGAGAATGGCGCCAGCCAGGATCAGGTCGCGGCCCTGCTCGGGCAGCAGTTTCAGGCCGACGCCAAGCTCGGCCAGGATGAAGGAGAATTCGCCGATCTGGGCAAGGCTCGCCGAAATCATCAGCGCGGTCGCGATTGAATAGCGGAAGGCGATCACGATGATGAAAGCCGCGATCGATTTGCCGATGACGATGATGGCCAAGGTGGCGAGGATCGGCAGGCCGTTGCTGATGAGACTGGACGGGTCGAACAGCATGCCGACCGAGACGAAGAACAGCACCGAGAAGGCGTCGCGCAGCGGCAGCGATTCTTCCGCCGCGCGGTGGCTGAGCTCGGATTCACTCATGATCATGCCGGCGAAGAAGGCGCCGAGCGCCAGCGAGACGCCGAACAGCTTCGCCGCGCCGAAGGCGACGCCGAGCGCGATTGCCAGCACGGAGAGCCGGAACAGTTCGCGGGAGCCGGTATGGGCGACGTAATGCAGGATCCAGGGGATGACCCTGCGGCCGACTACCAGCATGACGACGACGAAGGCGGCGACCTTGGCAAGCGTGACGCCGACCACGCCCCATACGCCGTAGCTGGCCGGCAGCGAGAGCAGGCTCGCATGATCCTCGACCTGCGGCTGGCCGCCAAGCACGCCGGCGAGCGCCGGCAGAAGCACCAGTGCCAGCACCATGGCGAGATCCTCGACGATCAGCCAGCCGACGGCGATGCGGCCGCGTTCGGTCTCGATCAGCCGCCGCTCCTGAAGCGCGCGCAAAAGCACCACGGTCGAGGCGACCGAGAGTGCCAGGCCGAAGACCAGGCCGGCACCCAGCGACCAGCCGAGCACCCAGGCAAGCCCGACACCGAGCAAGGTCGCAAAGCCGATCTGGACGATGGCGCCCGGCACGGCGATGGCGCGGACGGACAGAAGGTCCTTCAGCGAAAAATGCAGGCCGACGCCGAACATCAGAAGGATGACGCCGATTTCCGCGAGCTCGTTGGCAAGGCTGGCGTCGGCGACGAAGCCGGGCGTGTTCGGACCGACAAGGACGCCGGCGACAAGGTAGCCGACGAGCGGCGGAATGCGGAAACGGTTGGCTAAAGCCCCGAAGACGAAAGCAAGCCCCAGACCGGCGACGATGGTGGCGATAAGGGGCGTGTCATGCGGCATTGTCTATGGAGCGCCTTTCGAAAATTCACGATGTCGGATGGGCCCCCGCCGAGGCCGTCGCCTCTGGCAATATGGTGGACGGAGCGGCGATGATGCAACCACCGCCGCGCAGAAATCGACGCCGTGCAGCGATGCATGGGGGAAAATCGCGGCCCCGCCGCCAAAGAGACGGCTTCGAGACGCGATCCAGCCTCGAAACCGCTGTCTTTTCGCCGCTTATGCCGCTTGCAACAGGTTCTCGATATCCGAAATCGTGTGGTTGGTGAGCGTCTTTGGGATTTCCGCCTGCACCTTCTCGCCCACCTCCTTGTGCAGTTTCTGGCGCATCTCGCCAAGCACCTGCGGCGGCGCGATCAGCACGACCGCGTCGAATTCGCCGCGATGCGCGAGCTTGTAGAGCCGGTCGGCAATCTCGACAGCGAAGCGCTCCTTGCCGAGGCGGTGCCAATCGGTTTCTTCGACAGCGCTGCGCGGACCCTCGTTGCTCTGGCGGCCCGGCTTGTCGGTGCCTTGCTCGCGCGTCGCAGGGTTCTCCTGCTCCATCTCGTGCACCACTTCCAGGTTCGGGAACTTGTTGTCGCCCTGGTTGCGCAGGAACAGCGCCTTCTCGCCATCGGCCACGACGACCCATAATCCGTGTTTCAGCCTGATGCTCATGGCGTTCCTCCTTGCTTGCATGATTGCCGATCGACGGAGCCGGGATCGACAGATGGGCTGCTAGGGAAACGAGCCGTGGAGCATGATTGTTCCGATCTGGCGGTCGCGCTTCGATCACTCCCGGCCGACGAGGCTGAGTGCCTTCGATAAGGTCGGCTTTAATCTACTAACTTAGTAGAAATTAGAAAAAACTGTTTTGCGGCTTTCCCGGTTCGGCGCTAAAAATTACGGCGGATCAAGGCTGTTTCTCACGCCGCTCCGACCGTCTTATTCTCAAAATAGAATTTTTTTCTCTTGGCCTTCGCGCTTGCGAAAAAGCGATTGCCTGCCGTTCGGCGGCGCGCGAGTGCTTGCCTTCTGGTTTTTGGCGTGGCCGCGTAAAACTGCCAAACTGTTCCAGTATTGCTCATCGTCATGCCGCAAACCAACACCAAGCTCAATGCCTTTCCCGTCTTCATGCGGGTCGACGGCGAAGCCGTAGCCATCGTCGGCAATGGCGAGGAAGCGCTTGCCAAGGCGCGGCTGCTCTCGCAATCGAGCGCGGTGCTGCGCATCGTTGCCGACAATGCCGGCGGCGCTCTGCTGGATTTCATTGTCTCGACCGGCGCCATCCACATCAATGCGGCCTACGAGGCCGTGCATCTCCAAGGCGCTGCCCTGGTGTTTGCCGCCAGTGGCGATGAAGCGGTCGACAGCCGCGTCGTCGAGGACGCGCGCCGCATGGGAATTCCGGTCAACGCCGTGGACCGTCCGGAGCTCTGCGATTTCTACACCCCGGCGCTGGTCAACCGCGCGCCGGTCGCCATCGCCATAGGCACCGAAGGGGCGGGACCGGTCCTGGCGCAGATGCTGCGCGGTCGCATCGACCGCATGCTGTCGCCGTCGCTCGGCCGGCTGGCGGCGCTCGCCGCGTCTTTCCGCGCCGCCGCCGAAAAGCTGCCGAGAGGCAACCGCCGCCGTCGCTTCTGGAGCGATTTCTTCGCCGGCGCGCCGGCCAAGGCCATCGAAGCAGGCGAGTTCGCCGAGGCGCATGGCGCGGCGCTCGACCTCCTGGCTCAGGACGCTCCGGCCGAGGGACATATCGCGCTGGTCGGCGCCGGTCCGGGCGCGGAGGACCTTTTGACCTTGCGCGCGCATCGCCTGCTAATGGAAGCCGATGCCATCGTCTACGACGCGCTGGTGCCGGAAGCGATCGTCGCCATGGGTCGCCGTGACGCCGAGCGCCTGCCGGTGGGAAAACGCAAGGGCTGCCATTCCAAGAGCCAGGAAGAGATCAACGCGCTGCTGATCGAGCTCGGCCGCGCCGGCAAGCGCGTTGTGCGGCTGAAGTCCGGCGATCCGCTGGTGTTCGGACGCGCGGGCGAGGAAATGGCGGCACTGCGCGAGGCCGGTATCGCCTATGAGGTGGTTCCGGGCGTTACCGCCGCCTTCGCCGCCGCTGCCGATTTCGAGCTGCCGCTGACGCTGCGCGGCGTCTCGTCCTCGATGGTGTTCACCACCGGCCACGACCTCAAGGGCAACTCGCTGCCCGACTGGGCGAAGCTCGCCATCTCGGGCGCTACCGTCGCCGTCTATATGGGCCGTTCGGTTGCCGCGGAAGTCGCCGGCCGGCTGATCGAGGCGGGGCTGTCGCCGGACACCGCCGTCGCCGTTGTCGAGAACGCCAGCCTCGGCACCCGCCGCCGTTTCCACGGCACGCTGGCCGACCTGCCGTCGCTGGAAGCGCGCGCCGACCTCACCGGCCCGGTGATGACGATCATCGGCGATGCGGTTGCCGGCGCCAATTTCGAACAATCCGAGCCGCTCGCGGCACATAAGCATGAGGGCGCGGCGTCAGCCGTCGCCGAAGGAGTTGAGCAATGAAGGTTCTGACCGCGAACAGGCTCTCCGACGGCATCGCCGTCTGGTACGCCGATGGCGGCTGGGCGGAGACGGTCGGTCACGCCGACATCGCGCATGACAAGGCGGCGGAGGACCGGCTGGAAGCGATCGGCGCCGCAGCTGGAGCCAACAATGAGGTGGTCGACGTCAACCTGATCGACGTCACCGTGGTCGACGGATTGGTCGAGCCGGTGCGGCTGCGCGAAAAGATCCGCGCCGCTGGCCCGACCATCCACCCCAATCTCGGCAAGCAAGCGGAACGAGCCGCTTAAATCCAAGGAAGGCAACGGGCGGACGCGCCCGGAAAGACGAAGCATGTACCGTTACGATGAGTTCGACCAGGATTTCGTTCACGCCCGTGTCGCCGAGTTCAGCGACCAGGTGCAGCGCCGGCTTGCCGGCGAGATCACCGAGGACCAGTTCCGGCCGCTCAGGCTGATGAACGGCGTCTATCTGCAACTGCATGCGTATATGCTGCGCATCGCCGTGCCCTACGGCACGCTGAACAGCCGGCAGTTGCGCATGCTCGGCCACATCGCGCGCAAATACGACAAGGGCTACGGCCATTTCACCACGCGACAGAACATCCAGTTCAACTGGCCGGCGCTGTCCGACATCCCGGCGATCCTGGCCGATCTGGCGAGCGTCGAGATGCATGCCATCCAGACCAGCGGCAACTGCATCCGCAATGTCACCGCCGACCATTTCGCGGGTGCCGCCGCCGACGAGGTCGCCGATCCGCGTCCCTATGCGGAAATCCTGCGCCAATGGTCGTCGGTGCATCCGGAGTTTTCGTTCCTGCCGCGCAAGTTCAAGATCGCGGTGACCGGCGCCGAGCGCGACCGCGCCGCCATCCAGACGCATGACATCGGCCTGCATCTGAAGAAGAACGCGGCCGGCGAGCTGGGCTTCGCCGTCTATGTCGGCGGCGGCCAGGGCCGCACGCCGATGGTGGCGAGAAAAATCCGCGACTTCCTGCCGGAAGCGGATCTTCTGTCCTACTGCACGGCGATCCTGCGCGTGTACAACCTCTATGGCCGCCGCGACAACAAGTACAAGGCGCGCATCAAGATCCTGGTGCACGAGACCGGCGTGGAGGAGATCACCCGCCAGATCGAGGCAGAATGGCAGGAGCTGAAGGATGCGGAGCTCAAGCTGCCGGAGGCCGATATCCAGGCCATCAATGCCTATTTCGCGCCGCCGGCGCTGGTTTCCCGACCGGAAGGCGACGATGCGGTGAAACAGGCCAGGCTCGATTCCAAGAACTTTTCGGAATGGCTCGACCAGAATGTCGTGACGCACCGCCATCCCGATTATGCAGCGGTGACGATCTCGCTCAAGGGCATCGGCGAGGTGCCCGGCGACGCCACCGACAGCCAGATGGAGGCGGTGGCCGACATCGCCGAGAAATATGCCTTCGACGAACTGCGCGTCAGCCACGAGCAGAACCTGATCCTGCCGCATGTGGCGCGCGCCGATCTCAAGGCGGTCTATGACGCGCTGGTCGAGATCGGCCTGGCGACCGCCAATTCCAACCTGATCAGCGACATCATCTCCTGCCCCGGCCTCGACTATTGCGCGCTGGCCACGGCCCGCTCCATTCCGATCGCGCAGGAAATCTCGCGGCGCTTCGCCTCGATGGAGCGGCAGCGCGAGATCGGCGAATTGAAGCTGAAGATCTCCGGCTGCATCAATGCCTGCGGCCACCACCATGTCGGCCATATCGGCATCCTGGGTGTCGAGAAGAAGGGCTCCGAGCTCTACCAGGTGACGCTTGGCGGCTCGGCCGACGAGAACACCTCGGTCGGCGAGATCATCGGCCGCGGCTTCTCCTCCGAAGAGATCACCGATGCCATCGAGCAGATCGTCGACACCTATCTCGGCCTTCGGCTCAATCCCGACGAACGTTTTATCGACGCCTACCGCCGTGTCGGTCCCGCGCCGTTCAAGGAGGCGCTCTATGCTGGCGAAACCAAGGCCGCTTGACAGGGTGGGCGGCGTCGAGGCCGGCGTTGCCGCGGAAGCGGCGGGGCTGGATGCGCTGCTCGGCCATCTGAAGCCGATCGAGATCATCGAGCGGTCGGCGCATGAGTTCCGCGGCGCGGTCGCCGCGGTGTCGTCCTTCGGCGCGGACTCCGCCGTGCTCCTGCATATGATATCGGAGATCGACCGCTCGCTGCCGGTCATCTTCCTCGATACCGGCAAGCATTTCGAGGAGACGCTCGGCTATCGCGACGCGTTGGTCGCCGATTTCGGCCTGACCGATATCAGGGTGATCAAGCCGGAGGAGGTCGCGCTCGCGCGCGTCGATCCGACCGGTCGGCTGCACGAGACCAACACCGATGCCTGCTGCAATGTGCGCAAGGTCGAGCCGTTGGCGCGGGGCGTCGAGCCGTTCCGTGCCTGGTTCACCGGGCGCAAGCGCTTCCAGGCCTCGACGCGCGCGGCACTGCCCGTCTTCGAGGCGGTCGGCTCGCGCATCCGCATCAATCCGCTGGCGCATTGGACGACCACCGACCAGGCCGACTACATGCGCGCGCACGCGCTGCGCGAAAATCCGCTGGTCGCCTATGGCTATCTCTCGATCGGCTGCTTCCCCTGCACGCAGCCGGTGCGGCCCGGCGAGGACGCCCGGAGCGGCCGCTGGGCCGGTCACGCCAAGGTAGAGTGCGGCATTCACCTCTCCGGTTTGGAGAAGTCGCTGACCGACGCCTCACTTTAGGCTATGCCGATAGTCAGGTGAGGCCGGCCTGCGAACGGCGGCTTCCTGCGCTTCCGGTGCTCACGTACTTCAAGTACGCTCCGCTCCGGTTCTCGGAAGCCATCGTTCTCGACTCGGCCTGACCTGACTCTCGACATACCCTGGATTTTGAAACTTAGGATTTTTGATGACTGGATCGACGACAGCGGGGACCCGCCTTTGGACCCCGGACGGTTTTCGCGAGGACGAGTGGACGCACGCCGAAAGCGCCGAGGCGCTGGCCGGCAATGGCCGCTTCATCCTGCCGCTGCAGGTCTTTCTCGGGCTCGACGACCAGGTCCGCAAGTCGGCGCGCCAGCGCATCGGCGTCCTGCTGCAGCCCGGCGACGAGCTCGACAAGATAACCGGCCTGCTGGACCAGCTGTCGCTGGTGGCGCTCGCCTTCCCGGCCTTCAATGACGGCCGCTCTTTCTCCAAGGGCGAACTGCTGCGCGCCCGGCACAATTTCAAGGGCGCGGTGCGCGCCACCGGCCAGGTGCTGGTCGACCAGCTGCCGCATATGCTGCGACTCGGCTTCGACGAGTTTGAGGTCTCCAATCCGGTGCTGTTGAAGCGGCTGGAGGAGGGCCGGACCGGCGGCCTGCCGGTGTACTACCAGCCGGCTGTGGAACCCGAGCCCAAGGGCCCGAAATACTCCTGGCGGCGCAAGCGCGCTGGACCAGAATGACGTTCGGTCGGACCGTCATCCTGGTCCAGTCCTTTGTTGGAGCATGATCTTCTCCGAACCGAAGGTCAGCGCAGCAAAAACCGGTTTCCACTTTTCGGGATCATGCTCTGGCTAACGCAGCGGCATCTTTACAAGCCGCCCAAGCAGGCATTCTCTCGGCAGAACGGACGGAAACATCCGCCGGGAGGAAACCATGCGCTATGACTATGTGATCGCCGGCGGCGGCTCCGCCGGTTCGACGCTTGCCGCGAGGCTTTCCGAGGATCCATCGAAGACTGTTTGCCTGCTCGAAGCGGGCGGCACCGGCAAGGATTTGCTGATCCGTGCGCCCGCCGGCATCATCGCGCTGCTGCCTGGCCGGCCCAAGATCAACAACTGGGCTTTCGCCACGGTGCCGCAGGAGGGCCTCAACGGTCGCAGGGGTTTTCAGCCGCGCGGCAAGGCCTTGGGCGGCTCCAGCGCCATCAACGCCATGCTCTACACGCGGGGCAACCGCCGCGACTATGACGAATGGGCCGAGCTCGGCTGTGACGGCTGGTCGTGGGACGAGGTGCTGCCCTATTTCCGGCGCGCCGAAGGCAATCAGCGCGGCACTGATGCGCTGCATGGCGGCGAAGGCCCGCTCAGGGTCGCCGAACAGCAGGACCCGCGCGCGATCTCCAGGGCTTTCGTCGCGGCCTGCGGCGAAAACCAGATCAGGTTGAATGACGACTTCAACGGGCCGGAGCAGGAGGGGGCGGGCCTCTATCAGGTAACGCAGTTCTGGGGCGAGCGCCGCAACGGTGAGCGTTGCTCGGCGGCGGCCGCCTATCTGCATCCGGCGATGAACCGGCCGAACCTCACCGTCATCACCGGCGCGCATGCGACGGGCGTCGTGCTCAACGGCAAGCGCGCCACGGGCGTGCGCTATCGCGCCGGCAAGAGCGAAGCCGTGGCGGAGGCACGGCGCGAAGTCATCCTCTGCGGCGGGGCGTTCGGCTCGCCGCAACTGCTACTGCTCTCCGGCATCGGTCCGGCGGTCGAGCTCGCGGCGCACGGCATTCCGCTCGTCCACGAATTGCCCGGCGTCGGCCGGAACCTGCAGGACCATCTCGATTTTATCCTCGCCTGGAAGTCGCGGGAGACGGATCTGATGGGCATCGGCCTCAGCGGCATGCCGGGCCTGATCAGGCATATGCTGCGCTGGCGCAAGGACGGCAGCGGCATGATCGCCACCCCCTATGCCGAAGGCGGCGCTTTCCTCAAATCCGACCCGGCGATCGAGCGCCCCGACCTGCAATTGCATTTCTGCATCGCCATCGTCGACGACCATGGCCGCAAGCTGCATATGGGCTACGGCTTCTCCTGCCACGTCTGCGTGCTGCGGCCGCATTCTCGCGGCGAGGTGGGGCTGTCGAGCGCCGATCCGCTGGCGCCGCCGCGCATCGATCCGCGCTTCCTCGAGGACGACCGCGACGCCGCTCTTCTGCTCAAGGGCGTGCGAATGACGCGCGCCATATTGGAAGCGCCGGCGCTGGCGAAGTATCGAGCCAAGGAAATCTATACCGCCGGTGCTTCGAGCGATGCCGAATTGATGGCGCATATCAGGGCGCGCGCCGACACGATCTACCACCCCGCCGGCACCTGCAAGATGGGCGTCGGCGACATGGCCGTGGTCGATCCGAAGCTCAAGGTGCGCGGGCTGGAGGGCTTGCGTGTGGTCGACGCCTCGGTGATGCCGACCCTGATCGGCGGCAACACCAATGCGCCGACGATCATGATCGCCGAGAAGGCGGCGGACATGATCCGGGCGACCGCCTGATCCTTGCCTGCTTGGTCGGACCAGCTTCTTCGGTTTTCCGTGCGCGTCGTCTTTCCCGTACACCCGCCGGTGCAATCGAATCTATCTGGTCAGACCACTTATGCGATTTTGACTTCCCCTCTCGTCGTCTTGCCCTTAGGATAAGGTCATTATTTCGCGTTACGAAATAAATAGCCAGCTAAGGGAGGAAGCAGCATGGCAGGCAAGAAGATATTGATGCTCGTCGGCGAGTTCAGCGAGGAATACGAGATTTTCGTCTTCGAGCAGGCCATGCACGCGGTCGGCCACACCGTCCATGTCGTGTGCCCGGACAAGAAGGCCGGCGACGTGCTCAAGACCTCATTGCACGACTTCGAGGGCCATCAGACCTATACCGAAAAACTCGGCCACGACTACATCCTCAACAAGACCTTCGCCGAGGTGAACCCCGCCGACTACGACGCGGTCTATGCGGCGGGCGGGCGCGGGCCGGAATATATCCGCATCGACAAGCGCGTGCAGGCGCTGGTCAGGCATTTCCATGAAACCGGCAAGCCGATCTTCACCATCTGCCACGGCGCGCAGATCCTGATCGCGGTCGATGGCGTTGTGCGCGGCAAGGAAGTGGCGGCGCTGCATTATTGCGAGCCGGAAGTGACGCTTGCCGGCGGCATCTATATCGATGTCGCGCCGACCGGCGCGCATGTCGACGGCAATCTGGTTTCAGCCAAGGGCTGGCCGGGCCTCGCCGCCTTCATGCGGGAGTGCCTGAAAGTGCTCGGCACCGAGATCCGCCACGGTGAAGCGCTGATGCGGGACGACCGGAAGGCGGCCTGAACTCGTCAATTGCGGCGGCGCGGCTATTAGATCGTGAAGGCGTTTCGTTGAATCGCCATCACGATCTAACTCTTTGTCGGAGCATGATCTTCTCCGAAAACCGGTTCCCACTTTTCGGGATCATGCTCTAGCGCCGCCCGCCGCCTGCATTCTCAGCCTCGGCGCCGTCGAGGCGGTCGAGCAGGTCGATCAGTTGCCGGGGCATTTCCTTTTCCAGGCGAAATGTCGGCAATGTGCGCAGAAAGCGCTTGGTCGCTTCGCTGCCCGCCTGCCGCCTGATATCGTTGGCCAGTTCAGCGCGCCTGTTGGCGTTGTTGCCGTTCATCGTCCCAAAATCCTGTGTCGGCTTCGAAACTCCGCTAGGGCGACAATGGTTCCCATACTCGCCCTTGAGAGCAAGCAAAGCTGCTCGGTACGGTAAAATTTGAATTAATTTTAAACGATAGTCCGATATCGGCCGCCCACGCTTACCCCTTGATTTTTGGCCTCCAAACCTCGATATCGGGCGCAAATCCAGACCAATCCGAATGACGGGAAACGCGATGAGCGACCAGGCAAAAGACGAACGCACGCCCGAAGATATGGAAGCCACCCAGGCTTCCGGCGAGCGTGCGGAAGGTGGCGTCGACGGCGACTACGAGGCGCTTGTACGGCTGCTGAAGGAAAACGAGGAACTGAAGGACCGCGCGCTGCGCACCGCGGCCGAAATGGAGAACTTGCGGCGGCGCACCGCGCGCGACGTGCAAGACGCCCGCGCCTATGCCGTTGCCAACTTCGCCCGCGACATGCTGTCGGTGTCCGACAATCTGCGCCGCGCGCTGGACGCGATTCCCGCCGAGGCGAAGGCTGGCGGCGATGCCGGTTTCAAGGCGTTGATCGAGGGCGTCGATCTCACCGAGCGCGCCATGCTTTCGGCGCTGGAGCGCCATGGCGTGAAGAAACTCGCGCCCGAAGGCGAGAAGTTCGATCCGAACTTCCACCAGGCGATGTTCGAGGTGCCCAATCCGGAGGTTCCGGCCGGCACTGTCGTCCAGGTGGTTCAGCCGGGTTATTCGATCGGCGAGCGCGTGCTGCGGCCGGCAATGGTCGGTGTCGCCAAGGGCGGTCCGAAGACCGCCGCCGAGGCGAAGGTCGAGCCGGGCCCGGTGAACGAGCAGGCCGAGAAGGATGCGTGATTAGGGAATAGGGAATAGGCAGTAGGCAGTAGGGGGAACGAGGGCGATATCAATCGCGTAGCTTCGTGCTATTCATACTCCCCCATTCCCTACTGCCTAATCCCTACTGCCTATGCCCTTGAATCCCATCGCCTTGCTCGACTATGCCGGCGTCGCCGTCTTCGCGGCGACGGGCGCGCTTGCCGCATCGCGCAAAGAGCTCGACATCATCGGCTTCCTGTTCCTGGCCAGCGTCACCGGAATCGGCGGCGGAACGCTGCGTGACGTCATCCTCAACCTGCCGGTGTTCTGGGTCGCCAACAGCGGCTATGTGCTGATCTGCGCCGTCGTGGCGGTGCTGGTCTTCTTCAGCGCCCACCGGTTCGAATCCCGTTACAAATTGCTGCTCTGGCTCGATGCCATCGGACTTGCCGCTTTTTCGGTGATGGGCGCCGCGAAGGGGCTGGCGATCACCGGCTCGCCGGTCGTCTCGGTCATCATGGGCGTGCTGACGGCAACCTTCGGCGGCATTTTGCGCGACCTGCTTGCCGGCGAGCCC
Organism: Mesorhizobium humile; assembly: GCF_033977215.1. Classification (NCBI taxonomy): domain Bacteria; kingdom Pseudomonadati; phylum Pseudomonadota; class Alphaproteobacteria; order Hyphomicrobiales; family Phyllobacteriaceae; genus Mesorhizobium; species Mesorhizobium humile. Next base: position 132,378 of record NZ_JAVIIV010000015.1, read on the forward strand.
TCGGTGCTGCTCAGGCCCGAGATCTATGTCACGGCCGCCCTTGCCGGCGCCGCCATCTTCACCCTTGGCGATCTTGCCGGCCTGCCGGCGCTGGCGTCGAGCCTGCTCGGCTTCGCGGGCGCATTCTTGGTGCGCGGCGGGGCGCTTAAATTCGGCTGGTCGTTTCCGGCCTATCGGAGTCGGCCGGGGCGAAGGCCGGAGGATATTCCGTGAGAGAGTGAATGGTGAATGGTGAATGGTGAATAGTAAAATGGTCGGTTGGTGGCAGGGGCTGCGAGCCCTCAACCATTCACCATTTACTATTCACCATTCACCGGAATTACGCCGCGAAGCGCTGCCCCTCGCCGCCATAGTAATTGACGTAGCGGGCGCCGATCTCCTTGACGGGCATGACGACGAAGACGTCGACGGTCGAGAATTCGTGGTCGATGACGCAACCGTCGCCGATGCGGGCGCCGACGCGCAGATAGCCCTTGACCAGCGGCGGCATGGCAGCGATCGCCGCCTTGGTGTTCACCGCCTCGATCGGCATCAGGTCCATGGAGCAGTAGCGTCCCGGAACCGCGCGGACATCCCAGGCGGAGTCGGTGCGGCAATGATGGGCGAGGTAGGTCAGCGCCTCGGCATGCGCTGCCGGCACGATGCCGTGGAAGGAGGCGCAGCCGGTCATCACGCCGATATTGTAGTGATTGATGTAGGCCCAGATGCCTTGCCACAGCGCCTCGATGGTGCGCTTGGAGCGATATTCCTTCAGAACGCAGGAGCGGCCGAGCTCGAGGAAGCGCTGGCCGGGGTGCCGCGCGACAAGCTTGGTCAATTCGAACTCACCCTCGGAATAGAAGCCTCCGGCGGCCGTGGCGATCTCCTGCCGCAGCAAGCGGTAGGTGCCGACGATGCGACGATGTTCAGGGCCGGGAAGGGACGTGTCGAACACAAGAAGGTGATCGCAGAGCGGGTCGAAACGGTCGGCGTCGCGCCGGTCCTGCGCCTGGAACAGGTCCTTCCTCGCGCCAAGCTCGTCGTAGAATACCCGATAGCGGACCTCCTGGGCGGCGGCGATCTCGGCCTCGTTGCGGGCGAGCCGCACTTCGAGATTGCCGATACGGCCCAGCGGAGCACCGTTTGCGACGGCGTCGACGGTACGGGCGGCGAGCAGGGCGCCGCCGGCATTCGGCCGAGTGTCACATTCAGGCACGACTGTATGCACGAGTGATTCTCCTTCGAGCCATCCCTCTTGGCACGGGGATACGGTGTAGGTGCAACAGGATTGTGACAGTACCGTGATACGACGTGGCGGGCAATACTTTGTCGGCTGGGCAATACCCTCAACCGGCTATCTTGTGACCACGAAAGGCAGGCAAGCCAAGGCGTTCAACGGTCAAAAATTTCCTTAAAGCAGGTCGCGTGAAAAAGGATTCACGCGACCTGCTTTAAGTTTTTGATTTAAGCATGTCTTTGCCCCGAAACCGGGCCCACTTTCGGGAGACATGCTTTAGGCCGCAACCTGGCCCTCGACCGCCTGGACGAGTGCGTCCGGGTCGAGCGGCTTGGTCACGAAACCGCTGGCGCCGTGGGCGAGCACGGCATGCCGGGTCTTTTCCTGGCTGTCGGCCGAAAGCACCATGATCGGGATCGGCGGCATGGCGAGCGACTCTTCATGGCGACGGATGGCGGCGATCGCGTCCAGCCCGTCCATGACAGGCATGTGCAGGTCCATCAGCACCACATCGAAGCGGAACTTGAGGCCGGCATCGGTAACGGCCTCGACCGCGGCCTTGCCGTTGCCGACGATCCTGACGCGATGCCCGGCCTTGAGGAGCGTGGCGCGGGCGAGCATGGCGTTGATGTCATTGTCTTCCGCGATCAGCACCGACAGGCCCTGGTCGCGCTTGCGCACCGAGGATGCCCCGCGCGGCTCCGGCTGCGGCTGCACGAGCGGGGAGCCATGGCTGGTCAACAGCACCCGCAGCAGGGTCTCGCCGCGCACCGGCCTGGCGAGGAAAGTGGTGTAGCCGCTGGCGCGGAATTCACCGAGCATGCCGCGATCCGTCGGCGCGATCAGGGTGATGGCCTCACAGTCGGCGAAGCCCGCGTCGCGCAGCCGCCTGAGCAGCCTGCCATCGCTGTTTTCGAGCGCCGCGTCGATCAGGAGCACGTTGCAGCCGGCGGCGAAGGGAGCGGCCTGGCTTGGTGTCGCCGCGATCTCGACGATGCCGCCATGGGCCCTGATCGCGCGGGCGATGGCATCGGCCTCGACGGCGTTTTTCGACACGATCACCGCCCGCCGGTCGGCAAGGATGTTGTGGCGATGCGGCGGCGGTTCGGTCGCGGCGACCGCCGGAAGCTCGAGGACGAATTCGGACCCTTCGCCGAGTCGGCTCAAAACCGAGATCGTGCCGCCCATCGCCGTCGCCAGGCGCTTGGAGATGGCAAGACCGAGACCCGCGCCGCCATGGACCCTGGTCGAGGTGCCGTCGGACTGCTCGAACTCCTCGAAGATGCGCTCCATGTCCTCTTCGCGCAGGCCCGGGCCGGTGTCGGCGATGGTGAAGCAGATGCGGTCGGTGGTTTCGGTGCGGGCGCGCGCCACGGTCAGCAGCACGCCGCCCGTGTCGGTGAACTTCACCGCATTGCCGATGAGGTTGAGCAGCACCTGGCGCACGCGGCCGGGATCGGCGGTGATCATCTGCGGCACGTCGGGCTCGACATGGCAGCCGAGGCCGATGTTCTTGGCAAAGGCCTTCGCGGCAAGAAGCTCGATGATGTTGTCGGCGATCTCGCGCAGCGAGGTCGGCTGCGGCTCGGGCTCGAAGCGGCCCGCCTCGATCTTGGAATAGTCGAGCAGGTCCTCGATGAGCGCGAGCAGCGCGCTGGCCGAAGTGGAGACCGCGCCGACATAGGTGCGTTGTTCGGGCGAGAGGTCGGTATCGGCAAGCAGCTTCGCCATGCCCATGATGCCGTTCATCGGCGTGCGGATCTCGTGGCTGACGGTGGCGAGGAAGCGCGACTTGGCCTGGCTGGCATATTCGGCCCGTTCGCGCGCGGTGATCAGCGAGGATTCGGCGCGCTTGCGGGCGGTGATGTCGCGGGCGATCGCTCGGTGCGAGACCGCGCCCGTGTCCTTGTCGCGCACCGACAATTCGATCCAGGAGAACCAGCGCGGCCCGTTCGGGGTGCGGATCGCGACATCGGTGGAACTCAGGCATTCATGATCGGAGAAGGCGGCGTCGGGAACGACACCGACATCAATGCCAAGCTCGGCCAAGGTCTTGCCGGCAAGATCGCGCGCGTCGATCTCGACAAGCGAGGCAAAGACGCTGTTGGCATAAACGATATGGCCGTCGCGATCGCGGTGGACGACAAGATCGCCGAGCGCGTCGATCAGGCCGCGGAAGCGCTCCTCGCTCTCCTGCATCTCCCACATGCGGTCGGCGAGGGTCTCGATCTCGGCGCGGCTGCGGGCGGCGGTCTCGTCGAGAAGCGCTGCGGCGCGCCGCTCGTCGCGACGGTTGCGCAGATGCATGGCAAGGCCGGCAAGCGCGGCGGCGGCGAGGCCGATGGTGATGATGAGCGGCGCGCCGGTAAGATGCGCCAGCCCCGCCATGACGGCGATGGCGACGATCGTCAGGAACGGCAAGCCTTCGTGGCTCGCCATGGGCAATTCAGGCGCCAGCGGCGGCGCGACAAGCACCTGCCGCTTCGGCGCATCGGGGATGAGCCTGTCAGCGCCCGCGGCTTTGCTGTCCTGTCTGATGTCGGAGTCCGCGACCATGCGCGGACCATGCCAGACAGAGATTATGGAAGACTGGGACGGATCGTTCGAATTTTAGCGATTGCGCGGATTTTAACCACGCATACGCGGGCGAAACCGCTATTTCCAGCTACATATCGACGACGACGCGGCCCCTGATCTTGCCGTCGACGATGTCGCGCGCGGCGGCGACAATGCCGTCGAAACCGATCGTGCGCGACAATGTCGACAGCTTCTTCAGGTCGAGATCGGTGCCGATGCGGCGCCATGCCTCCAGGCGGACCGCCTTCGGCGCCATCACCGAATCGATGCCCAGCAGCGAGACGCCACGCAGGATGAAAGGCGCGACGCTTGCCGGCAGGTCCATGCCGCCGGCCAGGCCGCAAGCGGCGATGGCGCCGCCATAGGAGGTCATCGACAGCGCGTTGGCCAGGGTATGGCTGCCGACCGAGTCGACGCCGCCGGCCCAGCGTTCCTTGGCGAGCGGTTTCGCGGGCTGGCTGAGCTCCTCGCGCGAGATCACCTCGGCCGCGCCGAGATCGATCAGATAGGGACTTTCGGCGTTGCGGCCGGTCGAGGCGACGACATGGTAGCCGAGGCTCGACAGGATCGAGATGGCGACCGAGCCGACGCCGCCGGCCGCGCCCGTCACCACCACCGGGCCGCGGTCCGGCACGATGCCGTGCCGCTCCAGCGCCATGACTGAGAGCATTGCCGTGTAGCCCGCCGTGCCGACAGCCATCGCGTCATGCGCGCTCATGCCCTCGGGCAGCGGCACCAGCCAGTCGCCCTTGACGCGGGCGCGACCGGCATAGGCGCCGTAATGCGTCTCGCCGACGCCCCAGCCGTTGAGGATCACCTTGTCGCCCTTGCGCCAGTCGGCATGCGAGGAGGAGATCACCGTGCCGGCGAAATCGATGCCCGGAACCAGCGGCCAGCGGCGCACGACCGGCGCTTTGCCGGTGATGGCGAGCCCGTCCTTGTAGTTCACCGTCGTCGCCTCGACGGCGACGGTGACGTCGCCCTCCATCAGGTCGGCCTCGGTGAGGTCGACGACGTCGACGGACTGCTTCTTGTCCGCATCGCGCGAAACGAGGATGGCTTTGAAGGTATCGGGCATGGTTCTCTCCTCGGCTCTGCTGTCGGGAAGTCTGCGGCTTCAACCGCGTGCGGTCAATTGCCTGGATCCTGCGGTTTGGCCTCACGGCCCCAGCCGATCAGCTCGTCGAAGACGACGAGCGCGGCGCCGACCGAAATGAAGGCGTCGGCGAGGTTGAAGACCGCGAAGGACCACACGGGCGTGTGGAACAGGATGTAGTCGATGACGTGGCCGTAGACGGCGCGGTCGATGAGGTTGCCGAGCGCCCCGCCGATGATGAGCGCGAAGCCGATGCGGGCGACGACATGGCCGGCAGGCGTGCGCGTGGCGAGATAGAGCACGAAGGCCACGACCAGCACGGCGATGACCACCAGGCCGGTGTCGCCGAAGGACTCGAACATCGAGAAGGCGATGCCGGTGTTATAGGTGCGGAACAGCGCCAGGAACGGCAGGAGATCGACTTTCTCCTGAAAGGCGAGACCGTTCTCGACCAGTTGCTTGATCCACTGATCGAGGGCGATGGCGATGACGACCAGCACGACGTAAGGAGACCAGGATTTCACTTAGCAGTCCTCATCGGCAGCCCTCATCGGATGTCGTTGGCAGGATCGAGCTTCAGCGCGCCGCGCCGGATCTCGAACAACATCACGCCGGTGGCGACCGCTAGATTGAGCGAATCGGCCCGGCCGGCCTGGGGGATCCTGAGCAGCCGGTCGCAGCTTTCGGCGAGGCTGTCCGGCAATCCCTGCTGTTCGTTGCCCATCAGCAGCAAGACCGGGCCCCTGGAGAAATCGACCGAGCGATAGTCGACAGCGCCCTTGAGGTGCGTTCCCGCGACCAGGCCGGAAAAATCGCGCCGCCAGGCGAGGAAGGCCTGCTCGGTCGCCCTGGCGACGGGCACGGCGAAGATCGAGCCCATGGTGGCGCGCACCGTCTCCAGCGAGAACGGATCGGTGGTGTCGCCGACCAGGATGACACCTTTGGCGCCGACGGCGTCGACGGTGCGGATCACGGTGCCGAGATTGCCGGGGTCGCGCACGCGGTCGAGCGCAACCCAGACATCGCCGTCCCTGGCGCGGATATCCTTCAGCGGCACGGTCTGCTGCGCAAAGACGCCGACCACCATTTGCGGGTTTTCGCGGCGGGTGATGGCTGCCAGCACCTTTTCAGAAACTTCGAGCACCGTGCCACCGGCGGCAACGGTCCGCGCGGCGACCTTTTCGACGGCCGCGTTGCCGCGCCCTGCCTTGGCGAAGACCAAGGTCCTGATCGACCAGCCGAGGTCCAGCGCGTCGATGACGAGCTTCAGGCCCTCGGCCATGAACGCGTTCTGCTGGTCGCGGAATTTCTTGAGCGCCAGCGCCTTGATGTCCTTGACCAAGGGATTGGCAAGGCTGGTGACTTCCTTGACCTGCCCGACAGGGCGCGCGCCGTCATGTGCCGTCATTTCAAGCCACCCAGCGCGAGAACAGCGAGGTCGACAGCGCGCGGCCGGCGGATTTCTCGCGAATGATCAGTTCACCGGATTCGACCGTGCCGCCCATGCCGGCGAAGGTATCGCGCATCAGCGCATGGATGGCGAAGAAGGAGGCGCGGATCGAATAGGCGGTGAGGACGACGGCAAGCGGCTTCGGCGTCAGGATCGAACGGCAGAGGTCGGTGAGGCCCGGCAGGTCCTCGAACAATTGCCAGACCTCGCCCTTGGGGCCGCGGCCATAGGCCGGCGGGTCGAACAGCACGATGTCGTAGCGGCTGCCGCGGCGTTCCTCGCGCTCGGCGAATTTCACCGCGTCCTCGACGATCCAGCGGATCGGCTTGTCGGCAAGGCCGGCCATTTCCTGGTTCTCGCGCGCCCAGCCGATAGCCTTCTTCGAGGCATCGACATGGGTGACCTCGGCGCCGGCGCGGGCCGCCACCAGCGAGGCGAGACCGGTATAGCCGAAGAGGTTCAGCACCTTGACCGGGCGCTTCGCCGCCGCGATCAGCCCCGCCATATGGTCCCAATGCGAGGCCTGCTCGGGAAAGACGCCGACATGGCGAAACGAAGTGAAACGGCCGAGATAGTCGATGCCGTCATGCTTCATCGGCCAGGTCTCGCCGAGCGGCGCCTTCGGAAAGCGCCAGCGGCCGATGCCTTCCTCGTCGGTATCGCCGGTGAAGATGGCGTCGGCGCGTTCCCATTCCTTCGCCGGAAGGGCCCGCTGCCAGATCGCCTGGCCTTCGGGGCGCACGATGCGGTAGGGGCCGTATTGCTCGAGCTTCTCGCCGGCGCCGCTGTCCAGCAGGGCGTAGTCGGCGTTGGGCGCGACTTCGAGGATCAATGGCAGGCGCTCGGCGGGCAACGCGCCGTCGCGGCGCGCAAGCACGCGCGGCACAGGCTTGGCTTCCTGCCGGTCCGCCGGTTTGGTTTCGCGACGCTCGGCGGGCGCGGCCTGCTGGCGCCCGGCCGCGAAAGCATCACGCGGGCGGGGCTGTTCCGCCCTTGCGGGGTGCGGGCGGTTATCGCGGCGTTTGTCGCGAAAGGATTTCAAGAAGGATCATCTCCGGCGGTTCGGCCCGCTTCTGCCACAGCTAAGCCCACCGGCGCAACAAAGCCTGGCTCATTCAATAGTGGGGTCTTCAACCATGCCGGAGACCGAACAGGCCGAAACAAAGTGAAATGAAGCCAAGCGCCTTCGTCGCCGCCACCGCCATGTGGCCGGTTTCCCAACGCAGCCGCACAGTTTCGAAGTCTTCTGGAATTGGCCCGGGCGTCCAGGTCGCGAGGATATCGTTGGCCGGTTTGACGAGGCCGAACCAGAGCGCCAGCGAGACCGCATAAAGCAATGTGGCGACGAGCACGAACCGGAAGGCAAACGGCTCTCCACGCAACATCCAGGCCAGCAGTGCCGGACAAAGGATCGCTGCGATATCGAGCGGTGCTCCGATCACGGCAAAGAGCACAAACTGACCATTGAAGACCGTCGCCTCGCGCCACAGCGCCGGCGACCATCTGGTCAGCCTGGGCAGCGATTCCAGCACATGGGCAAAGGATGGTCCGAGGCTGAGCGCCGCGACGAAAGCGGTCAGCACTGACCAGAAAAGCAGGTATCCGCGCATCTCCATTGCGGAGACAACGGAAACGGGACGCAGGCGTTCCGTGGTATTGGGCTGCTTGCCGTGACGTGCAGGCCAGCCCTATTGTTCAGCACACTGGTCAGCCAATCATGTCCCGTTCAGCCCGCCTGCTCGACCTCGTCCAGATCCTGCGCCGCCACCGCCGGCCGGTGAGCGGCCGCATGCTTGCGGACGAGATGGGCGTCTCGATCCGCACGCTCTATCGCGACATCGCGACGCTGCAGGGGCAGGGCGCGCCGATCGAAGGCGAGGCGGGGCTTGGCTATGTGCTGAGGCCCGGCTTCATGCTGCCGCCTTTGATGTTCAGCGACGAGGAGATCGAGGCGATCGTGCTCGGGTCGCGCTGGGTGGCGAAGCAGCCGGACAAGAGATTGGCCGCCGCCGCGGCCGATGCGCTGGCAAAGATCGCGGCGGTGCTGCCGGATGATTTGCGCGAGGATCTCGACGCGACAACGCTGCTTGTCGGGCCGCGATCGGAAAGCGTCGAAGCGATCGACCTCGGTGTCGTGCGGAAGGCGATCCGCGACGAGCGCAAGCTCGGCTTCCTCTATAGCGATGCCGGCGGTTCGACCTCGAAGCGCATGGTCTGGCCATTCGCGCTCGCCTTCTTCGACAAGGTGCGGGTGATGGTGGCGTGGTGCGAGACGCGCCAGGATTTCCGGCATTTTCGCGCAGACCGGATATCCGACCTGGCAGCGACCGACATCCGCTATCCGCGCCGCCGCCAGGCGATGCTGAAAGAGTGGCGGGCGACACTCGCTGCGTCCGGCCAGAATGGTAGGAAAGACACTCTCCGGTGATCGCTGCTGCCAGAATCTGACAGCAGGCCCGCATATGGTCTCCAAGGTTCAGACACTTTTGGAGATCAGATATGACCACGCCGAATTTCATCATCCTCTATGTCGACAGCCCGGAAAGGAGCGGTGCGTTCTATGCCTCGCTGCTTGGGCGCGAGCCGGTCGAGTCTTCGCCGACCTTCGTGATGTTCGTGCTCGACAAGGGCTTCAAGCTCGGCCTGTGGTCGCGCCACACTGTGGAACCGGCCGCGACCGCCACCGGCGGGGGCGGCGAGCTCGTGCTTGCCGTCGAGAACGCGGCGGCGGTCGATGCCACCCATGCCGATTGGGCCGGGCGCGGCCTGAAAATGCTGCAGGTTCCGACCGATCTCGATTTCGGCCGTAGCTTCGTCGCGCTCGATCCCGACAATCACCGCCTGCGCGTCTACTGGCCGTTCGAGGGAGCGCAAGGATGAGCGCCTTCTGGATCGCGGTTGCGTCGGCCGAGCATGTGCGGATCGGACGCAAGGACGGCTTCATGCAGGTCAATCATGGCAAGGCGGCGCCGCTGCGCCGCATCAAGCCGGGCGACGGCATCGCCTACTACTCGCCGAGCACCGTGCTCGGCGAGAAAGACGGGCTGCAATCCTTCACGGCGATCGGCACGGTGCGGCAAGGGGAAGTCTATGAGGGCGTCATGGGCGGCGGCTTCACGCCGGCGCGGCGCGACGTCGACTGGCGCGAGGCCATGGAAGCGCCGATCAAGCCGCTGCTCGACAGGCTCGACTTTACCGGCGGCAAGCCGAACTGGGGCTACCAGTTGCGCTTCGGACTGTTCGAGATCAGCGAACACGATTTCCGGCTGATCGGCGAAACGATGGGGGCCAACCTAGCGGCTACTTAAGCGCCTTGTAGACGGCGATGCCGGCGGCGAGATCCTCGAGCGCGGCGCCGACCGACTTGAACAGCGTGATCTCGCTGTCGCTTTGCCGGCCCTTTTTCTCGCCGCGCGCGAGCTCATGCAGGTCGGCGACGATCGCTTCCGGCTTCAGCACGCCGGAGGCCAGCGGCTGGACGATGTCGCCTGCTTCCTTGGTGGCGCCGGCGCGAGTGTCGACATAGACGCGGGCACGGGCAATGGCGTCGTCATCGCTTTCGCGCATCGTCGGCGTGAAGCCGCCGACCAGATCGACATGGGCGCCGGGCTTCAGCAGCGCGCCCTTGACCAGCGGCGTGTTCGAGATCGTCGCCGAGGCGACGATGTCGGCCTCGGCAAGCTCGGCGTCGAGATCGCCTGCGGCAGTCGCCGGAAGGCCTTCGGCGCGCAAGGCGGCGGCCACCTTTTCGGCATTGGCCGGCGTGCGGTTCCAGATGCGGATGGAGGTGATCGGCCTGACCGCCGAATGCGCCTTGGCGAGGAACGGCGACAGCGCGCCGGCGCCGATCACCAGAAGCCGCGAGGCGTCCTTGCGGGCGAGATAGGAGGCGGCGAGCGCCGAGGCGCAGGTCGTGCGCCATTGCGTCAGCCGCTGGCCGTCGATCAGCGCCTGCGGCTCGCCGGTTACGCCGTCGAGCAAGAGATAGAGCCCCATCACCGCCGGCTTGCCGATGGCGTTGTTGTCGGGCGACACGGTGACGATCTTGACGCCGATATGACCGCCCACCGAGGTGCCTGCGGCGTTGAAGTCGGTCCAGGCCGGCATCAAAAGCAGGGTCGAGGCGGCGCCATCCGGCCGCTCGACGCCATGATGGTGGCGGACCGGTTGCACGGCGCCTTCGCGGAAGGCGGTGCGCAATGTCTCGACAAGGCCCGGAAAGGTCAGCGCGCGGTCGACCTCTTCGGCCGAAATGGTCAGCATCGGGGGCTCCGTAAGGCGTTACTCAGAGAGCATGATGCACTCGAAAGCCGCTTCGCAGTTTTCGGCGTCATGCTCTAGTTCGTCGGCTTGGGCAGCGCCGGTCCGTTCGGCGCCGCGGGCGTGCGGCTCACCGCCTGGCGCAGGTTCTCGGCTTCCAGACCGCGCTGGCGCGCGAGCTTGCGGTAGCGCCCCTGCTTCACCCAGGTTGCCATGCTGCCGACGACCATGCCGACGGCCAAGGCCAGGAACAGGAAGATGAAAAGCGGCAGGTTCAGCGTCAGCGCGGGATTGCCGGGATGGAATGGGTCGAGCGTGAAGGCGACGGGGCCGCGGTTGGCGACGGCGAGCGCGATCAGGATGATGGCCAGCGGCACGAAGACCACGACGAGGATGAAGCGATTGAACATCAGATCTCCATGGAGAGGCTTCTTGAGGCGCGCATGCTTGTCCCGAAACCCGCCTCCACTTTCGGGAGACATGCTTTAAGCGCCAAGATGCGGTTTCAACGCGCCGGCGCGGCGCCTATTTGCCGCCGTTCAGCCTCTCGCGCAACTCCTTGCCGGTCTTGAAGAACGGCACCCACTTTTCCTCGACTTCGACGGATTCGCCGGTGCGCGGGTTGCGGCCGGTGCGGGCGGGACGATTCTTCACCGAAAAGGCGCCGAAACCGCGCAGCTCGACCCGGTTGCCCTCGGCAAGCGCATCGGTGATCTCGTCAAAGATCGCGCCGACGATGTTTTCGACATCGCGCAGGAAAAGGTGCGGGTTGCGTGCAGCAATGATCTGCACAAGCTCGGATTTGATCATAGACGTTCCCCGTAAACCACTGGAATCGATTATCAGGATGATTTTATTGCTTTTTTGGCAGGTACCAACGGTGCCTCAAGGGTGCCAGACCGAAACGAGACCGTCAAGAAACAAGCGGTCGGCACCGAGTTCGTGAATGACATCGCCGCCGGCATCAGGCAGGCCGAGCGCCTTGGCCGCCATTTTTGCCATCGACTGGGAAAACAGGAAACCGCCACGCCTGTCCTTGTTCTTCCACTCGACGACCTTGAGCTTGCCGTCCACGCCCTTCGTCGCCAGCCAGTCGATCGCCTCCTGCTCGCCGCCGACCGCGTCGACCAGATGGTTGGCCAAAGCCTGGCGGCCGGTGAAGATCGAACCGTCGGCCAGCGCCAGCGCCTGCTCATGCGTCATCTTGCGGCGGTCGGCGACGATACCGACGAACCAGTCGTAACTGTCGAGGATCAGCTTGCGCACCATGGCTCGCTCGTCGTCATTGGTCGGCTTGAAGGGCGAAGGCGAAGCCTTGAGTGGCGACGATTTCACTTCCTCCAGCTTGATGCCGAGCTTGTCCATGAGACCGCTGACGTCGGGATACTGGATCAGCACTCCGATCGAGCCGACGATGGAGGTCTTGCGGGCGACGATGTGGTCGGCGGCGCTGGCGATCATATAGCCGGCCGATGCCGCCAGCGTGCCGACTTCGGCCACCACCGGCTTGTCGCCGGCAAGCTTGCGCACGGCTTCGAATGTGGACTCGCCGCCGACCGTAGTGCCTCCGGGCGAATCGATCGAGAGGATGACGCCCTTCACCTCCGGCGACGTGCGGATCGCTTCCAGCCTTTTGAGCAGTTCTTCGTCCTCGGTGATGGTGCCTTCAATCTTGACCTTGGCGATATGAGGGACTGCCTGGCCGATAAAATTGTCGCCATAGACCCAGGCCAAGAAGGCGATAATTGCCGCCGCCAGGACAACAAAAGCAGCCACGCGCCAGAAAGTCAGCTTGCGGCGCAAGCGGCGGCGGTCGATCAGGTCATCGGCTCTCATTGCCATCGTCAGCCTCATGGGTGGTGGGAAAGCACGCTTTTAAAGCAAGCCTCGGCACAGAGCTACCGTTTCGTGGGATCGGCTGCCGCTTCACGGAACGGTGATCGGCCGGACCTCACTGTCCTGATGCAATTCCCGCCGGAAACCGCCCGCACTTTTCCTGGAATGGCTAGAAAGGCCCGGCTTCGGGCTTCGGTGTTGACGCCGGCCTCACGAAAAATTAACGCAAGCAGTCAGTATCTGCTATGAAGTACAAGCCGTCCCGCTGGATTCCCCTCGATTTTGCGGGCGGCAGTTGTCACATTTTTGCAGTTTTCCTCCGCTTGTGCTTGCTTGTAGGTGCCGGCATACCACCTATAGTCGGTGTTTGGGCGGGCAAAGGTCCATTAGAAAAGTCATGTTGGCGCGATCTGACGAAACGAGCGATGCCGGTGAGGCATCGGCTCCCGCGAGCCAGGACGGCGCGCGTGGTGATGCCTTCAACCGCGCAAAGCGGCACTCGCGCCGCGTGCGTGTGCTGAAATTCGCGGTGCCGCTGCTCGCGGTTGCGATCGCCGTCGCATTTCCGGTCTATTCCTACCTGAAGGCACCCCTGTCCGTCTCGGTGCAGGCAGACGGCACGGCGTTCTCCGACGGCAAGCTGGTGATGGCCAATCCGAAGCTCAATGGCTTCACCAAGCAGAAGCTGCCCTATTCGCTGACGGCGACCAGGGCGACGCAGGATGTTGGCCAGCAGGCCGTCATCGACCTTGAAGGCATCAATGCCAAACTGCCTGTCGCCTCCGACAACATCGTGTCGGTCGACGCCGCGCACGGTATCTACAATCGCGACGCCAATACGATGGACCTGACCAGCGACGTCGCCGTGACGACGACGGACGGACTGGTGGCGAAGTTCAAATCGATCTTCCTAGACATGGGCAAAGGCTCTATGAAGACGAGCAATCCGGTCGATGTCAGCCGTGGCGGGTCGCGCATCACCGCGGACTCGATGTCGGTCGATGACAATGGCAGGCTCGTGGTCTTCGAGAACCGGGTTCGCGTCAACATAGATCCAGCCGCGCTGAAGGCTGCGGGGGTAAACGGTGGAGAACAGAATGCGTCGCAGTAAATCCGCATGGCTTCCGGGCGCTGCCTCCGCATTGCTGCTTCTGGCGACCGCGCATTCGTTCGCGCAATCGAGCGCGACCAGCCAGATCCCGGGGTTGAAGCTGTCGGGCGACCAGCCGATCCAGATCGAAAGCGACAAGCTCGAGGTGCGGCAGAACGAGAGCATGGCTGTTTTCAGCGGCAACGTGACCGTCAATCAGGGGCCGACCCTGCTCAAGGCCGGCAAGATGACGGTCTACTACGTCAAGGACCCCAAGGCTGACAAAAGCGCTGCCGCGGGGGCGTCGGCGATGACGGGCGCGGCCAATATCGACCATCTCGAGGTCGAGAACAAAGTCTACATCAAATCGAACGACCAGATCGCCACCGGAGACACCGGCAAGTTCGACATGAAGACGCAGGTGCTGGTGCTTTCGGGCAAGGAAGTGGTGCTGTCGCAGGGCGACAATGTACTCAAGGGCTGCAAGCTCACCGTGCAGATGAAGAGCGGCCTCGGCAATGTCGAAGGCTGCCCGCGCGTCATCATGATGTTCAAGCCGCAGAAGCAGGATGCGACCCAGAACCAGGGAGCGTCGAGCAACTAATGGCCGGCGTAACTTCGCTGCTTGCCCGTCTTCCGGGGCGGGCGGCCGCCCGACCGGCTGCGTCCGCGACGGCCGGCGTCGACAAGGAAAAATTCAAGGGCACCCTGATCGCCAAGGGCCTGACCAAGAGCTACAAGGGCCGTAAGGTGGTCAGCGGGGTGACGATCGGCGTGCGCGCCGGCGAAGCGGTCGGCCTGCTCGGTCCCAACGGCGCCGGCAAGACCACCTGTTTCTATATGGTCACCGGCCTTGTGCCCGTCGATGAAGGTTCGATCGAGATCGACGGCTTCGACGTCACCTCGATGCCGATGTACCGGCGTGCCCGCCTTGGCATCGGCTACCTGCCGCAGGAGGCGTCGATCTTCCGCGGCCTCAATGTCGAACAGAACATCCGCGCCGTGCTGGAAGTGGTCGAAAAGGATCGCAAGGTGCGCGAACGCAGCCTCGACGAGCTGCTCGAGGAATTTCACATCAGCCATCTGCGCAAGGCGCCGTCGATGTCGCTGTCGGGCGGCGAGCGTCGTCGCCTCGAAATCGCGCGGGCGCTGGCGACGCGGCCGGCCTACATGCTGCTCGACGAGCCCTTCGCCGGTATCGACCCCATCGCCGTCGCCGACATCCAGCAGCTCGTTCGCCACCTCACGGCGCGCGGCATCGGCGTCTTGATCACCGACCACAATGTGCGCGAGACGCTCGGCCTGATCGACCGCGCCTATATCATCCATGCCGGCCAGGTGCTGACGCATGGCCGGGCCGACGAGATCGTCGCCAACGCCGATGTGCGGCGTCTCTATCTCGGCGAGGGCTTCACCCTCTGATCCGCGGTTTTCGCGTTTTTTCGGGGCCGCGTCCGACTTTCGGTTATTTTAGCGCTCGATAACGCTCCGGTAAGCGGCAGCTGTTAGCGTTTTCCTTGACAAGCAAAAGCCGGGCCAGTTTCTATGCCCGACCGAAAAACTTTATGTACGACGCGTAGACGAGGCGTTTGAATCCCACCATGGCGCTGGCAGCCAAACTGCAGCTCAGACAGTCCCAGTCGCTGGTGATGACGCCGCAGCTGATGCAGTCGATCCGGCTGTTGCAGCTCACCCATGTCGAGCTCGAGCGCTTCATCGACGAGGAGATCGAGCGCAACCCGCTGCTGGAGCGGGCCGAACCGCAGGACGACGCGGCCGGCGACCAGGCCCAGAAAGGCGAGGCGGCGTCGGACAAGGATCCCGAGGGCGACTGGTTCGAGGGCGAGACGGAGTGGAGCGCCGAAGCGATCTCGCAAAAGCTCGATTCTTCGCTGGAGAACCTGTTTCCCGACGATCCCGGCACCAGCGAGAGGCTGGGGCCCGATCTCACGGCGCAGTGGAAGTCGGCCGCGGGCGGCGGCGCCGGCACAGCGTCATCCGAGGGGTTCGACGTCGGCGACATGGCCGCGGCCGCCATTACGCTGCGTGAGTATGTCGGCGAGCAGATCGCGCTTGCTTCGCTTAGCCCCGCCCAGCGGCTGATCGCGGGCGAGCTGGGCGACGGGCTCGACGAAGCCGGTTATCTGCGCACCGAACTCGATGAGATCGCGGTCCGGCTCGGCACGGATGACGCGGCGGTGGCGCGTGTGCTTGGCGTCTGCCAGACCTTCGAGCCGGCAGGCCTTTTCGCGCGCGACCTCGCCGAATGCCTGTCGCTGCAGCTTGCGGCGCGCGACCGGCTTGATCCGGCGATGAAGGCGCTGGTTGCCAACCTCGAGCTTCTGGCGCGGCGGGATTTCCAGACGCTGAAACGCATCTGCGGCGTCGACGAGGAGGATCTGCTCGACATGCTGGCCGAGATCCGCGCGCTCGATCCGCGGCCCGGCCTGGCGTTTTCGGGCGGCGCCAGCGATGCGATCGTCGCCGATGTCGAGGTCCGCGCCGCCAATGACGGCAGCTGGGCGGTGGAACTCAACGCCGACACGCTGCCGCGCGTGCTGGTGGACAATGTCTACTTCGCCCGCATTTCGAGCCACGCCAAGGATCAGGCGGAAAAGGATTTTCTCGCCGAATGCCTGCAGAACGCCAACTGGCTGACGCGCAGTCTCGACCAACGGGCCAAGACCATCCTCAAGGTGGCCTCCGAGATCGTGCGGCAGCAGGATGCCTTCCTCGTCCATGGCGTGCGCCACCTCAAGCCGCTCAACCTGCGCACGGTGGCCGACGCCATCGGCATGCATGAATCGACAGTCAGCCGCGTCACTGCCAACAAATACATGCTGACGCCGCGCGGCGTCTTCGAGCTGCGCTATTTCTTCACCGCGTCGATCGCCTCGGCGGAAGGCGGCGAGGCGCATTCGTCCGAGGCCGTGCGCGATCGCATCAAGCAGATGATCGACGAGGAGAAGCCAGCCGACGTGCTGTCCGACGATGCCATCGTCGACATGCTCAAGGGAAGCGGGGTCGATATTGCGCGCCGCACCGTCGCGAAATATCGCGAGGGCATGAATATTCCCTCGTCGGTTCAGCGGCGGCGGGAGAAGCGAGCGCTCGCGAACGCCGGCCGCTAGGCTTGTCGGTACTCGCGATGCCAGCCTGCGAATGGCGGTTTCTGCGCTTCCGGTACTCGCGTACCTCAAAGTACGCTCCGTTCCGGTTCTCGAAAACCACCAATCTCGGTTCAGCCTGACCCGAATCTCAACAAGCCGAGGTCGCTGCGAGATGCGCGGATTTTTCACAATTGCCAAGCTTCATTGACAAGCCGCAATGAAGTGGCTAGAAGCCCGCCCGCATGAGCGGGGCGGTAATGCCCGCTCGCGAAAGGGTCCGTCAGACACGGCCACGGACGGCCAAGAAGGCGACTTGTGATCAACCGGAAAGTTCGGGTCTAAAATCGGCGCGCATGCCGCTGCGAAGCTTGTGCGCGCGCGCCACGGGTATAAACTCGGGAACAGTTTGAAGCCTGAGCAAGGAAGGTCAGTTTTCAGATGAATCTACGCATTTCGGGAAAACACATGGACATCGGCGATGCGTTCCGCACGCGCATCAACGACCGGGTCGGCGAGGCGATCGAGAAATATTTCGATCGGGGTTTTTCAGGACATGTCACGGTCATCAAATCGGGGTCGCGTTTCTCCGCCGATTGCATGGTCCGGCTCGATTCCGGCGCTTCGCTGCAGGCGACCGGCGACGCCCAGGATCCGACGCTGGCCTTCGAGGCCGCCGCCGACCGCCTGGAAACACGGCTGCGGCGCTACAAGCGCCGGCTGAAGTCGCGCAATACGGGCAACGGCGAAGAGCCGACCGACATCGCCTATACCGTGATGGCCCCCCTTACCGACGACGAGGAAGATATTCCGGAGGACTTCGCTCCGGTCATCGTTGCCGAATCAAGCATGACGCTGCGGACCATGTCGGTGGCGTCGGCTGTCATCGAGCTCGACAACAGCGACAGCCCGGTCTTCCTGTTCCGCAATGCCGGGACCGACCATCTCAACATCGTCTACCGCCGGCCGGATGGCAATATCGGCTGGATCGATCCGTCGACGACCAAAGTCGCGCAGGCATAAAAAGCCAGCCGCGCGAGGGGGCGACGACTGGCGCGGCAGGCGAGCAAGGGATTTTTCAAGCATGGATCTCAGTGATCTCATCAGCGTCCCGGCGATCATGCCGGCGTTGAAAGCGAATTCCAAAAAGCAGCTTCTGCAATTGCTGTCGGAGAGGGCGGCGGCGATTTCGGGGATTCCGGAACGGGAGGTGTTCGACACCATCCTGCAGCGCGAGCGACTTGGCTCGACCGGCGTCGGCAACGGCATCGCCATTCCGCATGGCAAGCTCGCCGGCGTGAAGCGGATCGCGGGGGTCTTCGCCCGGCTGGAAACGCCGGTCGATTTCGAGGCGCTGGACGACCAGCCGGTCGACCTGGTGTTCCTGCTGCTTGCGCCCGAAGGCGCCGGCGCCGACCATCTCAAGGCGCTGTCGCGCATCGCGCGCGTGCTGCGCGACGCGGACACGGTTGCCAAGATCCGCGGGACGCGCGACGCGGTGGCGATCCACGCGTTGCTGTCGGACACACAGGCCTCGCACGCGGCCTGAGTCTCTTTGGTCGAGCGCAATTCCGGACGGAAGGCCACGGCGAGGTCACCGAGCCTAACGGTTTCACACTTTTCTGGAATTGCTGGAAATTTTTTGGATTAAAGCTTCCAAGGGCCGCCGTGAGCGGCCCTTTCCCTTTCGAAGACCTGAGCCGCGTTAGTGGATCGCGACGGTGGTCAGGTCGTTCTCCAGCGCACCCGCCAGCGCCCGGTCACGGGCATCGGAAAGCAGGATCGGCTGGCCGTTGGCGGCAAACAGCGCCCACAGCTCCATGCCGGGCGCGATTTCCTCGAGGCCGGGGAAGCGGCCGCGCAGGTCGTCGCTCGACACTTTCCTGAGATAGGCGACCGAACCTTCGCCGAGATGGGCGAGTTCGCCGCTGGTCATGGTGTTCACTTCGTCAGTTCTGGTCATTTCAAGCCTCCTTGGCGCGAGGACGCCAGAATTGGCCGCCTCGCATAGAGCCATCGGCGAAGGTTAGTCTTTCACCGATATGTTTATTTTCCGTACCAGCCGCTCGGCCTCCGGCCGGTCGAGATCGACCGACAGCAGGCCGTTCTTCAGTTCCGCCGCGATCACCCGCATGCCGTCGGCCAGCACGAAACAACGCTGGAACTGGCGCGCGGCGATGCCGCGGTGGAGGAATTCGCGCTCGGTGTCGTCGGTCTGGCGGCCGCGCACGATCAGCTGGTTCTCCTCCGTGGTGACATCGAGGTCGCTTTCGGCAAAACCGGCCACGGCCAGCGTGATACGCAGCCTCTCGGACTTGCCGTCGGCAGCGTTCAGGCGTTCGATGTTGTAAGGAGGGTAGCTGTCGCCAGACTTCGCCAGACGCTCAAGCGTCTTTTCCATGGCATCGAAACCCAGGAGAAGCGGGCTGGAGAAGGGCGTCATTCGACTCATTGTTACACTGTCCTCTGAAGAGCGACACAAACTGGAAAAACCCAGATGGCATTTTTCCCGATGGCCTTGATATGGTCTGCCGCGCGATCAAGTTCAAGCCACTGAAATCAGGATGACGTTTCGTTGAACCGCCATCCTGGTTCAGCTCTTCAGTGGAGCATGATCTTGTCCGAAAACCGGTTTCCACTTTTCGCGGTCATGCTCTAAACCCCGCCCAAAAAGACTCCCCAAAAGGAATTGAAATGCCCCAGTCCAGAAAGATCATCATCGACACCGATCCCGGCCAGGACGATGCCGTCGCCATATTGCTGGCGCTCGGCAGCTCGGAGCTGGAGATCGTCGGTATCACCGCGGTTGCAGGCAACGTGCCGCTGAAGCTGACCCAGAACAACGCCCGCAAGATTTGCGAGCTGGCCGGCAGGCCGGACATCAAGGTCTATGCCGGCGCCATCCGCCCGATGGCGCGCGAACTCGTCACCGCCGAGGAAGTGCACGGCAAGACCGGCCTCAACGGGCCGCAACTGCCCGAGCCGACCATGCCGTTGCAGGAACAATACGCCGTCGATTTCATCGTCGAGACGCTGATGCGCGAGGAGGCAGGCACCATCACGCTCTGCCCGCTCGGGCCGCTGACCAACATCGCGCTGGCGCTGATCCGCGAGCCCAGGATCGCGCCACGCATCAAGGAAATCGTCCTGATGGGCGGCGGCTTCTTCGAAGGCGGCAACGTCACGCCGGCCGCCGAATTCAACATCTATGTCGACCCGCAGGCCGCCGATCTGGTGTTCAAATCGGGCATTCCGATCGTGATGATGCCGCTCGACGTCACCCACAAGGCATTGACCACGTCCAAGCGCATCCAGGCTTTCCGCCAGCTCGGCACCAAGGTCGGCACCGCGACCGCCGAGATGCTGGAGTTCTTCGAGCGCTACGACGAGGAGAAATACGGCACCGATGGCGGGCCGCTACACGATCCGTGCGTGATCGCCTACCTGATCAAGCCGGAACTGTTCAAGGGCCGCCACTGCAATGTCAGCGTCGAGACCGCGTCGGAGCTCACCATGGGCATGACGGTGATCGACTGGTGGGGCGTCACCAAGCGCGAGAAGAACGCCACGGTGATGCGCGACATCGACCATGACGGCTTCTTCGCGCTGCTGGTGGAGCGGCTCGGGCGGCTGTAGCCCCTCTTCCTTCTCCCGCAAGGGGAGAAGGGGAAGCGCTCACTTCGCCTTCGAGAACGCCAGCCACAGGCCGCCGCCGACCAGGAAGGTGCCGCTGATGCGCGACATCAGCCTGACGCGGCTGGCCGACAGCATCCGGCCGGCGCGGCCGGCGGCAAGGGCGTAGGTCGAGTCCGACATGGCGGCGAAGATCATCGCGGTCAGGCCCATCACGACGATCTGCAGCGTGTAATTGCCCTGTGGTGAAATGAACTGCGGGAAGAAGGCGCCGAAGAACACCAAGGTTTTCGGATTGCTGACGGCGACCAGGAAGCCCTGCAGGAAGAAGCCGCCGCGCGGTTTTTTCGCCGATCCGTCGGGGTTCAGCGTGCCCTTGGCGCGGAACATCTGCACGCCCATCCAGATCAGGTAGGCAGCGCCGATCAGCCGCACCCACTCGAACCAGTGGCCCATGCCGGCGATCAACGTGTTGAGGCCGATGCCGACGATGGCGATCATGATGGCAAGCCCGGCCTGGGTGCCGGCGACGTTGGCCAAGCCTGCGCGCGAGCCGTGGCGGATGCTGTTGGCGATGATCAATGTCACCGTCGGACCCGGTACCAGGATGATGACGATACAGGCGACGACATAGGTGGCGTAGAGTTCCAGCGACATGGTCTTCCTCGGATGGACGGAGGTGATGCGGCGGTGGCTGGGGGATCAATGCACGGCGCGGCCGCCGGCGCAAGTCGCCCTGCCTTGTCGACCAGAATCGCTCAGCCAGCTCCCACCGGCCAGGGCAGCGTCGTCTCATAGGCGGCGCCGGCCTTGAGCACGGCGAGGTCGCCGCGCGGGCGGCCGATCAGTTGCATGCCCATGGGCCGGCCCTTCTCGTCGAAGCCGGCCGGCACGTTGAGCGCCGGGCAGCCGCCGAGCGTGGCGAAGGCCGAGACCTGCATCCAGCGGTGATAGCTGTCCATGGGCCGCCCCGCGACCTCGCGCGGCCAGTGGGTCGAGACGTCGAAGGGAAACACCTGGGCGGTGGGCAGCGCGATCAGGTCGAAGCGCTCGAACAGCGACAGCAGCGTTCGGTGCCAGGAGGTGCGCCGGACGGTCGCGGCATGGATCTGCGGCGCGGTGAGGCGTATCGCCTGTTCCACTTCCCAGACGGCCTCAGGCTTCAGAAGCTTGCGCTTTTCCGGGTCATCGTAATGCGATTTCAGCCCGCAGCCGCTGCTTGACTGGCGCAAGGTGACGAAAGCCTGCCACAGCGCCTCGAAATCGACATCCGGAACCAGGGCTTCGCTATGGAACGACGCGTCGGCGAAGCGGGCAAGGGCGGCCTCGCAGAGGTCGAGTACGCCCGGTTCCGTCGGCAGGTGGCCGCCGAGATCGCCCAGCCAGGCAATGCGGCCGCCGGACGCTTTCGCGCCCAAGCCGTCGAGGAACGAGCCCTCCTTGGCATATGACAGCGGCGCGTGCGGGTGGTAGCCGGCCTGTTCGTCGAGCAAAAGCGCGATGTCGCGAATGTTGCGGCCCATCGGCCCTTCGACGCCCATCTGCGAATGGAAGACATCGAAGTCCGGGCCTGCAGGCACAAGGCCCTGCGAGGGACGGAAGCCGTAGACATTGTTGTAGGCGGCCGGATTGCGCAGCGAGCCGCCGAAGTCGCTGCCGTCGGCGACCGGCACCATGTCGAGCGCCAGCGCAACGGCCGCGCCGCCGCTCGATCCGCCGGCGGTGAGCGCCGGGTCGAAGGCGTTGAGCGTCGGCCCGAAGACCGGATTGTAGGTGTTGGAGCCCAGCCCGAATTCCGGGACATTGGTCTTGCCGATGATGATGGCGCCGGCCTTGCGGACGCGCTCGACGAAGAAATCGTCCACGTCGGGGATGAAATCGGCGAAGATCGGCGAGCCGAAGGTGGTTCTGAGCCCTTTCGTCAGGGCGAGGTCCTTGATGGCGATCGGCAGGCCGAACAGCAATCCGGCCTCGCCGCCGCGGGCCAAATGAGCATCGGCCCTGTCGGTCTCGGTCAGGATATCGGCGCGCTCGCGCAGCGAAACGATGGCGTTGACCAGCGGGTTCACCGCCTCGATGCGGTCGAGGAAAGCGCCGGCGACCTCGCGCGCCGACAGATGGCGCTGCCTGATCTTTTCGGCAAGCTCGACGGCGGAGAGGCGGCAGATATCGCCGGCCGGCGGCACGGCATGCTTGGTGACGGGACGCATGGCCATTACCGGGCTCCCGCCAAGGCGGCGTCGACGTCCTTTGCCGGCGGGATTGCCGGCTGCGCGCCGGGTTTCAGGCAGGCAAGCGAGCCGGCGGCCGCTGCACGGGTAAGCGCCTCCTGGAGCGAGAGGCCGGACGAGAGGCTGGCGCCAAAATAACCGCAGAAAGTGTCGCCGGCGCCGACCGTGTCCACCGGCGTGATCTTCAGCGCCGGAACGGTGAGGAAGTCGTCCGGCGTGGCGGCGAGCACGCCGTCGCCACCCAGCGTGACGACGATGGCGCGGCCTGTCTTTTTGGCATAGTCGCGCATGCGGGCAGGGCGATCGCGGCCCGAGAGCGCCAGCGCCTCGCCATAGAGATCGAACTCGGTTTCGTTGGCGACGGCATAGTCGGCCTTGCCGACGAATCCGGCGGCCTCGGCACGGAAGGGCGCGGTGTTGAGCACGCTGACGGCGCCCGCCGCGCGCGCCGCGTCGAGCGTTGCCTCGACCGTCTGCAGCGGGATCTCATGCTGCAAGAGCACGACGTCGCCCTTTTTGAGATAGGCCTTGGCGACATCGCCCGGCACTACCGAGTCGTTGGCGCCAGGCACGACGGCGATGACGTTCTCTCCATCAGCGCCGACCAGGATCAACGCCGTGCCGGTGGAGGCGAAGCTCTGGCCGATGCCGGACAGATCGACGTTGCCGGCCTTGAGAAGCGCGAGCGCTTCGGCGGCAAAACCATCCTTGCCGACGGCGCCCACCATGCGCACCGGCGCGCCGGCGCGCGCAGCGGCCAGGGCCTGGTTGGCACCCTTGCCGCCGGGCGCGGTGGCGAAGCCGGAGCCGCGCACCGTCTCGCCGGGTTCCGGCAAACGGTCGACATTGGCGATGAGGTCGAGGTTGATCGAGCCGACAACGATGATCAAGAAGTGCCTCCTGCTGGAGCCGTCCAGCCTTCGATTGACGGGACCAACTCCAAGTATTTGCTTTTACACAATTGATTGCGCCGGAAGCTAGCTGCAAAGACCGCCGGTTGCCAGATCATGCCGGTTGCGCGGGCTCTTGGCCCACAGGCATCATTCGCAGCGCACCGTGACCGTGCCCTGATAGTTGCCTGCCGGGAAGATGCCGGGCGACTTGGTGGCGGTCAGATCGACCTGGATGGTGTGGGTGCCGTTGGTCACCCGCTGCGGCGAGCTGCCCGGAATGTCCAGCCCGGATCCGTCGAGCCGGAAGACGGTGCCGAAGGTGACGTTGGTGTCGCCGCCGCTCGGCGCCGAGGTGAAAGCGATCGGCGCCGGCGCGGAGACGGTATAGCAGTCTAGCAGGTTTAGGATCGAACACAGTGTCGAGTTCGCGGTGATGGTGGCGCCGGCGCTCGACCCACCTGCCTGCTTGGAGCCCAGGGTGTTGATGGCCAGGTTCGATTTCATCGTCCCCGAGGCGCCGATCATGATCGTGCAGGTGCCGATGATCGCCGCCTGTGCCGGCAGACAGAAGCAGGCGAGCGCTGCTATCGCCAACGGCGCTCGACTATTTCCGCTTCTTTTTCTTCTCATTGCCGGTCGTGCCTCTGATGCTCCAGCCTTCATTGGCCCATCCTGCCGACGTCGCCGAGCGAGCTGCGGGAGCCGCGGAAGCTGTTGCGGCCGTGGCAGCGGTGTTCGTCGTGCTCCCCGTCGTCTGGCCATCGGTGCCGAGGCCCATTTTGAGGAGCTTCAATTCCAGCTGCAGGCGCTCAACCTCCAGCTCGTAGAGGCGGCTGCAATCGACGCGTTTCGGAGTCCGCCCGATCGGGATCACCACGCGGCCGTATGTGGCGATGTCGCTGTTGGCCTGGTTGTTGCTGTTGTTGCCGCGGATGACACCAAGGTCGAGATAGGCACCGCTGCCGGAAACGGCTGAGCGGCAGGTCGTGCCGTCACTGGCATGAACCTCGTCCTGGCCCTGAGGCAGGCTGACGCCGGGCAGGCTGAAACCCGTCTGGTTCTGGTTCAGGTTCAGGATATCCTCGGCAAGCCCCTGACTTACGACCGCCAGGACGGGCAGCAAGGACAGGGTCAGAACCTGCGATGCCCGAAGAACTTTCCGCATATCTGTGCCCTTATCTGGGTCTGCTCGCTTGGAAAGGGGATACTCTCGGTACAGATACGCACTTTACGCTCGTTCGCGCCGTCGAACGGGACGACCACCAGGACAGGGCGCGACGCCTGACCGGCCAGAAGGAAAGCGCTCGGCGTGATCCTGGCGTCGACGGGCTGGAAATCCTGGTCGTAGACATGCACCTCCACGCGTATGCGCTGGTTGTACGGGTTGCCCGGGAAGACGCGAACGGCGAAGGCATCCGTGAAGGATCGCACTTCGCCCCGCATCGGCGTCATCGACTGGCCGGTCGCTGCAACGGGAGACAACGCGGCAGTCAGGCCCGCCGCCAGAATTGCAATCGTTCTCAAGGACCGCTCCTTTCACGAGAGGCTATTCGCAGCGCAGCGTCACCGTTGCCTGGTAGTTGCCGGCGGAGAAGCGGTTCGTGCCGCTCTTGGTGCCGGCGAGATTGACCGCCACCGTCGATGTACCCGGCACCGTCAGCGCGGTCGCGGTGCCGGTTTCGGCGATCGTCTGCGCGCCGGAAGTGGCAAAGGTCGGGGTCCATGTCGTGGCCGTCGTATCCGAGGCGGGCACGGTCGTCGTGGTCACCGGATCGACGCTGAGCGAGACGCCGCCCGTGGTATCGACCTGAGCGCTGCCGGCCGAGCCGCCGGCATTGTGCGAGCTCAGCGACTGAAGATTGCTGCTGACGGTCATCGTGCCGTTGGAGTTGATCGTGACCGTGCAGGTCGCGGTGATCGTGCCGTTGAACAGCACGTTTCCGGTGGTGGCGGCCTGCCCCGTCTGGCAGGTGCAGGCGGCCAGCAAGCTCGCAGCCATGGCGGCGCGAAAGAACTTCATTGGGACCCCACTTTCGAGCCGGATGATGCGGCTCAACGTAGGGGTCATCTTCCCTTTATCGTGGTTAATTTAGCGTTAAATGAACTAATGTCGGAGAGCAACTTCAAACAAAACCGACAATAACCAGAGGTTGTCGCCGGTTGCATTTCGTGAATAAATCGATGTATTTATTTATCTTGCACTGACTTATATTACGAAACACGGTTTTTCGCAACGGGATACGAAAAAATCGATTGTTTCATGACGTCACTTGTCCCGCTTCCCAGCCGAGGATGGCACGCTTGCGTGTCAGGCCCCAATGATAGCCGGTGAGCGCGCCGGACTTGCCCAGCGCCCGGTGGCAAGGCACTACGAAGGACATCGGGTTGGCGCCCACCGCCGCGCCCACGGCCCGGCTGGCGCTCGGCGCGCCGATGCTTGCCGCGATCGAGGAATAGGTGCAGGCCCGGCCCATCGGGATGCGCAGCAAGGCTTCCCAGACGCGAAGCTGGAAATCGGTGCCGATCATCACCACGCGCAGCGGCTGGTCGGCCCGCCATTGCGTCGGGTCGAAGACCCGGGCGGCGTAAGCCTGGGTGGCCGACATGTCCTCGACGTAGGTCGCGTTCGGCCAGCGGCCTGACATGTCGGCGAAGGCGGCCCGCTCGCCGCCGGCGTCACAGAAGGCGAGGCCCGCGAGACCCCGGTCGGTGACCATGATCAGCGCGATGCCGAAAGGCGAGATGTGGTAGCCGTAGCGGATGGTGAGACCCGCGCCCCGGGTCTTGTAGTCGCCAGGCGACATCGCCTCATGGGTGACGAAGAGGTCGTGCAGCCGGCCGGGGCCGGACATGCCGAGCTCGAACGAGGTCTCCAAGAGCGGCATGCCGGAATCGAGCAGCCTGCGCGCATGGTCGAGCGTCACCGCCTGCAGGAAGGCCTTGGGCGACAAGCCGGCCCAGCGGGTGAAGAGTTTCTGCAGGCCGGTCGGCGTTTCGCCGACCTCTTCGGCCAGGACCTCGAGCGAGGGCTGGTCGCGATAGTCGAGGCTGATCTTCTCGATGGCGCGGCGCACGACGTCGTAGTCGCTGCCTTCCGGCGTGATGTCGTTCTGGAGGATCGCGGTCGGTTTCATGCGGGTATTCGTGGTCATCTGAGCGTTCATGGCAATATCTCCTTGGTCCCGAATATCGGTCTTCCAGAACTTTGCCTCCACCCGAAACTTGCCTTCCCGCATACAGCACCCAGATAGAGTGGGCTTCGGGCCGAAGAGGACGATCATGGCCGTCGAAAAGGTTGATCTGACCGGGGCAAGGGAAACCTTGCTGATGACGCTCTACGGCAAGGCGCTGGAGAGCCGGCTGCCCAATTCGCTTCTCCAGGACCGCTTCGCCGACGAGGCGTTGCGCAAGATCGACTATGATTTCGCAAGGCTCAAGGTCGATGCCAATCTCGGTTTGGGATTTGCAATCAGGGCGAAGACCCTGGACGTTTGCGTCGCGGATTTCCTTGCAAGATATCCGGACGCGATCGTGCTGCATCTGGGATGCGGGCTCGATACGCGGGTATTTCGTGTCGACCCACTGCCAGGCATCGACTGGTTCGACGTTGACTATCCGGAAGTCGTCGAGCTCAGGCGCAGGCTCTACCCGTCCAGGGACCGTTACCACCCGATCGCTTCCTCGGTGACCGAGCCGGATTGGCTGGCCGCGGTGCCCCGCAATCGCCCGGCGATCGTGGTGGCGGAGGGGCTGACGCCGTATCTTCCCGCCGACGAGGGACCGCGGCTGCTTGCGCGGCTTGTCTCGCATCTTGCCGGCGGTGAGTTGATGTTCGACGCCTATAGCCGGTTCGGGCTGAAGCTGATGCGCCTCAATCCGGCCATCAAGGCGACCGGCGCCGAGGTCCATTGGGCCATAGAGGATCCGCGCGACCTGGAGCGGGCGGTGCCCAAGCTTCGCTTCATCGGCGAGATCCCGTCCTACAAGCCGGAGCAAGGGGCGCGCCTGGGCTGGTCGGCGCGTCTGTTCGTCGGTCTCTGGAAGCTTATCCCAGCGATGCGCAAGGTCGGCAGGCTGCTGCGCTACCGGTTCTGAAACGGCTATTTTGCCGTGAGCATGATCTTGTCCGAACCGCAGGTCAGCGAAAGCAAAAACCGGCGTCCACTTTTCGCTGACGCGGACCTTCGGTTCGGGATCATGCTCAGCGCGTCTTGGCGGTCGCCAGCGCGCGCGAAAAGGCGGTGGCAAAACTTTCGCGGTCGTCGGGATTGAGGAAGGCGCCGATCGCCACGCTCTTGCCCTGCGCTTCGACGGCCATTTTGGTGATGCCGATCTCGCTGTGGCGGGCGATCGAGAACCGCGTCCAGAAAGGGTTGAAGCGATGATCTTCCGAGCGGCCGGATGGCGCTGTCTTGCGGATGTCGAGACTGGTGCGCGAGACCGAGATTTCCTCACGGGCGCGCGCCGCCCGGTAATTGGCGCGGAAGGCGATGTAGACGGCGATCACGTCGAGGCCAAAGAAGCCAAACACCGGCCAGGCGCCGTGCGCCAGGAAGAAGGCGCCGGTGACCGCCCAGCCGAACACAAGCGCTCCCATCAGGATCAGGAAGCCGGTACGGCCGAGCGAGCGGTGCGGCGTCAGCAAAGCCTGGAAAAATGGCTCGTCGGCTTCGAATGAGGCGTTTGTGTCGCTCATGAGGGGATATTATAGGAAGGGATATGGCGCCTCCCAAGTCGAAAAAATCCGCAGCCGTCAAAAAACCTCAACCCGCCGTCGCGGGCGGCGGCCGGGCGCCTGGTCGGCGGCCATCAAAAGCCGCTTCGCGCTCGCTCTACACGCCGGCCGAGGTGCATGAGATATTCCGGCGCTTTTGCGTGCAACGGCCGGAGCCGAAAGGCGAGCTCGACTATGTCAACGCCTTCACCTTGCTGGTCGCGGTGGTGCTGTCGGCGCAGGCGACCGATGCCGGCGTCAACAAGGCGACGAAGGCGCTGTTCGGCGCGGCCGACACGCCGGCCAAGATGCTGGCATTGGGCGAGGCCAAGGTCGGCGACCATATCCGCACCATCGGTCTGTGGCGCAACAAGGCCAAGAACGTGATCGCGCTGTCGAAGGCGCTGATCGACGATTATGCGGGCCAGGTGCCGCAGGATCGCGACGAGCTGGTGAAGCTGCCTGGCGTCGGGCGCAAGACCGCCAATGTCGTGCTCAACGTCGCTTTCGGCCAGCACACCATGGCGGTCGACACGCATATCTTCCGCATCGGCAACCGGATCGGGCTGGCGCCCGGCAAGACGCCGGAACAGGTCGAACAAGGGCTGATCAAGGTCATCCCGGCCGAATTCATGCGCCATGCGCATCACTGGCTGATCCTGCATGGCCGCTATGTCTGCAAGGCGCGCAAGCCCGATTGCCCGGCCTGCGTGATCGCCGACATCTGCAAGTCGAAGGAAAAGACCACCGACGTGCCGGCCCCGCTGGTGCAGATCGCGCCGCTGGATGAGAGGTTTCCGGTCGAAGCCTAGGGCGGTGTTCTCGTGTGTTTTCACCGTTTCACGGAACCGGCGAAACGCCCTATCTCTTTGTTTTTACGCAATTCCGGACGGAAGGCTACGGCGAAGTCGCCGAGCCTAAAGCGCGTCGCGCTGAAACGGATTCAGTCGACGCGCTTTAGGTCCTTTGTTTGATGCATGTCGTTGCCACAAAACCGAGGTCACTTTTGCGCGACATGCATTAACCGCTCACACTTTTCCTGGGATTGCTCTAATAGCCGTAGCCACGGGCCATGGCTGCGGCAAAAACCGGAATGAGCAGGAAGATGAAACCCTCGGCGCGGACATAGTTCTTCACCGAAGCCAGTTCCGCCGTGGGCACCGCGAAAGACGGATCGCCGCTCGCCTGCCTGTTCCAGGAGATGAAGCGCATGGTCGGCACGATCGACAGCAGGCCGACGATGGCGAAGGCCACCATCTTTGCCCAGAACACCCAATTGTAGACGTAGAATTCCCAACCTTTCAGGCCGAAGAACACACGGCAGACGCCGACGATGACGATCAGCGCGGCGATGATGCCGTAATGGCGGTCGATGCCGGCAAGGCGCTTCAGCGTCGGCGACGCCAGATCGCCGCGCACCAGCACGAACTCGGCGCCGATGATACCGGCCAGCGAGAACACCAGAAGGTGATGGACGATGGCCAGCAGAAGGTCGGCGGTGTCCATGATTCTTCTCCGGTCGAATTGCGTTTCTGGGTCGGCTGCGCGCAAACTAGCATCGCCAGGCGAAAAGCCCATAGCGACGCAGCCGCGCCATGGCCGCTATGGCTGGAAGAGCCACTGCATTATCCTGGCCCTTGTTCGCGCGCGCTGGTTTGCTAGTGCGTTTCACGGAAACGGTGAAACGCACCAGCTTCTTTTGTTTTTACGCAATTCCGGACGGAAGGTTACGGCGAAGACGCCGAACTTAACCGCTCACACTTTTCCTGGAATTGCTTTAAGCGCTGCCGCCTCAATGGAGGGGAATGCCATGAGCATCAAGACGGAAGCCGGCGTGCCGATCCTCGAGACGGCGCGCACCGTTCTGCGGCCGCACAGGCTGGACGATTTCGAGACCTATGCCGCCATGTGGGCTGAGCCTGCCGTCACCCGCTTCATCGGCGGCAAGCCGCGCACGCGGGAGGAGAGCTGGATGCGCTTCCTGCGCCATGCCGGCCTGTGGTCGCTGATCGGCTATGGATTCTGGGCGATCGAGGACAAGAAGACGGGGCGCTTCATCGGCGAGGCCGGGTTCCACGATCTGAAGCGTGAGATCGAGCCGTCGATCGAAGGCGTGCCGGAGGCGGGCTGGGCGCTGGCCTCGGAGACGCATGGCCAGGGGCTTGCGAGCGAAGTCGTCGGGCGGATCGTCGCCTGGAGCGACGAGGCGCTCGGACAGGCGAGAACCGTCTGCATCATCGATCCGGAAAACGGCGGTTCGAAGAAGGTGGCCGAGAAGAACGGCTATCGGGAAATCTTGCGCACCACCTATCACGAGAAGCCGACGATCCTGTTGGAACGGCAGGCCGGATCCGGGAAGGGAAGCGCTTAAAGCAGGTCGCGTGAAAAAGGATTCACGCAACCTGCTTTAAGTCTTTGATCTTAAGAATGTCTTTGTCCCGAAACCGGGACCACTTTCGGGAGACATGCTTTAGCCCGCCTTGCGGCGCAAGGCCCGCGCCACGCCTTCCCACGCGTCCGCCCTTGCACCCGGCCGGGTGCCCAGAACCGTCGTCGCATCGAATGGCTGCGGCCTGGCTATGGCATAGCCCTGCGCGTAATCGACGCCGATCGCTTTCAAGGCTTCGACGATGCCGTCGCTTTCGACGAATTCGGCTATGGTGCGTTTCCCCGTCACCTTGCCGATATGATGGATCATCTCGACCATGGCGCGATCGATGCGGTCGTCGAGCATGTCCTTGACGAAGCCGCCGTCGATCTTGAGATAGTCGACCGGCAGATGCTTCAGGTAGGCGAAGGACGACATGCCGGAGCCGAAATCGTCGAGCGCGAAGCGGCAGCCCAGCCCGCGCAGGTCGGCAATGAAACGCATGGCCTCGGTGAGATTGGCGATGGCGCTCGTCTCGGTGATCTCCAGGCAGATCGTTTCGGGCGCAATGGCATGCGCGGCGAACTGCTCGCGCATGAAGCCGAGGAACGTCTCGTCGCCGAAAGTGGCGCCGGAGAGATTGATCGCGCAGGTGGATATCGGGGTCGCGCGGGGATCGGTGCGTCTGGCCGCTAGTGTGGCGAAGGCGTTGCGCACCACCCAGCGATCGATCGCCGGCATCAATCCGTAGCGCTCCGCCGCCGGGATGAAGCTCTGGGGGGTGATGAAGCTGCCGTCCTCGTCGGTCAGCCTGAGCAGGATTTCGATATGCGCGCCCGGCTCGGCGATATCGTCCCGCAGCGGCGCGATCTCCTGCGCATGCAGCCTGAAGCGGTTCTCGTCCAGCGCGGCATGCAGGCGCTGCACCCAGGCCATCTCGCCGAAGCGCTCGCGAAGTGCCGAGTCGCCGTCGCTGTGGAGCTGGACGCGGTTGCGGCCCTTTTCCTTGGCCATGTAGCAGGCGACGTCGGCGGCGCGCAGCACCTCCTCCAGCGTCATGCCGACATTAGCGATTTCGACCATGCCGATGCTGACGCTGATGTTGAAGGGACGCCCTTCCCAGGAGAAATGCAGGTCCTGGACCGTGGCGCGCAACCGTTCGGCCGTGGCGGCGGCGCAATCGGCATCGCAGTCGAAGAGCAGGACGCCGAACTCGTCGCCGCCCAGTCTCGCCAGGATGTCGCCGGGCGGCAGCTCATTGGCGAGCAGCACCGAGATCTGGCGCAGCAACTGGTCGCCGGCGGCATGGCCGCACGTATCGTTGACCAGCTTGAACTGATCGAGATCGAGATACATCAGCGCGTGCCGGCGCGGGCTTTCCGGCGCCTCGGAGATCGCGCCTGCCAGACGGTTCTCGAAGTCGCGGCGGTTGACGAGACCGGTCAGCGCATCATGCGACGCCTGCCACGACAGGCGCTCGATATAATCCTGCTCGCGCGTCATGTCATGCAGGGCCAGGACGCAACCGAGGATCGCGCCGGAGACGATCAGCGGCGCGCCGTTCAGCGCCACCGGCACGACCGAACCGTCGGCGCGCTCCAGAAGCTGCGGGCGCACATTGGAGCGGCGCGGCTCGCCCGCCAGCAGGCGCGGGACCAGATCGGTCTCCTCGACGCCGCTGTCCTTGTCGACGAGCCGGAACAATGAGGCGACCGATCTGCCCTTGGCGGCGGCGAGCGAGCAGGCAAGCAGCCTTTCCGCTCCGGCATTCATATAGTCCAGCCGTCCCTCGGCATCGGTGCTGATGACAGCCTGGCCGATCGAGGCCAATGTGATCTGGGCACGCTCGCGCTCGGCGTTGAGGGCGTTCTGGAAGGCCTGGCGCTGTTTCATCAGCTTGCGCGTGCGCCAGACGGCGAGCACGATAAGCAGGGCGGCGGTGGCGAGATTGGCCGCCGTCAGCACCATCTTGATGAAGCGCGATCCCTCGCCGAGACTGTCGGAAAATGCTTTGGACAGCGGCCCGACCCGGCGATCGAGCTGGTGGATCTGCGCCTTCCAGAGGCTGATCTCGGCCGCGGATGCCGGCCCCTTTTCGAGATTTCGATGCATGTCGTCGCCGAGGCTTTCAATGGCGAGGATCATCTCGTCGGCCGCCGTCCAGTGGCGGATCGCGGTATCGAGATAGCTCACGCCACGGAAATTCCGGTATAGCCAGATCAGGCTGGCGACATCGTCGGGGTGGTTGTTGCCACCGAGAAAGCCGAGCCGGGCGGCATTCGTGTCGGGCTCGGCCTGGTCGAGCGCCAGCCGCGCGGCGCGGTCGGCCAACGGCACGGCGATGGCTTGACGATACTCGCTGAAATACTCTTCCCGGCCGGTGTCGGCATAGAGGCTCAGGAAATAGATGGCGTGTTTCTGCCCCTTCGACCATTGGCTCTCGCCGCCGACATAGGCGCGGACGGCTGACAGCGTGTGGAGGCTGAGCGTCGCAACCAGTGCCTGGATCAGGACGACCGCGACGAACGGCCAGACCAGTCCGATGAGACGCTGGCCGGCATCGGTCGATGAGAGCTTCATCCCATTCCCATGGAGCTTGCGCTGGCTCCCTCGGTGTCTGTCCGACTGGCTCATCCGTCGGTTGAGACGATGTTCTTCCCCGCATGTCGTCCAGTTACTGGCGACACCAATCCAGATAACGCGCCTGGCTTAACAGCCGATAAATTTGTCCAGTATTTGTTTCATGAGTTATTGCTCAGCTACAGAAGGCCGCTTACGCTGCGTGATGCCGATATTTTGTGCATAGTATCGGTCCGCAGTGCGAGGACACAGAAGAAAAAGCCGGCAACATCAATCCGATAGCGCCGAGGGGCAGCCGCCTCAGCGCTTGGTCCTGGATTTGTTGAGGGCCACGGCTTCGCGAACGAGCGCCTTCAGGGCATCAGCGTCGATCTTGTCGCCTTCCTTGAAATCGATGGCGCGCCGGGTGTTGCCTTCGAGGCTGGAGTTGAAGAGCTTCTTGGGATCGGGCAGCGCCGCGCCCCTGGCGAAGGTCAGCTTGACGACGGCCTTGTAGGTCTCGCCGGTGCAAATCATGCCGGCGTCCTCCCAGACCGGCACGCCGCGCCATTTCCATGTCTCGACGGCTTCCGGCGCGGCCTGCCTGATCAGGGCGCGGAGCCGGGCAAGCGTCTCGCCGCGCCAGTCGCCGAGCTCCTCGATCCTTGCGTCGATCAGCTCGGATGGAGACTTGCCGTCCTGCGTGTCGCCTTGTTGCATGTCCGTTTCTCCCTTGAAGTTGGATAAGAGATCGCCACCATGTCCCTTTCAGGGAGACGGCGCTTGATCTTTCGTGCGCTTACATCCGCTCGCCAGGCAGCTGGCTCGCCTGCTTGACCCAGGATACGAACTGCTCCTCGTCAAGCCGGTCGTCCTCATGGATGTGGAAATAGCGCGTGTCCCTGCTCCTGGATTCGACGGGGGGCACGGGCTTCAGCGACATTCCACGGAAGAACGCCACCTTGATGTATCTGGCGAAGCAATGGATGCCGAGGAACCAGCCCTCGCCCTCCATGCCGTAGAATGGAGAGTTCCATTTGACGGCCTTCTGCGCATTGGGGACGGCCTGCATGATAAGCTGGTCGAGCCGGCGCCCGACCTCGCTCTTCCAGCCCGGCATCGCAGCGATATAGGCCTGCACGGGCGCGTCGCCATAGCCCTTGGCGATCTGCGGGTTGCCGCCTGAAAGCAGGACGGGCTCCTTGTCCGGAGACGCGGCAGTCTTTGCTTTCGCCTTCGCCATCAGGCCGATCCCGTGCGCTCGCCCGCCGGCTCGCCGCGGCGGCCGGCGGCATAGGGCAGCACGAACATGTAGAGCCCGCTGAACAGCAGCAGGAAAAGCGGGATCAACGGCGAATAGACGATCCAGGCGGGCGGCGGGCCCATGGCCATGGCGGCGAAGTTGGCAATGACGGTGACGGTGAAGATGATCGACAGCCAGCGATGAAGCTGCCTGATCCATTTGCTCCAGTTCAATCTAACCTCCCTTAAATGACGAGACGGATCGAGCTGCCTACCAGCGCGCCAGCTGCGAAAGCTGAATGAGGTTGCCGCAGGTGTCGTTAAGCTGAGCGATGGTGGCGCCGGTCACTGCGGTCGGCGCCATGGCAAAGCTGCCGCCGTTGGCCTTGATGCGCTCATGGTCGGCCTGGATGTCATCGGTGAACAGCATCAGCGCCGGCTGGCCCTGCTTGAAGATGGCCTGCTGATAGGTCTTTGCCGCCGGATTGTCGTTGAGCGCCAGCTGCAGCTCGGTGCCGTCCGGATCGTCAGGCGAGGTGACCGTCAACCAGCGAAACGGTCCATTGGTGAAGTCGGCTTTCTTGGTGAAGCCCAGAATTTCGGTATAGAAGCCAAGGGCCTTTTCCTGGTCGTCGACATAGATGCTGGTCAGCTTGATCTTCATTTTCGTGTCTCCATTGCTTACGCCCGCGGTTTGCCGCCCCGCCAGGACCGTGTCTGTCCTTTGAAGCTTCGGCGGAGGTCAGTCGATCCGCGAAAGCAGCTGCTCCAGGGCCGCGAAGTTGCGCTTCCAGCCCACCGTGGCGCCGCGGTAGTACGGCTCCTGGTCGGTGCGGAAGCCGACCTGCTCCATGCGCAGAAGCGTGCCCTTGCCCGTCGGGGTGAGCGTCCAGGTGACGACGCTCTCGAGATCCTTGGTGTCCCAGCTGTAGGACAGGGTCCTGTTGGGCTCGACCGTCCGCACCTGGCAGTCGACACCGCCCCATTCGGCGTTCAGGCTGAAGCGATGATCCACGACCGGCTTGAAGCTGTTCTTCATCAGCCACTCCTCGATGAGATGCGGTTGGGTGAGCGCGCGCCAGATCTTTTCCGGCGGAAAAGGTATCTCGCGCTCGACAATGACGGAGCGCGTTGCGGCTTCATTCATTGATCCATCCTTTTGAGCAGATCCTCCAGATCGTCAAACCGGCTTTCCCAAAACCCCGCCATGTCGCGCGTCCAGTCCATCAACGGCGCCAGCGCCTTGAGCTGGGCGCTGTAATGGGTCTGGCGCCCTTCATGGCGGTCTCGCACCAGTCCCGCCTCCTTGAGGACGCCCAGATGCTTCGACACCGCCGGCTGCGATACGCCGGCCTGCGCGGTCAGCGCTCCAACCGTCTGCTCGCCCTGACGGCAGAGACGTTCGAAGATGGCGCGCCTTGTCGGATCGGCAAGCGTCCTGAACAGCATATCGTGCGCGGTGGTCATCACAATCAATAACCCGTTGGCTATTGATTGACGTATAACCGCCGGGATATGTATGAGTCAAGCCGCGAATGTGGGCAACAGGCGGAACCGCGACGCCGAGCCGGCGAAGCCGCTATGCCGGATCGGCCGCCGGAACAGTCAAATCCCTAAGCAGCGTCGAAAGCTCCGGCTCGTCGATGAGCAAGGCAGCATCCGTCGGC
Source organism: Mesorhizobium humile (assembly GCF_033977215.1). Taxonomy (NCBI): domain Bacteria; kingdom Pseudomonadati; phylum Pseudomonadota; class Alphaproteobacteria; order Hyphomicrobiales; family Phyllobacteriaceae; genus Mesorhizobium; species Mesorhizobium humile. The sequence continues at coordinate 168,317 of NZ_JAVIIV010000015.1, forward strand.
GGCAGCCATGCGCGGTGCCGGTTCGCGGCTTCCCGCCAGTCGGCCAGCTCCTCGGTTACCTCAAGCAGATAGACCGCAACGTCCACGCGAATGAAGCCGTTGGTCATACGTTTCCAATAGGAATAGGTGCCGGCAGGCTGCTTCAGCGTCCTGCCGAGAACGCCGGCTTCTTCCTGGGCTTCGATCGTTGCCGCCTTGCGCCCGCTCTTGCCTTTCATCGGCCAACCCTTTGGCACGATGAAGCGCCGCGTGGTGCGTGAGGTGACCAGCAACACTTCGAGGCTGCCGTCCTCTCGCACCCGATACGGAATGGCCGCCACCTGGCGGATCCGTTGGCCTTTCTTGGCTCTGCGAACTGCTTTCTTCTTGGTTGTTGCCATCCCAAATTCCGGTGAGAGCAGCATCCCTGCCGCACACGCTATCCGCGCGGGCAAAAACCTTCCCTCTGCAAACCCTAGAGCGTTTCACCGTTTCACGGAAACGGCGAACCGCTCTATCTCTTTAGTTTTGACGCAATTCCTGACGGAAAACCGTGTCACACTTTTCCGGGAATTGCTCCAGAACCACCGCCCTTGCAATCCGGCATTTTGCCAGCAAGTAAGTCGGCTAATAAACTGAAAAAAGCGAAATGTCAGCGGCAAACCCGTGAAATCGTGTTGCCGACTGCTTCCATTCGACATGTCTGGCCATACACCGGCACATCGGGCCGGGGCTTGGGCACGCTTTGCCGGTCAAGCTCGCGATACAATTGCTGTTGCTGCTGGTATTGCTGCCGTTGCAGCTGGTTCTGCAACTGCTGCAGCTGGTTCTGCTGCACCAATGCATTGCGATTCGTCGGGATGACGACCTGCGCAGAGGCGCAGGAAATCATACCCACCAAGCCAGCGCTCGCCAGGACAGCCAATAGCAGAAATGCCGATAGGCGAGACCGCGACATCGCTTCCTTACCCGCATGAAAACCTCCCCATGATATAGGACGTGTGTGGGGATGTGCCATGGTCAGTTGATCGATTGTCATGCCAAAGAAAATCCGGCGCGTGATCCAGCATCGCACTTGATGGCGGTGCTGGAATGGCGGCTCTATCGCGCGGCTCCGTCCCGTGTGCGTGACTGGCCGATTGGTGAAGAGGGTTTGCATGACAAGCAGGTATAGTTTGACCGTCGCAATATTGGCGGTTGCTGCGGGTATCGCAGGCATGCCTGCGCTTGCCGCGCAGAACAAGGGCGACAAGGTGGCGCCCGCGGCCCAGTCCGCCGGCGCGGTCAAGCCGCAGCTGCCTGGCGGCCCTCGGCGCTTTCGGAAACGCATGGCGACTGGACGGTCAACTGCCAGGTCACCGGCGCCAACAAGGTCTGCAGCCTGTCGCATCAGCAGTTCAACAAGCAGAGCGGCCAGCGGCTGTTGGCAGTCGAATTGACGACCAAGACCGGCCAGGACTCAACCGGCACGCTGGCGCTGCCCTTCGGGCTTGCCTTGGCCAATGGCATTTCGCTCGAGATCGACGACAAGAAGCTGGACGGCACGCTGCAATTCAACACCTGCCAGGCGGTGGGTTGCCTGGTGCCGGCGGCGTTCGATGCCGATACCACGCCGCTCATGCAGAACGGCACCGCGCTGAACGCCACGGCGGCCGTCACGACGCAGCCGATCTCCTTCACCATCTCGCTCAACGGCTTCGGCAGCGCGCTCGCCCGGACGGCGGATTTATCGGCGGATTGATCGGCGAAACGAGGATATTCGTTTTGAGGGCGATCGGCGAAAGCCGGTCGCCTTATTCGTTTCCGTCCACCTCACGCAGGCGGTAGCCGACGCCGGTCTCGGTGATGATGTAGCGTGGCTGGTCCGGGGTCTTCTCGATCTTCTGGCGCAGCTGGCGCACATAGACCCTGAGATACTGGACATCGGTCGAGTCGTTCCAGATCTGCTTCATCAGGAACTGGTGCGTCAGCACCTTGCCGGCATACTGCACGAGCATGCGCAGGATGTCGTATTCCTTGGGCGACAGTTTCACTTCCTTGCCCTCGACCTTGACGATGCGCTTGACCAGGTCGACGGAGAGGTCACCGGTATGGAATACCGGCTTCTCACCCTGCTGCTGGAATTTGTGGCGCAGCGCCACGCGGATGCGCGCGATCAGCTCGTTCATGCCGAAAGGCTTGGTCACGTAGTCGTCGGCGCCGAGCTCTAGCGCCGAGACGATACCGGCCTCGTCGGTGCGGCTGGACAGGATGACGACCGGAACGTCGAGGCCGTCGGCGCGCCATTTGCCGAGCAGATCGAGGCCGGTCATGCCGGGCAGGCCGAGATCGAGCAGGATAAGGTCGGGCCGTTCGATCTGCATGAGTTCGATAGCCGCCTTGGCGTTCGGCGCCTCGGAGACCGTGTAGCCCTGGCTGCCGAGGCCGACGCGCAGCAATTTGCGGATCGGCGGTTCGTCGTCGACGACCAATATGGAAACGGTCTGATTTGTCATGCCGCATCGTCCGTAAGGGGCGTGCCCAGCGCTGGCAACTCAGCCGGCACCGGCATGCGGATGGTGAAGATCGCGCCCGGACGATCGGTGCGGTTGGCGGCCGCGATCGTGCCGCCCATCGCCTCGATGAAGCCACGGCTGATCGACAGGCCGAGGCCCGTGCCGGCGCGCACCTGGTCGCGCTTGCGCACACGGTAGAAGGTGTCGAATATCCGTTCCAGATCATCCGGCGGGATGCCCGGTCCCTCGTCCATCACCTGCAGGATGACGGCGCCATTGTCGACCCAGGCCTGCAGCCGGATGGCCGAGCCGGGCGAGGCGTATTTGGCGGCATTGTCGAGGAGGTTGAACAATGCCTGCTCGAACAGAACCGGATCAAGCCGCAGCATCGGCAGGTCGGCCGGAATGTCGGTCTCTATTCTGTGCTCGGCGGTGATCTTCTGCGCCCGGTTCAACGCCGATCCGACGACGTCGCCGACATAGTGGAATGCGTGGTTCGGCTCCATCGCGCCCGACTCGATCCTGGTCATGTCGAGCAGATTGGCGATGAAGCGGTTCAGCCGTTCCGCCTCGCTGACAACCGTCGCCAGCAGGTCCGCGCGATCCTTTTCCGGCAGCGCCGGCGCGAATTCCTTCAGCGTGCCGGCCGCGCCCAGGATCGCGGCAAGCGGCGTCTTGAGGTCATGCGAGATCGAGGTGAGCAGCGCCGAGCGCAACCGGTCCGCTTCGGCGGCCAGCCTGGCGCGGTCGACATCGGCGACGAGCTGGACGCGCTCGATGGCGACCGCTGCCTGGTCGGCCAGGGCGTCGAGCAGCCGCTGCTGCTCGGGCGTCAGCAGCGGCCCTTGCTTGTCGTTGTCGAGGCCGACCACGCCGATCGCGGTCCGCCCCGTCCGCAAGGGGAGGTAGAGACGTTTTGCGCCCGGCAAGGTGTCGGCGCCGCGGCCGGCGGCGCGGTTGTGCTCCCAGGCCCAGCGGGCCGCCGCGATGTCGGCCTCGGCCAGCGTGTCGTCGGGCGGGTAGCCGGCCTTCACGGTGATCGTGCCGTTTTCGGGCAGCAGCAGCACCACGCGGACTTTCAGCATCGAAGCGATCTGGAAGGCGGTGGCCCACAACACGTCGTCGAGCGTGCCGGCGCCCGCGAGCTTTTTCGAGAAGGAATAGATATCCTCCGTTGCGCGTGCGCGCGAACGCGCGGCGACCGCCTGGCGCTGCACGCGCGCGGTCAGATTGCTGGCGATGACGGCGACAACGAGGAAGACGCAGAATGCGACGATGCTCTCTGGATCTCTGATCGTCAGCGTGTAACGCGGCGGAAGGAAAAAGAAGTTGAAGGCAAGGGCACTGACGAGACAGGCGTACAGCGCCGGCCAGAGTCCTGAGGTCACGGCCGATGTCAGCACCGCCAGTAGAAAGACGATCGCTAGATTGCGAACGTCGAGAAACTGATCGAGAACCGTGCTGACCGCCAACGAACCTGTGACATAGGCGGTGGCAAGCAGGTAAGGCCAGACATCAAACGGCCTCTGTTCCGTCGCCGTGCCGACCCTCCTTGATGGCGCCTCTTTATTTCGCTCGGTTCCCGAAATGACGTGAACGCTGATGTCGCCGGCATTGCGGATCAGATCATAGGTGAGCGAGCCCTCGATCAGTTCCCGCCAGCGCGAGCGGGTCGGCCTGCCGATGACGATATGGGTGAAGTTGTTCGCCGTCGCGTGGTGCACGATGTCCTGGGCAACGTTCTGGCCGGGGATGGTCGTCACCTCGGCGCCGAGCTGCTCGGCAAGGCGCAGGTTCATCGCCAGGCGGTCCTTGTCGTCCTCGGATAGGCCTGCCAGGCGTGGCGTGTCGATATGCAGCGCCGTCCAGGGCGCGCGCAGCCGGTCGGCGAGCCGGCGCGCATAGCGGATGCGGGCCGCTCCGCCAGGTTGCGAGTCGACGCAGACGAGAACCCGCTCGCCGGCGGCCCAAGGCCCCGGAATGGCGTGCGACTGCATGTGGTTGAGCAGTTGCTCGTCGACGCGCTGGGCCGTGCGGCGCAAGGCCAGCTCGCGCAGCGCCGTCAGATTGCCCGGCGAAAAGTAATTCTCGATCGCGCGCTGCGCGGTGTTGGGGAAATAGACCTTGCCGTCCTGCAGCCGTTTGATCAGGTCGTCGGGAGTGAGGTCGATGATCTCGATGTCGTCGGCCTCGTCGAGGATGGAATCGGGAACCGTCTCGCGCACCCGGACGCGCGTGATCTGGGCGACGACGTCGTTCAGGCTTTCGACATGCTGGATGTTGAGCGTGGTGTAGACGTCGATGCCTTGCGCAAGGATCTCCTGCACATCGAGATAGCGTTTGGGATGCCGGCTACCGGGCGCGTTGGTGTGGGCAAGCTCGTCGACCAGGACCAGCGCAGGGCGCCGCTTCAGGATGGCGTCGATGTCCATCTCGTCGAGGGTTTGGCCGCGATACTCGACCAGGCGGCGCGGGATCACCTCATAGCCGTCGACCAGGGCCTGGGTTTCCTTGCGGCCGTGCGTCTCGACGATGCCGATCACGACATCGGTGCCGTCGGCGCGGCGGGCGCGGCCCGCCATCAGCATCTCGTAGGTCTTGCCGACGCCGGGCGCGGCGCCGAGAAATATGCGCAGACGGCCACGGCCCTCGCGCTCGGCATGCTCGAGGAGCGCGTCGGGGGAGGGTCGGTTCTTCGGGTCGGTCCTGTCGTCCGGCATCAGGTCCAATCATGAATTGCGCCGGGGATCGTGTCGATCCCCGGCGCGGGCGGGATTACTTCAGCTCGTCCAGCGCCAGGTTCAGCGCAAGCACGTTGACCACCGGCTCGCCGAGGATGCCGAGCTCGCGATCCTCGACATGGCTGTCGACGAGCGCCTTCACCTTGGCCTCGTCCACACCGCGGGCCTTGGCGACGCGCGGCACCTGGAAATAGGCGGCCTCCGGGCTGATGTCGGGATCGAGGCCGCTGCCCGAGGTGGTGACGAGGTTCATCGGCACCGGCTGGTTCGGGTTCTCGGTCTTCAGCTTCCCGGCGTCGCCCTTGATGCGCTCGATGAGCTTGGGATTTGTCGGGCCGAGATTCGAGCCGCCTGAGGAGGCGGCGTTGTAACCGTCGCCGGCTGCCGACGGCCGGCCATGGAAATAGCGGTCGCCGGCGAAAGCCTGGCCGATCAGGCTGGAGCCGATGACCTTGCCATCTTTCTGGATGAGGCTGCCATTGGCCTGGGCCGGAAACAGCGCCTGGGCGATGCCGGTCATGCCGATCGGATAGATGAGGCCGGTCAGCACCGTGAAGAAGACGATCATGACAAAAGCGGGTCTGAGTTGCTTGAACATCAGGGTCAATCCTTATGCGAGGCCGAGGGCCGTGACGATCAGGTCGATCGCCTTGATGCCGACGAACGGCACGACGATGCCGCCGAGGCCATAGACCAGCAGGTTGCGGGTGAGCAGCGAGCCGGCGCCGATGGCGCGGTATTTCACGCCCTTCAGCGACAGCGGGATCAGCGCGATGATGATCAGCGCGTTGAAGATGATGGCCGACAAGATTGCGCTTTGCGGCGTCGCCAGATGCATGATGTTGAGCGCCTGCAGCGGACCGGTGGACTGGCCGGGCGCGACGTAGAAGACCGCGAACATCGCGGGGATGATGGCGAAGTACTTGGCCACGTCGTTGGCGATCGAGAAGGTCGTCAGCGAGCCGCGCGTCATCAGCAGCGCCTTGCCGATCTCGACGATCTCGATCAGCTTGGTCGGGTCGCTGTCGAGGTCGACCATGTTGCCGGCCTCGCGCGCGGCGACGGTGCCGGTGTTCATGGCGACGCCGACATCGGCCTGGGCGAGCGCAGGCGCGTCGTTGGTGCCGTCGCCACACATGGCGACCAGCTTGCCCTTGGCCTGTTCCTCGCGGATCAGCGACAGCTTGTTCTCGGGCGTGGCCTGGGCGAGGAAGTCGTCGACGCCGGCTTCGGCGGCGATGGCCGCGGCGGTGAGCGGGTTGTCGCCGGTGATCATCACTGTGCGGATGCCCATCTTGCGCAGCTCCGCGAAACGCTCGGCTATGCCGCCCTTGACGATGTCCTTGAGGTGGACGACGCCGAGCAGGCGGCCGTCGCGCTCGACGGCGAGCGGCGTGCCGCCGGCCTTGGCGATCTCGGCGGCGATGGCCTGCAGATCGCGGATGGTGTCGCTGGTCGGACGGGTTCCGTGAGCGGCCGTCGTCGCCTGGCTGACATGGGCGAGCACCGCGTCGACGGCGCCCTTGCGCACGGACGAACCGTCGATGTCGACGCCGCTCATGCGGGTCTGCGCGGTGAAGGGTACGAAAGCCGCATGCAGCGTGGCCATGTCGCGGGCACGGATGCCGTATTTCTCCTTGGCCAGCACGACGATGGAGCGGCCTTCCGGCGTCTCGTCGGCCAAAGAGGCGAGCTGTGCCGCATCAGCCAATTCCTGCTCGGTGACGCCCTTGACCGGACGGAACTCGGTTGCCTGGCGGTTGCCGAGCGTGATGGTGCCGGTTTTGTCGAGGAGAAGCGTGTCGACGTCGCCGGCGGCCTCGACGGCGCGGCCGGACATGGCAAGCACGTTGAAGCGCACGAGACGATCCATGCCGGCGATGCCGATGGCCGACAGCAGCGCGCCGATCGTGGTCGGGATCAGCGTGACGAAGAGCGCAACGAGGATCGTCACCGGGATATAGCCGCCGGAATAGGAAGCGAAGCTCGGAATGGTCGCGGTGGCCAGCACGAAGATCAACGTCATGCCGACAAGCAGGATGTTGAGCGCGATCTCGTTCGGTGTCTTCTGGCGCTCGGCGCCCTCAACCAGCGAGATCATGCGGTCGAGGAAGGTGTGGCCGGATGCGGCTGAGATGCGCACGCGGATCCAGTCCGACAGAACCTGGGTGCCGCCGGTGACGGCGGAGCGGTCGCCGCCGGATTCGCGGATGACGGGCGCGGATTCGCCGGTGATCGCGGCTTCGTTGACGGAGGCCACGCCTTCGATCACCTCGCCGTCGGACGGGATGATGTCGCCGGCCTCGACCAGCACGACATCGCCGACCTTCAGGCTGGTGCCGGGGACCAGCTTGAATTTGGTGCGGTCGCCGTTGACGAGCAGCTTGGCCTGGGTCTCGGTGCGCGCCTTGCGCAGCGAGTCGGCCTGCGCCTTGCCACGGCCCTCGGCTACGGCCTCGGCGAAATTGGCGAACAGCACGGTGAACCACAGCCAGATGATGATCTGCAGGGTGAAACCGAGATCGCCGCTGCCGGTGACCAGGTCGCGGATGAAAAGCACTGTGGTGAGCAGCGAGACGACCGCAACGACGAACATCACCGGATTCCTGACCAGCGTGCGCGGATCAAGCTTGCGGAAGGCGCCGCCGATCGCGGGCACCAGGATGCGGGCATCCATAATGCTCGCGGATTTGGATTGGCTCATTTTCGGGCTCCGGTATCGGTTATGTTGGACGGCGCCGGGTGTTCGGTCTTCGGGAACAGGTGCGGAAGGCCGGTGGCCAGCAGCCACAGCACGAACAGCACGGCCGCCATGCCGAGAAAGGTTGAAAGCGTCGGGAAAGGACGAGGCTTCTCGTCCCTTCCGTTGTCGGGGGCTCCGTCACCGGTCTGGTGACGGTCGTCCCGACGTATCTGGTTGAACCAGGGCATGGTCATCTCAGAAGGTCTGTCCGTGGATCATCGCCAGATGCTCGACGATCGGACCGACGGCGAGCGACGGAAAGAAGGTGAGGCCGCCGACGATGACGATGACGCCGACCAGGAGGCCGACGAACAGCGTGCCGTCGGTCGGGAAGGTGCCGGCGGAGGCGGGCACGGTCTTCTTGGCGGCCAGCGAGCCGGCGATGGCCAAAGCCGGAATGATGACCAGGAAGCGGCCCATCAGCATGCCGATAGCACCCGTGAGGTTGAACCAGGGCGTGTTGCCGGTGAGGCCGGCAAAGGCGGAGCCGTTATTGGCGGCCGACGACGTGTAGGCATAGAGGACCTCGGAGAAGCCGTGCGGGCCGCCATTGGCCATCGAGGCCACCGCGCTCGGCAGGACCACGGCGATTGCCGTGAAGATGAGCATCGCCAGCGGCAGGCACAGAATGGCCAGCATCGCCATCTTGACCTCCTTGGCTTCGATCTTCTTGCCGAGATATTCCGGCGTGCGGCCGACCATCAGGCCGGCGACGAAGACGGCGACGACGACGAACATCAGGATGCCGTAGAAGCCGGCGCCGACGCCGCCGACGATCACCTCGCCGAGCTGCATGTTGATGATCGGGATCATGCCGCCAAGCGCGGTAAACGAGTCATGCATGGCATTGACCGCGCCGCAGGAGGCGGAGGTGGTAATGACCGCGAACAGTGTCGACAGGGCGATGCCGAAGCGCGTCTCCTTGCCTTCCATGTTGCCGCCGTCGATGCCCAGCGCGTGAACCAGCGGGTTGCCGGCAGCCTCGGCCCAGTAGCAGACGATGACGCCGGCGATGAACAGCACGCCCATGGAGGCGAGGATCGCCCAGCCCTGGCGCTCGCTGCCGACCATGCGGCCGAAGACGTTGGTGAGGCCAGCGCCCAGCACGAAGATCGTCAGCATCTGGATCAGGTTGGAGATCGCGTCCGGATTCTCGAACGGATGCGCGGCATTGGCGTTGAAGAAGCCGCCGCCATTGGTACCGAGCATCTTGATGGCGACCTGCGATGCGACCGGTCCGAGCGCGATGGTCTGCTTGGCACCTTCCAGCGTGGTGGCATCGACATACGGACCAAGCGTCTGCGGGATGCCCAGCCAAACATAGACCAGCGTCAGCACGATACACATAGGCAGGAGCAGGTAGAGCGTGCAGCGGGTCAGATCGACCCAGAAATTGCCGATCGACTTGCCCGAGGCGCGCGCGAAGCCGCGGATCAAGGCAACCGCGATGGCGATACCGGTGGCGGCCGAGACGAAGTTCTGGACGGTGAGACCGGCCATCTGCACGAGATAGGACATCGTGCTTTCGCCGCCGTAGTTCTGCCAGTTGGTGTTGGTAACGAAGCTGGCGGCGGTGTTGAAGGCTAGCTCAGGGTCGACCGCGCTCATGCCGGCCGGATTGTAGGGCAGAACGCCCTGCAGCCGCTGCAGCGCGTAAAGGACCAGCAGGCCGGCGAGGTTGAAGAGCAGCATGCCCGTCGCATAGACGGCCCAGTGCTGTTCTTCCCTGTCGCTTGTGCCGGCCAGGCGATAGAGGCCACGCTCGATGGGGACGAGCACCGGCGACAGCAAGGTGCGATCACCGCTGAAGACGCGGTACATGTAGCCGCCGAGCGGCTTCACGAGCAAAAGCAGGATCCCGCAATAGATGATGATCTGTATCCAGCCATTTATAGTCATGATGGGCTCTCCGGGTACCGATCAAAAGCGCTCTGGGCGGATGAGCGCGTAGGTGAGGTAGGCAAGCAGGAACAAGGTCACCGCGCCGCCGAGGATGTAGTCGAAAAGCATGGTACGGCCCTTTCTCAGATTCTGTCGCAGGCTTTGACGTAGGCTAAGGACAGGGCGAAGAATAAAATCCCGATCCCGAGAACGATGAGGTCCATTGCAGGTGTTCCTTGTTTTCAACTTGTGTTTTTCTTGCCTGATGCCGGCGAGATAAAAACTTTACGCGGATGCGCCTCACCTTTGGCGGCGACGGCGATCAAAGCGCTTTTCGAAGGGAAATATGGACCCGATCGCCATAAAGGTTCGAGACGGGGCGGGTGGGAAAGATATAGGAATTTTATAGGGGTTTGGGCCGAACCGGCCCGCAGGCTCCGGTTGGCTAAAGTGCGTTGGCAGATCCCACGCCTCGGCGATTGGCCGAGATGCCTATCGCGGTCGTCATCCACGGGCGGAGCAAGGAGCGAAGCGACGCGCGCAGACCCGAGGATCCATGCC